>NZ_QGAJ01000004.1:0-509634 GCF_005233615.1 Pseudomonas sp. CFBP13528
CGGCTAACCCGGCGTCCTGCCGGGTTGCCCACGGATTCAAGCCTGCGTTCGGCCAGCGTGGTTTAACGGGGCGCCTGAGATCAAGATCAAAAGCAGATCAAGATCAAGATCAAGAGGGCTCGCTGCGCATCGTGGTTAGCGTTGGGTGCTACAGCGTTGTGTAGATACCTATGGGTCAGTAGCGAAGCCTGACGGTGGTGCCCACGGTTCGTTCGCTGCCCGTCATGACGCCGTAGTCACCGGCGCCGAGCAATGAGTACACGGCGCTAATGTACTGGCGTTCGAAGACGTTGCGCACCCAGCCTTCCACTTCCCAGGCACGGTCCTGGCTGCGTAACCCAAGGCGCAGGTTGGTGAGGCCGTAGCTGGGTTGATAGCTGCCTTCGCCACCTTCGAGGGTGCCGTAGTAACCGGTCCTGAAGCTGTAGTCGATACCGCTGTAGGCTTGCAATCCATACGCCAGCGAGTGGACGTGGGCCAGGCCGGCGCTGAAGCTCCATTGCGGCGCGTTGTAGAGACGATCGCCGCTGAGGTCGCAGGTCCATTGGCCCGAGGCCGGTGGGCACGGGGCGTTGGGGAAGCTGCGGTAGCGCGCATCGTTCCAGGCCAGGCCCAGGCGTGCGGTGAGTGGGGCGGTGAGTTGCCAGGCCGAATCCAGTTCGATGCCGCGCAGGCGGACTTTGCCGACGTTGATCAGGTTGTCGCGCAGCGGTGGCGCGAACAGCGAGGTCGGCGGGCTGTAGGTGAGCGCCTGGTAGTGGTCGACGTCGGTCTGGTAGACGGCAAGGTCGAGCATGGCGCGGTCCTCCCAGAAGCGCGTCTTCACGCCCAGTTCCAGGGCCGTGGCGCGCTCCGGTGCGAACGTGGGGGCGGTAAACGGGCCGACCACGTCGAAGTTGATTCCGCCGGCCTTGTAGCCCCGCGACCCACTGACGTAGCCCATCACGGCATCGTTGAAGCGGTAACTGGCGCTGAGCAGGCTGGACAGGCTGTTCTCTTCAATCGAGTCGTCACGGTAATAACCACCGCCGAGCGCGATCCCACGCAGCAATTGCCCGCCCGCCTGGAAAGCCTGTGGTAATCCATTCAGCGGGGCGAGGTTACTGACGTCGCGCGCGATCCAGCCGTCCTTGCGCTCCTGGCTGTAGCGCAGGCCGCCGGTGAGTTCCAGCGGATCAATCGGACGCCAGGAAACCTGGCCGAAAAGGGCGCGGCTTTCGCTTTTCTGCTCGCCATCGTACCGTTGCCGGGCGCCCTCCAGCAGCATGGCCGGCACCTGGTCTGGCGCGGTGAAGGCAATGCCATAGTTTTTTTTCAACGACGCCAGTTGGTCGCCGACGAACCATGGTGCGGCGTCCTTGCCGAATTCGACGTCGATCCTGCGGTGGAGCTGCTGACGCAGGTAATAGAGCCCGGCGACATAGTCGATGGACGGGCCTGCGGTGCCCGACAGACGCCATTCCTGGCTGAACTGCCGGTGATCCAGCGCGGTTGCGGACTCGGCCACCGACAGCGCCGTGCTGTCGCCGTCGCGGGTAGCGCGGTAGTCCCAGTCGCGGTAGGCGGTGATGCTGGTAAAACGCATGGCCTGATCGAAGTCCCGGTTCAATTCCAATGACACGCCGTTCTGCAGAGTCCGCGGTCGGCCCGGTGCGTCGATGCGTGTCTCGCGCCGGTAAGGGGAAGGCTCTGCCAGCGAATAGCCAAGGAACTTGGCGCGCTGGCGCGTCTGGGCGCTGTAATGATTGGCCAGCAGTACATTGCCGGCCTCGTTTTGCTCGGCATGGTCGGCGATCAGGCGCGCGCTGAAATCCGGGTCTGGCGTCCACAGCAGTTGCCCGCGCAGGCCCTGGCTGTCGGCGTCGCCAAGGCGGGTGCCATCCTGCAGGTTGCGCACGGCGCCATCGACCGAACGGTTGAAAACGTTGAGTCGCCCGGCCAGTACGTCACCCTGCAGCGGCCCGGAAATAACGCCGCGATATTCCCGCAAACCGCGCTCGCCCTGGCTGGCTTCGAGGTTGGCTTCGGGGTCAAAGGTTGGCGGGCGCGTGATGATGCTCAGCGCGCCGGCGCTGGTGTTTTTGCCGAACAAGGTGCCTTGCGGCCCGCGCAGGACTTCGATGCGCTCGATGTCCATCAACTCGGTGAAGGCCATGCCCTGGCGCGCCTGGTAAACGCCATCGACGTAGGTGCCGACGCTGCCTTCCAGGCCATCGTTGTAGGTGGTGGCGCCCAAGCCGCGCAGTCCGAACCCGGCGAAGCGGGCGTCATGACCGGACACCACCAGACCGGGTACCCGCTGTTGGATGTCCTGGAACCGGTGCAGGCCGGCCTCGTCCAATTGATCACCGTAGAGTACGCTGATCGGGATCGGCACGTCTTGCACCGCCTCTTCACGGCGCCTGGCGGTGACGGTTGATTCATCCAGCGTGAGCGGGCCGGGTGCCTCAGCCCCGGCATTTGCCGGCGCCCAGGGCAGTGCCGCAAGGCAGCCAACCCAGAGCAGCCGATAACCTGGACCCGGCATGCTAAACCTCCCTGGCCATCTCGCGACGCACCGTGTCCGGGCAGGCCAGCGTCTTGACCCAGGCCAGCAATTCCCGGCTGTCGGCGGGCTTGAGCAGTACTGCGTCGAACGCCAGGGCATCCGGATAATCCTGCGGCCTGCGGGGCGGGACCGCCGAATACAGCATCACGGGAAGAGGGCCCCAGTGATTGCGCACCTGCCGCAGCAGTTCCCAGCCGTCCATGCCGGGCATCATCTGGTCGCTGATCAGCAGGTCGACCGGTTGTGCGGCCAGGCAGGCCAAGGCAGCTTCGCCGTCCGCCGCCATGCTCACGTCAAAACCGTAGCCAGCCAGCAGGTCATACAGCCATTCGCTGTTCTGCTCTACGTCATCTACCAGCAGAACATGCTTGCCCCGGCCGTCGAGCGGCGCGGCGTTGTTGTCGACGATGCCCAGTTCCAGATCCTGCTCCCCGGCGCAGTTGAGTCGCAGGCGAAAACTGAAGTGGCTGCCGCCCCGTTCACTGGCGTGCGGTTCGAGCCGGCTGTCCATGTGCGCCAGCAACTGAGTGACAATCGACAAGCCCAGCCCGCTGCCCTCATGGTGCTGCGCATTGCGGCCACGGCGGAACGGTTGCAGCAGGTGTTCGAATTCGTGTGGGTCGATGCCGATACCGGTGTCGATCACGCTGAAGTACAGCTCCACGCGCTCGGCAGTCGCGCCCGGCTGAGCGCTCACTTCGAAACGGATCTGGCCGTCGCGGGTGAACTTTGCCGCGTTCGCCAGCAGGTTCATGAGGATTTGCCGAAGACGTGTGAAGTCGGCCTCGACCAGTGGCGGCAGGTCATCTGCCAGCACCGCTTCGAAAGTGTTGCCCTGGCGCGCGGCCAGAAAGCCGGCCTCATCGGCGATCTCCTTGAGGAAGCCGTACAGGTAACCCGGCGCGAGGCTCAGTTGCATGTGCTCCAGTTCGCCACGGGAAAATTCGAGCATTTCATCGATCAGTTCCAGTTGCTGGCGGGCATTGCGTTCGATCGTGGCTTGGTAATCGCGGTTCGGCCCGGCGTGCAGCAGGCGCGCATAGTCGATGATGCGCACCAGCGGCGAGCGCAGGTCGTGGCTGATCCGCGCCATCAGGGCGCTGCGCGCCGCCAGCGATTCGCGCAACTGCGCGGTGCGCAGCGCGACGGTGCTTTCCAGGCGTTCGTGCTCGGCCTGGCGTTGGTGTTCGAGGCTGGACAGCGCGTGCTTTTCACGGTCGCGGCTGCGCGCGACTTCCATGATCAAGGTGCACACCAGCAACGCCACGCCTGCCAGCGTGGACGATAAGCTGTATTTGCTGTGCGGCGACTGCCAGGGCAGCTGTTCCTGAGGGAAAAAAATCCGCATCAGCAATTGGCCCAGCAAGAGCCCCGGCACCAGCCAGGCCATCGAGCTGTAACGCAGGCGTCTGCGCCAGGCCATGACTAACGTGGCGAGCAACACGGCATAAAAGCTCATCAGTGACCATTGGATGAGTTGTGCGCCCTGGACCGGATCGACGTTCAGCCACCAGAGCCGGCCCAGAAGGCAGCCCGACAGGGGCACCCAATAGCTCCAGCCAATGGCTCTGGGCAGGTGCGATACCTGCAACAGCACACGCATATAGGCCAGGAACAGGATGAACGAGACCGCGCTGGCGCAGGTCAGCCACTCGCGCGTCCAGCCCAGCGCGGCGGGCCAGTAGACCAGGTAGCCATTGAGGATGCAGGTCAGCAGGATGTAGCTGAGCACCGCGCCCGCGTTCACGCTCAGCAATCGGGAGCGCAGGATCCAGCCGACGATCAGGCCGAACGGGACGACCAGCAGGACAATGCCAAGGGTGAGTCCGTCGCTCAGGTAGGTCTGTTGCTGACTGCGCAGCAGTGCCGGTTCGGACCACAGTTGCGGCTCCAGCAGCATTTGGAAATGGCTCGTCACGCGGATGAGCACAGTGACGTTTTCCCGCGCGGCCAGCGAGATCGGGAACGCAGGCTGACGCGCGGGGGGCTGGGGCCATTCGGTCAGGGGGTGGGCGCTACCGGCGTGTGCATCGCTCCACTGTCCATCGGCGCGCTGGTAGACGCGGATGTCTTCCAGGCGCGGCGCCCCGACCACCAGCAGGCGCGAACACGCCACATCGCTCGCGTTGGTGAACTGCACGCGCAACCAGAATGCGGAGCGGCTATAGCCTTGGGTCGGCCAGCCTGGGCGTGTGGCGGCGAAACGCGCTTCGGGCAGTCGAGCAACGTCTTGCACGCTCAAGCTGGCCTGGGTGTCCTCGAAAATGTGCAGCATGGGCATCAGGTCCAGGTGCTCGGCCTGGCAGATATCCACGGGGGCGGCGCGCAGCAGGCCTGCGGATAACAATGCCAGCGTCAGCAACAGGAACTGTAGAAGCCGCATCAGGCGTGCTCGTTGCCCAGGGCGTGCTGGCGAAACTGACTGGGCGTCATGCCGATTCGCTGGCGGAATGCGGTGGCGAAGTTGCACGCATTGCGAAAGCCCACCAGTTCGGCCACGTCCTGCACACTCATGGCGCTTTCGCAGAGCAGTGCCTGGCCACGACGCAGCCTTGCATCGCGAATGTAGGCGAACACGGTCAGCCCCAAATGCTCACGGAAAATCGCGGAGAGGCGTTTTTCATGGGTGCCGACTTTTTGCGCAAGGCAGGGCAGGGAAGGTATGTCGTCCAGTTGGTGTTCAATCACTCGCATGGCCGCCCTCAACACGATTTCATCGCCTTGCGGTGCTGGCTCGGTCAGGCTGGCCTGAAGGGGCGGCGGCGCTCGCCAGGTCAATTGCAGATGAATCCTGATGCGCGCCAGGACTTCCTCGGGCGCATAGGATTTGGGGATGTAGTCCACCGCGCCCACGGCCAGCCCTTCGAGGCGTTCCAGTGAGGTATTTGCCGATGACAGGAACAGGATCGGCGTATGCCGGGTGGCCGGCGCCTCGCGTAACAACCTGCACAGGCTGAAGCCGTCCATGTGTGGCATGTGAACATCCAGCACGATCAGGTCCGGGCCCAGGGCGAGTGCCCGTTGATAGCCCTGATGGGCATCGCTGGCCACCGAAACGCGCCAGGGCTGGGTCTTGAGCAGAATGAGCGTGGCACGGATATCTTCAGGGGCGTCGTCGATCAGCAGAATATGCGGCAGCGCGTTGCACGCGCCCGCGTCCTGCGCAGTCGTTGCCCGCCTGTCGTAGTGGCCATTGTTCATTCGCCAGATTCTCTTATCGGTTTTGTTGCCGCGACATCGCCAGCGCGCCCCGGGGGATTGGCCAGCAGGCATTCGCTCGAGCGTTGCCTGCCTGCCGGATTGCCGCACTTTAGAGCGTTTTGCAACGATAAGTCACGTCACGCTTCAGCTGACCTGGACGGCCAGCGTCCTTTCAACCCGGGAGTCTGCGTTGAAGTCGAGGAGGGAGATAAAGCTGTCCATCAGCGGTGATTGGTTGAGGGTGTTCCAGCTCATATATAAGCCGATCGACGGGTTGGGGGCGGCGGTCAACGCAGAGATCCGGCGAAACAGGACCTTGTCGCGCATGATTGAGTTGGCAATTGATTCAGGCACCAGCGCGACGCCAAAACCACAGGCCACCAAGCCGATCAAGGTATGGATCTGTGCGGCTTCCTGCACCACCTTGGGATAAAAACCGGCAGCTTCGCACAAGGCGATAAGCTGACTGTGATAGCCGGGCCCCAAGGCTTCGGGGGTGAATACGAAGTCTTCCCCGGCGAAATCCCGCAAGTCGATCCGGCCCTCCTCAGCCTTGGGGTGATGGACGGGCAGCGCCAGCACGATCTCTTCATTCAGCACTAGACGTGATTGGAAGTTTTGCGCCGAAATCGGCAGCTGGCGCATGAAGGCGATATCCGCTTCTTCGCACAGGATGGCCTTGGCCTGACTGGCGGAGGGCATCTCCCTGATGACCAATTGGACCTTGGGGAAGGTCTCGCGGAACTGGCGCAAGGTATTGAGCAGCGACTCGTAGCCGGCGATCGATACTGCGGTCACCGTCAGTTTTCCCGCAATCCCTTCGGACACTTGACGGGCACGTTCGATGCCCAGCTCCAGCTCCTTGAGCGTGCTATAGGCAGTCTTCAGGAACGCCCCCCCGGCGGGGGTCAGGTTGACCCCGCGTTTATTCCGATTGAACAACCTGAACCCCAGTTTATCTTCCAGCCGATTGATCGCCTGGCTCAAAGGCGGCTGGGCCATGTGCAGGCGGATGGCAGCCTTGTGGAAATGCAGCTCTTCAGCCACGGCGATGAACTGGCGCAGCAGGCGGGTTTCGATCATTTCTTCTGTTCCTTCATTGAACTGATCAGCAGGCTTACAGGGACCCGACATTAACTTGATATTAATCAGGTATCAACTTTGGCCGCCGTTAGTATTAAACAGGTCCGATAGACATTGTTAGGATGAAGGCACTCCAGAGGAAATAGCCAATGAACTTTACAGGAAGAACTGCAATTGTAACGGGTGCGGGTCGAGGGCTCGGCTTTAGTTATGCGCAATCGTTAGCCGCGTTGGGCGCCAACGTTGTGATCAGTGATATCGGCGCAGACAAGCTGGGCGCGGGGGGCGATGGCTCGATTGCCATGGATGCGGCACAAACCCTTAAAGACAAAGGGTTGCGCGTGGTGGGGCATCACGGCGACCTGTCCACCGAACAGGGTTGCCAGCACTTGGTGGACAAGGCGATCGAGGCATTTGGGCAACTCGATATCTTGATTCACAATGCCGGTTGGGTCGGTTATCAACCCATTGAAGAGGCTGACGCAACGTTTATTGGTCGCGCGGTGGATATCAATATTTATACGCCCGTATGGTTATGTAAATTTGCCTGGAAATATCTGAAACACTCTACTGCTGCGCGGGTCGTGCTGACGTCCTCCGACCGTGCGATGTATCAGCATTATGCGCAACCGGGCCTGGTGGCGTACGCCGCCGCAAAGATGGCCCAACTGGGCATCATGAATGCGTTGAGCATGGAAGGCGCGCCAGTGGGCATCCTGGTCAACGCGGTATCGCCGGTTGCCAAGACGCGTATGTGGGGCGTGACCGAAGAACCGGAAAACCTCAAGCCCGAATGGGTAGCGCCGGGTGTGGTCTTTCTGGCATCGCAGCAGTGCAATGATACGGGCTATGTCTTGCGCGCCAGCAACGGCCAGTTTACGGCGACGCGGTTTGTCGAAAACCCGGGTGTCGACTATCCCGTCGATCTGGCCCGAGTCAAAGCCGCCAGTGCCGAGCAGGTTGCCCAACGTTGGAACGAAATCAAGGAGTGTTGAATATGCCTGCTCGGGAAACGCCACGTCTTTTTTTCGCCTGTCAGGCCGATTTGGGCGAAAGCCCGGTCTGGGATCGATGCCTTCGCAGAAAAAATCAAAACCGCAGTGTCTACGTCGAAGGTGCGCGCAACGCGCGCCTGGTGATTTTCGCCTGAGGCGCATCATCCGACCTCGTTTGTTCCTCCGATCAGCACTCCTTGCCAGAACCGTTACAAGGCAAGACCTCATGAGCTCGCCATTCCTTGATAAGCTGACGTCGGTTACGACTATAGCGCTCGGCAAGCACTTTCAGTTGTGCGATGTCATCCATGGCGATCACGCGGAACCGGTTGTCCGCTTCACACCACGCCGACAGGAAGCGCTTTGCGTCTATGAAGCCCAGCATGATCGGCCAGATAATTTGTTTATCTGCCGGTGCGTGGGATATCGACAAGGTGATAAGCAGTTTGCGCTGATCACGCAATGCGAATCGGACTTCACTCAGGTCGATTGAAGTGGAAAGGTTGGAGTCGGCGCCCACGTAGAACGTTTCGTCGTCAAAGGTGTGACGCATATCCAGAGGCAACACGGCATTGATTTTGGCCAACGCATTCTTTACCGCGAGGGCAAATTTTTCGTCTGTCTGACGATTGACCCACTGGGCACCTACTACAAGCGCCTGGATTTCTTCTTCTGTAAATGCAAGCGGGGGTAACAGAAAACCAGGTTTCAAAATATAACCTAAGCCAGGCTCACCCTCGATGTCGGCGCCCATCCCCTGCAACGTCACCACATCGCGACGTATTGTGCGCAATGAAACGCCCAATTCCAGCGCAAGTGTCTGACCCGACACCGTTCTACGATGTCGGCGCAGCACTTGCATCAGCTCAAACAAACGGTGACTCCTGGCCATGTCTACTCCATCGCGATGACACCTTTACCGCCGAGCTTACGGCCTTTCTCAAGCTCAGTGATAAGTCGAATCGCCTCGGCCATCGAAACGGTTTGGGCAACTCGGACGTTGTAGTGCCTCTCACTGGCAGCCTTGGCAAGCTTATCCAATATCTCGGCGCGCGGTGAGCCTATGACCATTTTGAGTCTGCGATCAAAAAAAGCGCGGACAAATTTACCTGGGCCGGGGTTTAGATCAAGAAATACGCCGCCCGGTTTTAGCGTCGCAACGCCTTCAGATATCGACAGCGTTGCCGCAGTGTCGTAAACCACGTCGAATCTATTAGCAATATTCGATAGGTGCAGGTTCCGATAATCATAAACAGTGTGCATACCCAACGACTTTGCTTGCTGCATATCCCTGTCGCTGCAACTGCCCGAGACGACGGCCCCCTGCATCCGAGCTATTTGTACAGCTGCTTCGCCTACGGCTCCGGCGCATCCATTGACGAAGACATGCTGGCCGGCTTGCAGCTTGGCCTTGTCTATCAGCCCGTTCCAGGCCGTTATACCTGGGGTGCCCAGGCAGGCGGCGTGCTCGAACGGCACGTCATCCGGCTTATGGGCTAAAAAGGCCTCTTTTGTGATAACGGCATGACCAAACGCTCCGCTTTCCTTAAATCGGGCGAGTCCAAACACCGCGTCCCCGACCTTGAATCGCGTGACGCCGGCGCCGATCGATATAACCCTGCCAGAGAAATCCATTCCCATCGCGCGGGGGAATTTCCTACCGGTAACGATCTTCATTTGCCCAGTCCGCAGCTTCCAGTCAATTGGATTGATCGCTGAAAACTTGACGCTGACACCGACCTCACCTTCGCCTGGGTGAGGGAGCTCAAAGTCCTGGACCTGCATGACCTCTGGCCCGCCATATCTGCTGTACTGAATGCGTTTCATGATGCGTCTCCAAACTCCGGCATACGACTGGGGTTGTCACCGAGTGGAATCTACAGCGCAAGGCGGTCAGTTTTTGTCACCATTCGATCAGCTTTCTACTTTTGCGGCGCAGCAATCAATGCATCCGCTGACTGGTCGACCGTAATCGCGGGCAAGCCCACACATTGGAAGTGTGATGTCTGGGAAGCGATGGTTACTGCAGGTTTACGAACAACCCGCCATCCACCAGCAACGAAGCGCCGGTCACATAACGCGCCATGTCCGAGGCGAGGAAGACGATCGGCCCGGCCACGTCATCGGGTTCGCCGAGGCGACCCAACGGCGTGCGCGAGGTCATGTAGGCGAGTTTTTCCTCGTCGGCCAGGTCGTCCTTGTTGATATCGGTGGCAATGGTCCCCGGCAGCACCGAGTTACAGCGAATGCCGTAGGGCCCCAGGGCAATCGCGCAGGATTGCATCAACGAATGCAGCCCGGCCTTGGTCGGCGTGTAGTGGGTTTGCATGCCGCCGCCCACTAGGGCACTGATGGAGCTGACGGCGATGATCGCGCCGCCACGGCCCTGGTTTTTCATCTGGTTGGCCGCCGCCTGTACGGCGAAGTAGGCGCCGTTGAGGTTGGTGTTGACGGTTTTCAGGTAGACCTCGCGGGGCATGTCGAGGAACGAATGGAACGGGCAGATGCCGGCGTTGTTGACGAACACGTCGACGCTGCCGAACGCCTTGACTGCGGCGGCCACCAGCTTGTCGCCGGTGTCCGGATCAGCCGCATCGCCCCCCACTTCAATGGCCTGGCCGCCAAAGGCCTTGATCTCTTCGATCAACGAATACGCCGCCTCGGTGCCTTGGCTACTACCGCTATGGCCGATAACCACGCGGGCACCCTGGCGCGCGCATTCACGGGCGGCGGCGCGGCCGATGCCACGGGAGGCGCCGGTGATGATAACGGTTTTGTCTGCAAGCAACATAAAAACGCTCCTTCAAAAATAAGCGGCATCAGCCGAGGTAATTGCCATAACCGACCATGGCGATAGCGCCGAGGATCACCGCGATGCCGGCCATCAGTACGCCTTTGTTGGCCGCGCTGGTGCCGTGCCATTCGCGCAAATACAGGCCCCAGCCATTGGACACGATGATGATGAACGACATGTGCAGCACCCAGGAACTGGCGTCGTTCTGCAGGCGGCTTTCGCCCATGCCGTAGAAGAAAAACTGCAGGAACCACAGGGTGCCGGCAATGGCCACCAACAGGTAGTTGCCGAGCAACGGTGTGCTGCGGTCGGTGTAGTTATGGAAAGTACGGTTGCGCCAGTTCAGCCACAGGCACCAGATACCATTGGTGGTGAGGCCGCCCCACATGATCACCATGAAGGTCACGTTGTTCTGGAACAGGCTGTTGGCGCCATGTTCCACTGCGGCGGCGGCCAGGGGCCGACCGGCGGAAATGCCGTAGCTGAAACACGCACTGAGCACGCCGGAAATCACCGCCACCAGCAGGCCCTTGCCCAGGGAGAACTCGCTGACACTGGCGAACTTCACCGCCTGGGACACTTCCCGTTCCTTGATCAGCCCGGCTTTGCCGCACACCGCGATACCGATCAACGACACCGCCACACCCCACAACACCCAATGCCCGCCCTGAGAGGCCAGCATCGAGGTCAGGGTGCCTTCGGTTTCCTGGGTGAACAGGTCGCGGTACAGGGCCGGCATCAGAGCGCCGAGGGCCGAGGTGAGGCCCATGATCAACGACATGCCCAGGGACAAGCCCAGGTAGCGCATAGTCAGGCCGAAGGTCAGCCCGCCGATGCCCCACAACACGCCGAACATATAAGTCCAGAGCAGGGTGCCGCTGTCGGCCGTGCGCAGGATTTCCACCCAGCCGGGCACCGTCAGTTGGGCGGCGATCAGTGGCACGATCAGCCAGGACACCAGCCCGCCGGTGATCCAGTAGCTTTCCCAGGCCCAGCCGCGGACCTTCTTGTAGGGGATGTAGAAACTGCCGGAAGCGAAGCCGCCGATAAAGTGCAGAATCACACCAAGGAGAATGATTTCCACGTCGTTGAATCCTTTTTATTGTTGTTGTGGCTCGGTTGGATCAGGTGCGCGTCAGTTGGAACATGGGCAACAGGTCGACACTGATTGGCGAGGCGTCCGGGTGGCTGGGCATGATGTCGTGCATGTAGGTCCACCAGCGTTGCATCAAGTCGGTGCCAGGCAGTTCATCCAGGCCATGCAAGTCCTCGTGGGTGAGCATCGCGAACAACGCGTTGGCCGGCTCATCGAGGAAAATCCGGTAATCCACCACGCCCGCGTCCAGCAGGGCCTGGGCCAGTTCCGGCCAGATCTGGTCATGGCGGCGGCGATACTCGGCGGCCTGGCCGGGGTTGAGGTTCATGCGAAAGGCACGGGTCTGCATCACTGGTCTCCATGGGGCGGCGTCGGTGTATAGATGCGCACCGCGTTATGCAGGAAAAACTTCGCTTGCACCGCCTCGGGTTTGTCGGCCATGCATTGTTTGACGAGCCCCAGGGTGGTGGCGAAGTTCGCCAGGTGATCGCTGTTGGGCCAGTCGCTGCCGAAGAAGCAACGCTCTTCGCCAAAGGCCTCCCACAGTACGGCCAGGCGGTCGTGGTAGAACGCCGTGTCGGTGATCAAACCGTGCGGCCCGAGCTGGGGGATTTCCGCCAGTTTGGCGAACACCTTCGGGCGCTCGGCGAGGCGCAGCAGGTCGGCGTGGTAGGCGGCTTCTTCACCCGCCGGCACTTGGGCGTTGGGCAGGTGATCAACGATGATGCGCAGCTGTGGCAAAGCATCGCTCAGGTGCAACAGCGCCTTGATCAAGCGCGGGTTCGGATTGGCACTGTCCAGGCCACGGCCGCAGGCGGCCAATTGGCGCAGGCCGTCGATAAAGCCGGGGCGAGTCTGGTCTTGCAGCAGGTCGCGGTCCCACAGGTTGCCGTAGCGCAGGCCGAGGAACAGCGGTTCTTCCGCCAACGCCTCGAGGTCGGCGGCGAAGTCGGCGTGCAGCGGGTCCAGGTTGCCGACAAAACCCAGCATGCGTGGCTCACTGCGCAGTGTGTCGAGCAGCCAGCGGTTATCGTCGCGCCACGGGCTGGCTTCCACGGCAATCGCGCCTACCACATTGTGTGGGCCGGCCAGGGCCCAGTAGTCCGCCGGCAGGTGCGCGGCGTACAACCGGTTGCCCGGCTCAGGCCAGGGGATGCCCTGGGGGCGGCGCGGATCAAACAGGTGCAAGTGGCTGTCGATGATCGGGCCGCTATAGAGCGTCAGGGGCATGGCGCAGTCCTTATCAAAAGCAAATTCGCAAGGGCCTGCACGCTAGCGTGCGTGGCCCGGTTTAACCCACTCAGCCCTGCAGGTACACCACATGCGTGTGGGTGTACTCGTACAGGCCGTGTTTGCCGTCGGCGCCGCCAATCCCGGATTTGCGCACGCCGGCATGGAAGCCTTGCATGGCCTCGAAGTTCTCGCGGTTGACGTAGGTTTCGCCAAAGTCGATCTCGCGTACTGCGTGCATGGCCTTGCCCAGGTCGCGGGTGTAGATCGACGAGGTCAGGCCGTAGTCGCAGTCATTGGCCAGGGCGATGGCTTCGTCAAGGTCGTCGACAATCTGGATCGGCAACACCGGGCCGAAGATCTCTTCGCGCATGATCTCCATATCGGCGCGGCACCCGGCCAAGACCGTTGGCTGGAAGTGAAAGCCCGCGCCGAGGTCGGCAATCTGCCCGCCGCTGACCAAGTTGGCGCCCTGGCTCAGTGCGGTGCGAACTTTGCGGTCGACGCTGTCGAGGCCCTGGCGATTGATCAACGGGCCCATTTCCACATCGGCCTGGGCAATCGGATCGCCATAGCGGGTCGCCGACATCGCCGCGCTGATGCGCTCGATAAACTGATCCGCGACCTTGCGTTCCACATACACCCGTTCGGCGCAGTTGCACACTTGGCCGGTGTTGATGATGCGCGAATCGCGGATGGCTTTGACCGCCAGCTCCAGGTCGGCATCCGCGAGCACGATGGCCGGCGCCTTGCCGCCCAGCTCCAGGTTGAGTTTGGTGATGTTCGGTGCGGCGGCGGCCATGATCCGCGTGCCGGTGGCGACGCTGCCGGTGAAACTGATCATGTCCACGCCCTTGTGGGCAGTCAGTGCACCACCGACATTGCCATCGCCGCACACCACGTTGAACACGCCGGCGGGCAGGTCGGTCTCGGCCACCAGTTTGGCGAATTCAAAGCAGTTGTTCGGGGTTTCTTCGCTGGGCTTGATCACGATGGTGTTGCCGGTGAGCAGCGCCGGCGCCATTTTGCGCGCGATCAAAAAAAACGGGAAATTCCACGGCAGGATGCCGGCCACCACGCCCAACGGTTTGCGGAACAGGAAAATATTTTCGTTGGGCCGGTCGCTGGTGATGATCTCGCCTTCGATGCGTCGCGCCCATTCGGCCATGTAGTCGAGGTAATCGGCGGTGAAGTTCACTTCGACCTCGGCCAGGCCCGTGATCTTGCCTTGTTCCAGGGTAATGGTACGCGCGAGCTGGGCGACGTTTTCCCGCAGCTTCGCGGCGATGCGGCGCAGGTGCCCGGCGCGTTCGATCGCGGGTTTGCGGGCCCAGTCTTTTTGCGCACTGCGGGCAGCGGCGAGGGCTCGGTCGACATCGGCGGCGGTGGACGCCGGCACCTTGGACAGCAAGGCGCCGGTAGCTGGGTTGAGCACATCGATGTGGCTATCGCTTGCGGTAAAGCGGCCGTTGATGAAGTTCTGGTAAACGGGAACGGATGACATGGGCAGGTTCCTCAGTAAGTGCGCGAAGGCGCTTGGGTGTCGGCAGCCGAGCGATAGCGGGCGAGGGTGGCCAGGGCGCTCTGGCGTAGCAGGCTGATATCAATGGCCACCGCGATAAAGCGGCAACCCCAGGCCTGATAGCGGCGGGCGTCTTCTTCATTGGGCGCCAGGATGCCGCTGACCTTGCCGGCGGCGAGGGTCGCATCCACTGCGTGCCTGATACGTTCCTGCACCTCGGGGTGGCCGGGGTTGCCGGCGTGCCCGAGTCCGATGGACAGGTCGGCGGGGCCGATAAACACCGCGTCCACGCCTTCCACGGCGGCAATCGCCGCGACGTTTTCCACGCCCAGGCGCGACTCCACCTGCACGACCAGGCACAACGCTTCATGGGCGGTGTTGAGGTAATCCGCCACGCCATCCCAACGGGTGGCGCGGGTCAGGCCGCCGCCGACACCACGAATGCCGTGGGGCGGATAACGCATGGCACGCACCAGGGCCTGAGCCTGTTCGGCGGTTTCCACCATGGGGATCATCAGGGTCTGGGCACCGACGTCGAGCAGTTGCTTGATCAGGCTGGCGTCACCGTTGACCGCGCGCACCACCGGCGCGGTGGCGTACGGAGCCACGGTCTGCAATTGGCTGAGCACGCTGGGCACGGTATTGGGCGCGTGTTCGCCGTCGATCAGCATCCAGTCGTAACCCAGGCCTGCGACGATCTCGGCGGCGTAGCCGTTGGCAAAACCGGCCCAGATGCCGTATTGGGTGGCGTCCTTGGCCAGGGCGGCCTTGAAGCCATTGCGGGGCATGTTCATGACGGCGCTCCTTAGCGGTTGTACGGACGGTGCAATTGGCAATCCGGGTTCAGGTCTACGCCGAAACCGGGCTTGTCGAGCACCGACAGGCGCATGCGGCCATTGACTGGCACTGGCTCGCCAAGCAGTTGCGGATGGAACATCGGCACCACTTCATCGGCCTTGGGCGCCATCATCAGAAATTCGGCGAACGGGCTGTTATGGCGGGTGGCAACAAAGTGGTAGCTGTACACCGACGAGCCGTGGGGCACGACCATTGCGTTATGGGCGTCGGCCAGGGCGGAGATTTTCACCAGTTCGGTGAGGCCGCCGCACCAGCCGACATCGGGCTGGATAATGTCGCAGCAGCCCATTTCCAGAAGCATGCGGAAACCCCAGCGCGTGGCTTCATGCTCGCCAGTGGTCACCAGCATGCCTTTTGGCACGTTGTTGCGCAGGGCGGCGTAGCCCCAGTAATCGTCCGGGGATAGGGCTTCTTCGATCCACTTGAGCCCGTGTTCGTGGGCGCCGATGGCCAGTTTGGTGGCGTAGTTCACATCCAGGCTCATCCAGCAATCGAGCATCAACCAGAAATCAGGGCCGACCCGTTCACGCATGGTCGCCAGTGCTTCGAGGTTCTTGCGCAGGCCTTCCTCAGCTTCGCTGGGCCCGTGGTGCAAGGGCATCTTGCCGCCGATAAAGCCCATTTTCTGCGCCAGGTCGGGGCGCGCGCCGGTGGCGTAGAACTGCAACTCATCGCGTACCGCACCGCCGAGCAGATGGTGAACGGGCTCCTGGCGGATCTTACCGAGCAGGTCCCACAGGGCCAGGTCGACACCGGAAATGGTGTTGATCACCAGACCCTTGCGGCCGTAGAAAAGGGTGGACTGGTACATTTGGTCCCAGATCTTTTCGATATCGGTGATGCGCGCGCCTTCGATAAAGCGCGCCAGGTGTTTTTCGACGATATACGCCGCGGGTTCACCGCCGGTGGTCACGGCGAAACCGACGGTGCCGTCGCTGGCTTCGATCTCCACCACCAGGGTGCCGAGCACGTTGATCCCGAAGCTACGACGGCTCTGGCGGTACTCGGGATATTTGCTCATGGGCGTGCAGATGTGATCGTCGATCCAATGGCCGTCGCCCTGGTCGTGGTAATCGGCGCCGCCGCCTCGCACTACGAAGGCGCGTACGTGTTTGATGGTGAGATGACCCATGGTGTGACTCCTGGCGTTAAACAGTGGCCGGCGTGTTCGACGCGTTGCGGCCGGGTGAATGGATGCCCAGCACCAGCAATGCGGCCAGTACTGTGGTAGCGGACAGCAGGTACAAACCGGCCGCCGGGGAATGGAAGGCGCCTTCGGCCCAGTGCTTGATCACCGGGGCAATGAAGCCGCCGAGCGCACCGAAGGAATTGATCAGGGCAATGCCGGCGGCGGCGGCGCTGCCCGCCAGGTAGCTGGAAGGAAAGGTCCAGAACACCGGCTGCACCGCGATAAAGCCCGAGGCCGCAAAGCACAGCGCGAGCATGCCCAGCAGCGGGTTGGCGAAGGTCACCGAGCAGGCGATGCCGGCGGCCGCCATCAATAGGGTCAGGCAGGCGGTGCGGCGGCGCTCGCCGGTGCGGTCGGAATAACCGGGGATCCACCAGGCGGCGAACAGTGCGCAGACCCAGGGAATTGCCGAGACCAACCCAACCATCAAGCCGACCTTGGTGCCGAGCAGGCCGCCCACCTGAGTAGGCAGGTAAAACACCACGCCATATACGCTGGCCTGGATCAGCAGGTACACCAGGCACAGGTACAGCACCGAAGGTTGGCACAACACGGTCAGCAGGCTGCGGCCATGGGAGGTTTTGTGTTGGTCTTCGCGGTCGAGCAAGCTTTGGATTTGCTGGCGCTCGTCCACGCTCAGCCACTTGGCGTCGGCCGGGCGGTTGTCCAGATACCAATAGGCCCAGATGCCGACAGCGGTGGCCATCAAACCTTCGACGGCGAACAGCCATTGCCAGCCGTGAATCCCACCGAACCCGTCCATCTCCAACAGCAAACCGGACAACGGGCTGCCGAAGATGAATGCCAGTGGGGCGCCGAAGTAGAAGAAGCCCATGGCCTTGCCACGCACGGCTTGGGGGAACCAATAGGTGAGGTAGAGGATCACGCCGGGAAAGAAGCCGGCTTCGGCCACGCCTAGCAGGAAGCGCAACACATAGAAGCTGGTTTCGTTATGGGCGAACACCATCGCCGCCGAGATCAGGCCCCAACTGACCATGATGCGGCACATCCACAGGCGGGCGCCGACGCGGTGCAGGATCAGGTTGCTCGGCACTTCCAGCAGGGCGTAGCCGACGAAGAACACACCGGCGCCAAAGGCGAAGGCGGCATCGCTCAACCCGGTATCAGCCTGGAAGGCCTGTTTGGCAAACCCGACGTTGGCGCGGTCGAGAAACGCCATGATGTACATCAGCAGCAGAAAGGGCAGCAGCCGCCAGGACATCTTGGCGAGCAGGGGCGCAGGCAGGGTTTTCATAAGGGCGTCCGTCGTTTTGTTCTTATGGGCCGGACTGTACGGCGGCCGAGCAATGCGCTACAAATCGAATCTCGCTTAAAGGCGATAACCTCAGGGTATCGATTAAAAGGAAAAAAATGCGTAGTCCCGCGATCTCTCCCAGCCTGTTCAACCGCCTGCGCTACAAGCATTTGCATATGCTGGTGGCGCTGAGCTCCAGCCAGAACCTGCACCGCGCGTCCCAGGCCCTGAACATGTCGCAGCCTGCCGCCACGCGTATGCTGCACGAGATCGAGGACATGTTCGGCTGCGATCTGTTCGAGCGTTTGCCGCGAGGGATGCGTCCTACGGCGCTCGGTCAGCAACTGATCAACTTCGCCGAGTCGGCGCTGAGTGGTCTGGACCGCTGTGCCGAAGATTTAACGGCGCGTAAGCAGGGCGGTTATGGCTACCTGTCCATCGGTACCATCATGGGCGCCGCGCCGGATCTGGTGATGGACAGCATTGCGCAGATCAAGTCGCTCAATCCGCAACTGCGTATCCGCATCATGGGTGACACCAGCGACCAGGTGATTCAGTTGCTCGAACAGGGCCGTATCGATCTGGCGATCTCGCGCCGCAACGCCGCCACCGACAACCAACACTACAGCTTTGAACCCTTGGGCAATGAGCGCCTGCTGGTAGTGGTACACGCCGGCCACCCGCTGGCCCAACGCGATCAGCTATCGCTGGCGGAACTGGTACATGCCTGGCCGTGGATTCTGCAACCGCAAACCAGCCCGGCGCGTATCAGCTTTGACCAGGCGCTGCAGGACCTGGCATTGCCCAGCCCTGCCGATATCATCGAATGCAGCTCGGTGTATTCGATGCAGCAACTGATCCAACTGACTGATGCGGTGATGGTGTTGTCGGAAAGCGCCCTGCGTGACTACCTGAAGATGGGACTGGTGGTGGCACTGCCGGTTGCGTTGGATGTGAGGCTGGCACCGTTTGGCTTGCTGATGCGCAAGGGCGACCCGGTGAGTCGGGAATTGGGGTTGTTTATCGACTTGTTGCGGCAGAAGGCAGCCACTCTGGACGCTGTCCCTGCGTAGGCGCGGGCTTGATCGCAAAGGTCGTTGACGCGGACGGCCTGAATACTCGCGTTGTTCTCAGTTTTCAGAAAAAACCACGTAGATAACACGAGGGCCGGGAACGCTTGAGTGCATCGGCCATCGCCTTCAGGACAATGGAGGGAGTATGGAAGTGGTCCCTGGGCGACCCCGTAAGAGCGGAAGGTCTCGCACCTTCGCTCGCGCCAGCACGACGTTTGCGCATGCCCCCAGCGCTGAGCCCGCGCCGGCCAATTGTTGAGGGCTGCTCATCGGTGCATAAACCAAACAGCCGGTAGTTGAACCTAGAGACATTCATTAGGTTGGTCGCAACCCTATTCATTGAGCAAGGAGCTACCGATGCGCCCGAGAGCAGCCAGGCCAGGAGTCGCCCTGTTGGCCACCATCGCATTTAACGCCTGCGCTGCTGATGCCCGCTCCGGGCACGCCATGACGATCGTGAGAAATGGTGAGCAGGCATCCGTCATCGGGCCGCCAACTCATTTCGTGGGGCCTGCACGAATTGACCCTCTCTTCGCCCCACGGGCACCGTCGAAAGTCTCGGCAGGGTATGTGACCTTTCAACCGGGTGCGCGATCGATGTGGCATACCCACCCGTTGGGACAAATGCTGGTGGTCACTGTGGGTACTGGATGGGTTCAACAAGAGGGCACTGATAAACAGGTCATCAAGCCTGGAGACGTGATATGGACGCCGCCTGGCGTCAAGCATTGGCACGGCGCAACGAGCACGACCGGCGTGACTCACATGGCGATTCAAGAGACGCTTGACGGCAAAAATGTCGAGTGGCTTGAGCCAGTTACCGAAGCCCAGTACGGCGCTTCATTATGATTATTCGAACATTTGCAGCAGCAGGCTTAGCGCTGTGCTTGTCTGCATGCGCCACCCCCGAGGGGGCGCGGACTGAGGAAATTTCGCACATGTCAAATTCAGCCGATATACACGCCGCATCACCGGTAATGGCTCACAACGCTGACACATTACTGCTCGGTGAGGTCTGGAAGCGCCCAGAGTTGTCTCCCCGTGACCGCAGCCTGGCAACGGTCGCCGTCCTGGTTGCGCGAGGTCAGACAACTGAGCTGGCGGCATACCTGGATCTGGCGTTGAAGAACGGGGTGACGCCTTTGGAGTTGTCCGAAACTATCAACCATCTCGCGTTTTATTCGGGTTGGGGTAACGCCGCTGGAGCAGCGTCGATTGCCAAAGAGGTGTTCAGCAAACATGGCATAGCCTCTGACCAACTGGCGCCGGTGTCGCCTGAGCTATTGCCTATCGATCAGGCTGCCGAAGACACACGCGTTGCAGCTGTCGACAAATCTGTTGGCCCGGTTTCGCCAGGGTTAGTGAAATTCACCACCAGTGCGTTATTCAACGATCTCTGGCTGCGGCCGGGCCTTGCGCCCAGAGACCGTAGTCTGATTACTGTTACGACGTTAGTCGCAAACGGTCAGGTTGCGCAGATCGGTTACCACCTCAATCGTGCCATGGACAATGGCCTGACGCAGACCGAAGCTTCCGAGTTGCTTTCGCATCTAGCGTTCTATGCTGGCTGGCCTAACGCCTTCTCAGCCGTGCCGGTATTTAGCGATGTCTTCACCAAGCGCCAGGCGAGCTGAAATCGCTAGGGGAGTGGCCCCATGGGTTCGAGCTCGCGGATAAGGTCAATCAGTAGGCGAATGCCTACGGGAACCTGTCTGAAGCTTGAGTAATAGATGTGAAATCCTGGGTCATGGTGAGTCCAGTCCTCAAGGACTCGCCGCAGGGAGCCTTGCGCGATCTGTCGTTCGACGACTTTCGCAGGCACATACATCAAGCCGGCGCCGCGCATTGCCATCGCCACACCAACGCGGGTCTCATCGATAGTGATGGCGCCCGGCGCGTCTATCTCCAGCTGTTGGTCCTTATTCGAGAATTGCCAGTGGTAGATTCGTGCATTCCCCAGGCGCACGCGTAAACAACGATGTTGGTACAGCTCTTCCGGATGTAGCGGAGTGCCGAATCGCTCAAGGTAGTCAGGCGCGCCAACGACGGCCCATGCCACATCGGGAGAGAGTCGTTGAGCGATCATGTCTTCGGGCACCGTCCCGCCGAATCGAATCCCTGCATCATGGCCATCGCCGATAACGTCGACCATTCGGTTAGTCACGGTGAGGTCAACCTCGATGTCCGGATAGCGATCAACGAAAACCGGAAGAACGGGGCCGAGCAGCAGTTTTGCGCCATCGCTCAACACGTTCAGGCGGATACGCCCGGCGGGCTCATCGCGTAGCCGGTTCAGGGTCTCCAGCGCCTGCCCGATATCATTTACGGGAGTGCTGATGAGGCTTTGCAGCTCCTCGCCCGCCGCCGTGAGTGTCACGCTTCGGGTGGTGCGATTGAGCAGTCGAACACCAAGCCGTGTCTCCAGCCCTTTCATGGCATGGCTCAGTGCAGACGCGCTGATGCCCACGTCCAGACCCGCCTTTGTGAAGCTTTGATGCCGAGCGATGGCGAGGAAATAAACAATGTCTGCCAGGTTCGTGCGGCTCAGTTGCATTGATGACTCCGAAGCAAAAAGCGGTAAGGTCAGCCCACAGCGGGCAAGTGGTCTATCAACTTGTCGAGCGTAATGGGGTAATCACGAACCCTAATGCCAGTGGCGTTATAAACAGCGTTGGCAATCGCCGCTGCCGCTCCAGAAATACCGAGTTCGCCGACACCCTTGGCCTTCAGCGGAGTCGCATAGGCGTCAACTTCATCCAGGAAAATTACCTCCTGATGGGGGATGTCGGCATGCACCGGCACTTCGTAGCCAGCCAGATCGTGATTAACAAAATAGCCCAAACGATGATCTACAATCATTTCTTCCATCAGCGCTGCACCTGCGCCCATAGTCATTCCCCCGATGATCTGGCTGCGTGCCGTTTTGGGGTTGAGTATTCTGCCTGCTGCGCACACTGCCAGCTGGCGGCGAATGCGAATTTCTCCTGTGGCCGCGTTTACACCAACCTCTACGAAGTGAGCGCCAAAGGTTTGTTGGGCATACTGCTTGGCCAAGTCGCCAAACTCCATGACGTCTTCGGCCTGCAAGTCGCCGTCTATTGTCGCTTGCGCCAATGGTAGGTTGTTCGACCCTTCACGGACGTGGCCATCGATAAATTCGGTTTTTGTCGGATCGAGGCCCAATGTGGTTGCGACGGCTTCTCTGAGTTTCACACAAGCAGCATAGACGCCCGCCGTGGAGGAGGCTGCGCCCCATTGGCCGCCTGAACCCGATGATTCCGGAAATCTTGAGTCGCCCAGGTAGACGTTTACCTTGTCCATGTCCACGCCCATCATTTCCGCAGCCGTTTGAGCAATGATGGTGTAAGAGCCAGTGCCAATATCAGTCATGTCGGTTTCGACGGTGACCATGCCCTTGCGATCAAGCCGTACGCGAGCAGCAGACTTCGTCGTGGGTGCGCCTCTAATCGCGGACGCCATCCCCAACCCGATCCACCAACCGTCATGCAGTTCTTTAGCCGGTTGGGTACTACGCCGAGCCCAGCCAAAATGATCGGCTCCCGTATTCAGGCATTCGACTAACTGGCGCTGAGAGAACCGGCGATCAGGCTGCTCCGGGTCTACCTGAGTGTCGTTGATGACGCGAAATTTCACAGGATCCATCGCCAGTTTCTCAGCCATTTCGTCCATGGCAATTTCCAGTGCCATCATGCCTGGAGCTTCACCGGGCGCGCGCATGGCGCTACCTTCAGCAAGGTCGAGTTCGGCGAGATACAAGCGTGTCATGCGGTTTGCGCCTGCATACAACGTTCGGGTCGATGCGGTGGCCGCTTCAGTGCGACCACCGCGCAGATTGCCAGACCAGCTCTCGTGGCCGACGGCAGTGAGTGTGCCGTCCTGATTTGCACCGAGCCGGATTCTTTGAATCGTCGCGGGTCTATGGGTCAGATTGTTAAACATAAGCGGGCGGGGGAGTGCTACTTTCACCGGGCGCCCGGCCGCTCTAGCGGCAAGAGACGCCAATACGGCGTCGCACAGGATGGTGCCTTTTCCACCAAAGCCGCCGCCGATGTAGGGCGAGATCAGGTGAATGTTGTCTTTGGAGATGCCAAGCGTTTTAGCCAGGTCTCTGACACCCCAGTTCATCTGCTGAATGGATGTCCATAGCGTCAGTTTGTTTCCCTGCCACTGAGCGATGGTGGCGTGGGGTTCCATCATCGCGTGGGCATGATCCGGGGTTGTGTAATGGCCGTCGAGGGTGACCGCTGCCTGCTTGAACGCGCCTTCGAAATCCCCGGTTGCGGTGTGTGGAGGAGGGCCAAAGGCACCCGGCGCGGGTGTCGTGGCTGACGCTCGCTGCGCTGCCAAGTCGTAGGCGCCAGGCTCTCTTACGTAGTAGACCCGAAGCAAAGCCGAAGCGGCCCTGGCTTGTTCAAACGTGTGCGCGACCACGATTGCTACGGCCTGGTGATAGTGATCGATCTTTGGGCCGGCAAGTGCGCGATCAACGTAAAATTCGCCCCTGTCCAGTTGACCCGCATTCTCATAGGTGACGATTGTAATCACGCCGCTGGCTTGGCGTGCTTCGCTCGAATCAATTGAGGAAATTCGGCCTTTGCCGATTGCTGAACCGACGACATAGCCGTAGGCGGGGGGACTGACAGCGGCCTGTTGTTCGTAAGCATAGGTCGCCGTGCCGGTTGTTTTCAGTTTGCCTTCAACTCGATCTTTGGGTTGACCAATCACCTTCATTTGATCGATGGGATTGGTGCTCGCAGGCGTATCAAACTTCATGAGGCTTACTCCTGATCAGTCGACCGCAGCCGTGCAATGTCGGTGATGTCGCTTAGGAAGATGCGGTGGAAAGCGCAAGGCCAATTGTCCGTTCCGCCAGTTTGATCTTGAAGGCGTTCTGCGCAGTAGGATTGGCGCCAGCCAGCAACTGCCTGGCTACGGCTTTCGCGCCGTCAGGCAGATAAGCTTCGGCCTCTTCACTTCGCCAAGGCTTGTACGCCACGCCCCCCAGGGCGAGTTGCCCCGTCCGGTCTGGCAGTACGATCGCCGCGACAGAAACCAGCGCGAACGCGTAGGAGGCGCGGTCACGAACCTTGTAGTAGATATGCTCGCCCCCTAAAGGTTTAGGCAGCGTCACGGCAGTAATCAGTTCGCCGTTGTTCAGGATGTTCTCGATATGTGGGGTGGTCCCCGGTGCGCTGTAAAGGTCGGCGAGATCAATTGTTCTGACCTGGCCGTCCGAGTTGAGTGTTTCGACCCTTGCGCCCAATGCTCGCATCGCCACAGCCATGTCACTGGGATGGCTGGCAATGCAGGCATCGCTGACCCCGACGATCGCTTGTTGCCGACTGGCGCCACCGATTGCAGAGCAGCCGGCACCCGGACGCCGCTTATTGCAAGGCTGATGGGTATCGTAAAAGTAGGCGCACCGGGTGCGTTGCAATAGATTGCCTGCCGTTGTGGCTTTGTTGCGCAATTGTCCTGACGCTCCCGCTAGCAGCGCCTTGGATAGTACGGCGTAGTCTCGACGCACCTGAGGCGCAGCAGCCAAGTCAGTGTTACGCACCATGGCGCCGATCCTTAGTCCGCCGTCCTCGGTCGGGGTGATTTCATCGAGCGCCAGGCCGTTTACATCGATCAGGTGCTGGGGGATTTCTATTTCCAGTTTCATCAAGTCGAGCAAATTGGTGCCGCCGGCGATGAATCGGGCACCCGGGTTATTGGCCGCGGCGTTAACCGCATGCGGCAAAGAGGTGGCCCGTTCGTAAGTAAAGGATTTCATGCCTCACCTCCGGCTATCTCGTGAATGGCATCGACGATGTTGGAGTACGCCCCGCAACGGCAGATATTGCCACTCATGCGCTCGCGGATTTCGGCGGCTGTGACGGTGCTCCTGGCGATCAAATCGCCGCTGACGTGGCTGGGTATGCCAGCCTTTATTTCTCCAAGCATCGCGACTGCTGAGCAAATCTGCCCAGGCGTGCAGTAACCGCATTGGTAGCCGTCGTGCTTGATGAATGCCGCTTGCAGAGGGTGCAGGTTGTCCGGCGTACCGAGCCCTTCAATGGTGGTGATGCTGTCCCCTTCGTGCATGACCGCAAGCGTGAGGCATGAGTTTATTCGTCGCCCTTCTACGATTACCGTACAGGCACCGCATTGGCCGTGGTCACAGCCCTTCTTGGTGCCGGTTAAATGCAGCCTTTCTCGAAGGACGTCCAGAAGCGTGCTGCGGTTATCGACATCCACGGCAACTCGCCGCCCGTTGAGGGTAAACGTCACATGACTGCCAGGCGGGCTCTGCGCTGCTGATTTCGTGTTGCCAGTCGCTTGGGCATCATCGACCTTTGCTAATACGGCCGTGACTGCAGTACCTGCGGTACCTATCAGCACTTGTCGTCGGGAGAGTTCTATTCCAGCTCCCGTTGCGGTGGGGGTTCTAGTGTTCATCAACGTCTCCATTCGCAGTAGGTGTGGCTGAAGCCGGTGCTCAGTGTGGGAGCCTATGGCACTAGGTTGCAGCTGATAACTGGCGTTTTCAGAATGAATCCGTGAGCAGCGCTCAGTAATCCAGGCCACGGCCCGGAGTGGGCAGGAACCCGGTGTGCGGGCTATAGCGGACTTTTCGGGTCTGCCTCTCTGCATCTATCCAGAAATTGGCTCGCGAGATGCTCATGCTCTGCGCGATGTTGCAATGCGCGGTTGCCAGGGGGGTCGATCCGCGTGTCCATCGGCCGTTGGGGCGTAATGCCAGGCGCCTAGGGTTCCGACGAAGAAAGGGGTGTTTGTCGATCAAATTTCCCATGCGATTCAGGCGGGCTGGGAGCAATAAAAAGAGATTGCCGATTAACAAAATAAAATTGTGCTTTTGAAAAATTTATATTGATTTTTTTTAAGTTGGTTCGGCTTTAGCATAAATCCACCTTCAAAAAGCCGTCGGGCAGCAAGCGCGATGTCCGGCATCACAAACCAATAAAAATTGTTATCGGAGTCCTGATGAGTCTTTCTCCTTTCCACCTCGCAATCCCTGTGTATGACCTGGCCGCTACGCGCACCTTTTACGGTGAGGTATTCGGCCTTGCCGAAGGCCGCTCAAGCGAGCAGTGGGTCGATTTCGATTTCTACGGCCACCAGTTGGTCATCCATGAACACCCGAAGACTGCCTCTCAGGAAAGCGTGCACAGCAATCCGGTCGACGGCCACGACGTACCGGTTCCGCACTTCGGCATCATTCTGGAATGGGCTCAGTGGGAAGCGCTGGCCGAGCGTCTGAAATCCTTCGGTACCAAGTTTGTAATCGAACCCTACATTCGTTTTAAAGGTCAGGTCGGCGAGCAAGCCACCATGTTTCTGTTCGACCCGTGCGGCAATGCGCTGGAGTTCAAGGCGTTCAAGGATATGAGCCAGCTGTTCGCTAAATAATAAAAAAACCTGGCGCACGTTAAAGCGTGCGCCCAGGAAATTTAAATGAGCTGGAAGCTCATGAATCTAGCTACTGCGCTTACGCAGTCCTTTCATTCCAACAAAAAGGCTAGACATGAAACGTATCCCCTTAGTTTGGCAAATCGTTGCCGGGCTGTTGCTTGGCGTGCTCGTGGGTTGGTATTTCAATACCCACCCGGAAAATCAAGTGTGGGTCAGTAGCGAAATCCTTAAACCGCTCGGTGATATCTTCATCAAGATGATGAAGATGGTGGTCGTGCCGATTGTTTTCTGCTGCATGATCCTCGGCATTGCCGGGGGCGGTGATAACAAATCGTTTGGGCGTATGGGCGCAAAGTCATTGATCTACTTCTTTGCAATCACCAGCCTCGCCATCGTGCTTGGCTTGTGCTTCGCCAACCTGTTCGAGCCGGGTAGGGGCACTGAAATCGCCGGCATTGCGCACAACGCTGCAGCCGTGCACATGGAGCCGTCGAAAGGTGCGCTGATCATTCTGCAAAACATCGTGCCCGATAACGTGATTGTCGCGATGTCGGAAGCGAAGTTGCTGTCGGTGCTGTTCTTTGCCGTGTTGCTGGGCATGGCGTTGAACACCTTGCCTAACGAGAAGAGTGCACCGGTTGTTGCGGTGGTGCAGGGCTTCTCCGACGCCATGTTCAAGGTGGTGTCGTTTGTCATGGCCTACGCACCGATCGGTGTATTCGGCATGATCGGCGCCACGGTAGCGACCTTCGGATTTGCCTCGTTGCTGCCGTTGCTCAAGTTGATCGGCGTGGTGTATCTGGCGCTGATTACCTTTGCCCTGGTGATACTCGGCGGCATTTGCTACTTGATCGGTGAAAACGTCTTCAAGTTGATCAAGTACTTGCGCGATGAGCTGATTCTGGCCTTCTCCAGTGCTGCCTCTGCGGCCGTCATGCCACAGTTGATGACCAAGCTGGAAGCCTATGGCGTACCTCGACGCATCGTCAGTTTCGTGGTGCCGGTGGGTTATGCGTTCAACTTGGACGGTGCTTCGATCTTCCTCGGTGTGGCGACGATCTTCATTGCCCAACTCTATGGCATCGATCTGTCGTTGACTCAGCAAATTCTGCTGGTGGTCACGATGGTGCTGACGTCCAAGGGCGCTGCGGGTGTGCCTGGGTTTGCCATCATCATCCTGTCGGCCACCTTGGCGTCTGCCGGACTGCCGCTGGAAGGGGTCGCGTTGATTG
Organism: Pseudomonas sp. CFBP13528; assembly: GCF_005233615.1. Lineage (NCBI taxonomy): Bacteria > Pseudomonadati > Pseudomonadota > Gammaproteobacteria > Pseudomonadales > Pseudomonadaceae > Pseudomonas > Pseudomonas sp. CFBP13528. The sequence continues at coordinate 27,514 of NZ_QGAJ01000004.1, forward strand.
CCGGGATCTTCCGGATCATCGACAGCGGCACCACTACCTTGAACGTGCTGGGTAACGCAATTGCACCTCTGGTCATCGCCAAGTGGGAGCAAGCGCCCCTGGAGCGAAAAGGGTCTGTAGGGGTCGAGCAGAACGTTTAATCAGTGACACACAAGAGCCTTCCACGTTAACCGCGTTAAAGGCTCTTTCCATGGCTGGTCAATCACTAAACGTTGTGCGTGTTTATGCCTTTAAGTCTGAAGCTAGGCGAGTTATTCAAGTGGATTGGCATCGATTTCAGCGCGTCTGAAAGTCAGGATTGCCTCCTCATGCACCGCGCCCCATTCGCGCATCGCACGGACCAACGGAGCAAGCGTGTTGCCTAATTCTGTGAGCGAATATTCCACCTTGGGCGGGACCTCACGATAGATTTCGCGATGGATAACCCGGTCAGTCTCCAGCTCTCTGAGTTGCAAGGTGAGCATCCGCTGCGTCACATCGGGAATTAGCCGGCGCAACTCGTTGAAGCGCTTTGTTCCGGACATCAGGTGGAACAGGATGAGCGATTTCCACTTCCCACCGATGACATCAACGGTAAAGGCGACGGGGCAGGCATTTCCTTTACCGACTTTTTTCATCTGTTGAAAGTCGATGGCAAGTGGACGGTCGTCAGCAAGATTTTTCACACCCACGTCGCGCCTTGAGCCTCTGTCGTCCTTGAGTCTGCGGTAGTTGAGGCTGCCCAGTACTCAGACATACAAATGGAAACGTCATGAAAACCCTTACCTCTGCTCTCGCCCTTACCGTCGTGACCCTTGCGCCGGGTGCTGCTTCTGCCACCGGCTACCCGGGCGTTGAGCACAACACGGCGAAACTGTTGCAATCGCTTGAAGGTGGCCAGACGCTCGACTCCATGACGCCGGTCGATGCCCGTGCCGCGCTGGCAGGTGCCCAGGCTGCCCCCCAAGTGGCCTTGCCGGCAGCTGATGTCAGCGAGAAGACGATACGCGTCAACGGCAGCGATCTGACGTTGACCATCGTGCGTCCCGTCGGTAGCCAACAGAAGACCCTGCCCGCGTTCATGTATTTCCACGGCGGCGGCTGGGTGTTGGGCGACTTCCCGACCCACGAACGACTGGTGCGTGACCTGGTGGCAGGCTCGGGTGCGGTGGCGGTCTTCGTCAACTACAGCCTCTCGCCAGAGGCGGCATACGGCGTCGCCACCGAGCAAGCCTATGCCGCGACAAAATGGGTGGCCGAACATGGCAAAGAGATCAATGTAGACGGCACGCGCCTCGCCGTAGCAGGCAACAGCGCAGGTGGGAACATTGCCGCCGTGGTTGCGTTGATGGCCAACAAGAAGGGTGCACCCGCACTGCGTTCGCAAGTGTTGCTGTGCCCAGTGACAGATGCCAACTTCGAGACGCCGTCGTACAAGGAGTTTGCCAACGGCTATTTCCTGACGAAGAACATGATGGTGTGGTTCTGGGACAATTACACACGCGACGCCGAGGCACGTAAGCAGATTTACGCTTCACCGCTGCAGGCCACGAGCGAGCAATTGAAAGGCTTGCCGCCGACGCTGATCCAGACTGCAGAATTCGATGTCCTGCGTGATGAAGCTGAAACTTACGGCCGCAAGCTCGACGCTGCGGGTGTACCTGTGAAGACGGTTCGCTACAACGGCATGATTCACGATTTCGGTCTGTCGAACGCGTTCAGCCATCTGCCGACGCCGCGCAGCGCGATTGCGCAGGCTTCTCAGGAACTCAAGACCCGCCTGAGCAAGTAACTTCAAAAACAAAGCGCCCGCAAGTCACGTTGAAACTGCGGGCTGCGTTAGTGCAAACACAGGGTTATCTCATTGCGCGGATGCCTGCGCACAGCAGATTCCATGAGCGTCTGCCGGGTTTTTGTGGTTGAGCATATTTCAATAATTACACTCCTTGTGAAGAGCGACTAAAATGAAAATCATATCTTTTAAGCAGTTGTTTTTTGTGGGCTTGATTTCGAGCGTTGGCGCGCTGGCTCACGCAGACAACTCACCGAGCAATCCGCCAGTAATCAGTAGTCAAACAGTCAGCAAAGCTACTTATGTAGAAGACTATCAGGCTATCACCAAGGTGCTTAATACGTATATTGAGGGTTGCAAGCAGGCCAAGAGCAGTATCATGAAACCCGCTTTCAATGAACAGGCGACAATGTACAGCGTCGGCACCGATGGCAAGCTGGAAGGCGGTGCGATTCCAATTTTGTTCGAGGGCGTTGATAAGGGGTTTCGCCCATCTCCGGATGCGCAGGCTGCTATTACGCGTATTGAAATCGTCGGTAATGCCGCGAGTGCTCGCATTGACGCCAACGGCATGTCCGGCCTCTCTTTCACCGACTTCTTCCATCTGCTGAAAGTAGAAGGCAAGTGGACGGTTGTTAGCAAGATTTTCCAAACGCATGCAGCGCCTTGATTGCTGTTTACTCCGTTGGGCATGTGCTCCAATATTCCAACGATGTCTGGCGTCTAATGCTTCTTCACGGCCTGTTCAATAATCAGCTGAGCCAGTAATTTTACTGGCTCGGTAAGGCTGCGGCGTGCACGATGAACCAGCCCGATGTCGCGATGGAATGTACGTTGTTTCAGGTCGATCGCGCGCACTTCAGCAGGCCACTCCTCAGGAGTGGCCGTTTCCGGTACCAGGGCCACACCGACGCCATTCGCAACCAGTTTGATGATCGCATCCAGCTCATCGAGTTCGCAGACTTCATGCAATGAAAAATGGGTTTGACGCAAGAACCTATCAACCTGGCGCCCGCCAAAAGATGAACGGTCATAGCGGATAAAGGGTTGGCTCGATACCAATTCCGCCCAATCGTCTCCCGGCATATCGGCGGGGACGATCAGCCGGTAAGGTTCTCGCGCCAAGGTTGTCCAGCGCAGGTCACTGTGAAGCGAGAAGGGCGGGCGAATGATCGCGGCCATATCGATTTCGCCTGAATCGACTTGGTTCACCAACTCCATCGACAAGCCGGGGAGCACTCGCGTCCTGCATTGCGCAGAGCGTTGATGAAATTCAGCCAGGGCTTCTGGCAGGAAGGAGCGCTGAACCGAGGCAATCGCTCCCAGGGTGACCAAAACGCTCGCGGGAAGACCCACCGATGTCGAGCCCAGATCTTTAAATTGGCGTACCAGTTCCTGACCCTGCGCCAAAACCTGGTGACCCATTCGATTGAGCTGAGCCGAGCGTCCCTTACGGTCGAACAGCTGTACCCCTAGCTCCGCCTCAAGGCGTTGCATCTGGGCACTGACGGCGGCTTGGGTGAGGCCGATCTTGCTGCCGGCAGCCGCAAACGTGCCTTCTCTCGCCACCGCGATAAGTGTTTTCAGTTCTTTGATCATGCTCAAATAATAATTATGTTTTGCTTCGAAATATATTTATATTTTTGTTGCTGAAGCGCTGCGCAAAATGGCTTCCGATACAGGTGAACAAAGGGCAGGCGTTCTGACGGGCGCCTGACGCTGGATCATTTTTTTGCTAGCATGCGCCGCATTATGAAGAAACCCGCCCATGACATGCGCCAGCACATCATCGATGTTGCGAGGTCGCTTATGACCCAAAGAGGCTACACCGCCGTCGGCCTCACCGAGTTGCTCGCGGCCGCGGGCGTACCTAAAGGGTCGTTCTATCACTACTTTCGTTCCAAGGACGAGTTCGGCCAAGCGCTGCTCGAAGAGTACTTTGAAGAGTACCTCGGGCGGGTCGATGTGCAATTGGCCAGCGAGGGCTCCGGTGCTGAACGTCTGCTGAGCTATCTACGCTATTGGGCCGAGACGCAGGCGTTTGATCACACTGATCAAAAATGCCTGGTGGTCAAATTGGGTGCGGAAGTGTGTGACCTGTCCGAAAACATGCGCGGTGTGCTTGAAAAAGGGACTGCCCTGATCATTGAGCGGCTGGTTCGTTGTGTTGAGCAGGGTAAAGCGGATGGCTCAATCGACGCGTCCGTCGACTCGGCAATACTGGCGCAAGCGCTCTACCAGATGTGGTTGGGCGCCTCGTTGCTGGTCAAGGTCAATAGAACACGCGAGCCTTTTGACGCGGCGCTTGAAATGAGTCGACGCTTGTTGGCCTAGTGTCCGGCTTCGTCACGCTGCTCGACGTCACCACGGCGATGAGTTTCGGATGCACCGCCAACACTTTGCGCGTCGGCGCTTGGACCACGCCGATGCGCGGATCTGACAGTGCCAACGCCAATACAGGGCGACCACCCCATCCGCTTGCGCCAACCAATAGCTGCGTTACTGTCTTCAGCTCATTCATGCCTGAGGGCAATACCGGACAAAATGCTCGATAGCCTCAGCGACCGGCGTGGCGCCTTGGGTCAGTTCGATGATGACGCGATTCACTCCCGGCTTTTCAATGATCTGCAACAAAACTGCCGCTACGTCTTCACGCGGCACGTCACCATAGGGGATGGCCAGGCCGGCGTGGACAGTGCCAGTGCCCGCCGAGTCCAGCAGCGTGCCCGGGCGCAGGATGACCCAGTCAAGGTCGGTTGCGGCCAGGTGCACGTCGGCGCGTTTCTTCACGGCCATGTAGTTTTCGAAGGTCTCGGAAACCGTTTTGCCACGTGATGCCTCCGGAAACGCGGAGACCAGGATAAAGCGCCGGATACCCGCCCGTTGAGCGGCGGCGACAGACAGTTCCAACCCGTGACCATCAATAGCATCGGTCATTTGTGCGCCGCCTTTGCCGCCTGCACCGGCCGCGAATACGACTGTGTCGCTGCCCGTCATGAGCTTGGCCAGCGCTTGCGCATCGAGTTCAAGCAAGTTACCGGCGACGGGGGTGGCGCCCAGTGCTTTGAGCTCTTCGGCTTGTTGCGCATGGCGAAACAGCGAGCGTGGCTGATGACCTCGTTTGGCCAGTTGTTGGGCGAGACTGCGGGCGACTTTACCCGAACCACCGACGATAAAAACTGAGTTCATAGTCACTCCAGATCAGGCGATGTTCTATAAATGGCCCGCTCAAGCGAACCTGCAAACGTCATTGACGATGCGTGCAGGTCTTTATTCTATATTGACCACTACATAAATTGTCAAGCGCGCTGGCAGCATCTGCCTCTGGCCACTTCTGTGCAATGCGAGCGGCGAAAGAGGCTAAAACCGAAGAGCCATTAACAAATATAATTGTTTTAACGTATTCAAATATATTGTTTTAGTTGCTTCGCGGGGGGCGTTAGCATTCACGCACTGTCAACGAGTGAAGGGGTCAGCATCGCGACGGCTGTTGCGCCGATGCCTTGCAGATCCTCTCGGCTCGCAGCGTCATGCGCTTGCAGGGACATGCCTTCGAGCAAGGTATTGAGGGCCGCGGCGAGCAGCCGGGTGTCGGTTTGCGGTTTGAGCTGACCTTGTTCCACCGCGCGATCCAGGCGCTGCTGTAAGTAGTCACGGCCCTCTTGGCGTAAAGCCTTGAGGGTGGCGGTGACTTCACCGGCATCGTCGGAGACATTGACTGCCGCGAGCACGACCATGCAGCCACAGGGGGCCTCGGGTTCGGTCAGGATCGAGGCTGAAGTGTGGAAGAAGTCGCTGATGGCGCGCACGATGTCCGGCTCGGTGTCCATGCGCTCCCACGTGGCATCCCAGAACGTCGCTTCGTAATAGGTAACCGCTTCCAGAAACAACTTGGCCTTGTTGCCGAACGCCGCATACAGGCTGGGAGGGCTGATGCTCATGGCTGAACACAATTCCGCCACCGAGGCGGGCTCGTAGCCACGCTTCCAAAACACTGCCAGCGCCTGCAGCAGAGCCTGGTCGCGATCGAACGCGCGCGGGCGTCCTTTTGCGCGTGGAACAGCGATTGGGGTGGAGTTGGTCATTGAGTGCAGCACCTTGGGGCGTATCGCCAGACGAGCATGCCTGGAAGAAAGTTCTGCTCCAATGATACACAAAATGAGATTTTCGGTTGCACAGCGTCATTTTGAGCTTTCAGGTTGACCGTGACGCGTGGCCAAGGGCCGGTACGTTGTATCGCTCAAGCACATGACCCATACCGCTCAATAGCGGTATCACATGCTTTGCAATGTCATCAGCGACTGCGGTGGGCACCCTCTCTGCGTTTCGGCGAAAAAACAGTGGGTCCTGAAAAATCAGCCTGAGCTTGGAGAGGCTGTTGCTGACTGGGGGCTGTCCGATGTTCAAGCGCTCAGATGCCCTGGTGACACTTTTTTCCTGATAAAGCGCAGCAAAGATCACCAGGCAATTGAGGTTGAATTGCGCAAGGCGCTCGGTATTGAACGTTGACGTGGGGGGAGGGGTATTCATGAGCTTGACCCTGTCATTTGTCTTCGTTCGCCGTTGGTCGTAGAAGGTGAAGCTATTCTAAAATTTACTAGACGACCGGTCTATTGTTAATTAGAGTGGCTGCATTATGAAGAAGCATCATTCTGAAACTCGCCAACACATCCTGGACGTCGCCAGGACGTTGATGACGCACAAAGGCTACACCAGCGTAGGGTTAGCCGAGGTGGTAGCGGCTGCAAGCGTGCCTAAAGGTTCGTTCTACCACTACTTCAAATCCAAGGAAGAATTTGGTCAGGCATTGCTTGAACAGTATTTTTCCGACTACCTCGCAACGGTCGACACGCTGTTGATGGGCTCTGCACCCGCCGCGCAAAGGTTGCTGAGTTACTTCCAGTATTGGGCGCAAACCCAGTGCTCTGATTTGCCGACCGACAAGTGCCTGGTCGTTAAATTGGGCGCTGAGGTGTGTGATCTCTCGGAGGGCATGCGCCGGGTGCTCGACCAAGGTACTCAGGCCATCCACGCGAAGCTTGAGCGTTGTATCGAGCAGGGGCTTGTCGATGGATCGATCACGTCCGCAGTGCCAAGCGCGACGCTTGCGCAATCGCTCTACCAGGTTTGGGTCGGTGCTTCCCTGATGATGAAGATTGGCAAGCGCGATGCAGCCTTTGAAACCTCCCTGGCATTAGCAAAGCGACTGTTGTCGTAGCTATTTTTTTATCAACTTACTAGACGACCGGTCTATTTAAATGAGGTCATCATGACAGATAACGCTCGCCGTACTGATTTATTCACCCCCATCAACCTGGGCGCGATGGAACTCGCCAACCGTATTTTGATGGCACCTGTAACCCGTAGCCGCTACGCCGAAGATGGCATCCCCAACGAGCTGCACGCCGAGTATTACGCACAACGCGCCACGGCGGGCTTGATCGTCGCCGAGGCCACCAATATTTCCGCGCAAGGTCGCGGTTATGCGGCCACCCCCGGCATCTGGAGCGAGGAGCAGGTTGCGGGCTGGAAGAAAGTCACGGACGCCGTGCATGCCGCCGGCGGCAAGATCGTCAGCCAGCTGTGGCATGTGGGACGCTTCTCCAGTGTCGAGCTGCAACCTGACGGTGCCGCTCCGGTCGCACCTTCTGCCATCAAGGCTGAAGGTGACACCTACACCACCAAAGGCTTCGTCCCGGTATCGATGCCACGAGCGCTTGAAACCGATGAGATCCCGGGGATCATCGAGCAGTACAAACGTGCTGCCGAGAATGCCAAACGTGCTGGTTTTGATGGTGTAGAGGTTCACTCGGCCAACAGCTACCTGCTGGACCAGTTCCTTCGCGATTCGACCAACCATCGCACCGACCAGTACGGCGGCTCTATCGAAAATCGTGCGCGCCTTACCCTGGAAGTGACCCAAGCAATCGTCAAGATCTGGGGCAACGACCGCGTTGGCATCCGTTTGTCGCCGGTGACGCCTGACGCCGGCAACACGCCGCCTGACAGCAACGTGATGGCGATGTATGGCTACCTGATCCAGCAACTGAATGCATTTGACCTGGCGTACCTGCACTTCGTTGAAGGCGCGACCGCCACCTCGCGTGACGTGCCGGAAGGCGTGGACATGGACGCACTGAGCGCGCAGTTCAACGGGCCCTTCATCGGCAACAACAACTACGACCTGGAGATGGCTATTGAGCGCCGCGCCCAAGGCAAGATCGACGCCGTGGCGTTTGGCCGCCTGTTTATCTCCAACCCAGACCTGGTTGAGCGCTTGCGTCGTGGGGCCGAACTGACCATCGCACCGCGCGAGTCGTATTACGGCGGCGGCGCGAAGGGCTACACCGACTGGCCCGTCGGCAACTACTGATCCCCATATATCCGCGATAACCCCAAAAACTGCCCTCACAGACGGGCAGTTACCAACGAGAGGAACGCCCATGAACTATCTGCAGAGTAAAACCGCGATCATTACTGGCGCATCGTCCGGCCTGGGTGCTGCATCGGCACGTGCCTTGTCCGAGAAAGGCGTTCGAATTGTCGCGGCGGCCCTGGACCAGCAAGGCCTGGACGCCATCGTCAGCGAGCTGAAAAGCAAGGGCGGTGAAGCAGTAGGTCGCGTCAGCGACGTTACCAATCCTGAGGACATGAAAGCGCTCGCGCAATTTGCTCAGGACTCTTTCGGTTCGGTGGATATCCTGATCAACAACGCAGGCTTGATGCTGTTTTCCAACTGGGTCGACCTGGCCACCGATGATTGGGAAAAGATGATCAACGTGAACATCAAAGGCTACCTGCATGGTATCGCAGCGGTGTTGCCGTTCATGTTGAAACAGAAGTCGGGCCAGATCCTGAATATGGATTCGGTTGCCGGTCACCAGGTCGGGCCTGCTGCGGGAATCTACAGCGCCACCAAGTTCTTCGTGCAGGCCATGACTGAGTCGATGCGCAAAGAGTTGGGCGTGCAGCACGGCATCCGTGTCAACACGGTCAGTCCGGGTGTGATCAACACCGGTTGGGCCGATAAAGTCACCGACCCGGCAGGCCGTAAAGCGGCTCAAGAGCTGAATAAAATCGCAATCTCGCCGGACGATATCGGTCGCGCAGTGGTGTACGCACTAAATCAGCCCGAAAACGTCACCGTCAACGACCTGATCATTTCGCCGACCCGTCAGGATTGGTAAGTCATAGGCGTTGAAATCACCCAGCCCAGGCACCGGCGCAACGCCGTGTGCCTGGGCGTTACAGGATCCGTCCTGTCTCCTACCGCATGCCCCAAGTCGCGCTCTACGGCCCGGTACCCTGCGCATTACTGATGCTGGGTAACCGCCTGGGGCCAGGCACCGAGCCTCGGTTGAAACTGCACTAGATCACTGATGGGGTTAGCGCTTCGCCGATCGCATAAAAGTGCCCGCCTGCGATGTAGTGCAGGCTACGAAAATCCGGGTGCGCACGCTCAAAGTGCCAATGGCCGTCGCTGAATACCCGTGTGTCGGCCCAGGCAGCGACGACCTCACCGATAAACAGGTCGTAGGTCGACTGATTGTGCGGTTCGGGCAATAGTTTGCACACAAGCCAGGCCGAGCAGCCGGCCACGAATGGCGCGTCATGGCCGCTGATACTGAACAGCTCGACGCCGCTATGAGCCAGCTTCTGTGGATCTTCCTGCAGGCTGACGCTGCCGACATCGCGGGTCAATTGCAGTTGTGCCACGGTTGGAACCTGAATCACAAAGAGGCCGCTACGCTCTACCAGTTCGCGGGTCTTGGCGATCTTGTCCAGTACCACAGTGACTTTGGGCGGTGAGAAATCCAATGCACAGGCCCATGCCGCGGCCATCACATTTCGAGTCTCCTCGTGTTGAGCAGATACCAGCACGGTGGGGCCGTGGTTGATCAGCCGATAGGCTTTTTCAAGCGGCACTTCGGCAATGTGGTCGTGCATCCTAACTCCTGAAAAATTGAACCCCGCATCCATTGCTGGAGCGGGGTAGGGCACATTTATGCTGTGGCGGTTTGGTTCAGGTAAACCTGGAGACTTTCATGCCCGCCGACAATGAGCGACTCGATGGTCGAGGTCCATTGCCCCTCTGGGTCAGGCTCGCGCGTATCGAAGGTCGCAGACCACACAATCACGGCTTCGTCTTTGCCAGTCAACGGGATCAGGCGCACGGTCAACACGTAGTTGTCGACAGGCAGTGGCGCTTCAACGAAACGGTAGGAGAACTGCAGATTCACCGCGTCTACCGACAACAACTGCTCGCGCAGAATGGCGCCATCCTGCAACGTCAGCCGGCGGATGCAGCCGACCAGACCGTCCGGCTGACCGTCTTCTATGACGCTCTGTGGGATCGCCGGATGCCATTGGCTGATTTTCCCGAAGCGCTTGAGTACATCCCAAACGCGCTCGGCGCCGCCGTCTACAACGGCGCTGTATTCAACTTTTGCCATGATTCATCACCTTGAGAAACATCATTGCGTTCAAGCCGCTCGGATCAGCCTTCGAACTGGTGATAAACCTTGGCGATCACTTTCCAGGTGCCGTCGATTTTGATCAGCGTCAGGTAATCGTTGTAGTCGGCGCCAATCGCGTCCTTTTCCATGTCCACACGTACCACGGCGGTGGTTGGGGTGATCGCCAGCACGTCCAGGCGTGTGCTGATATCCGGGGCTTTGCCATGGGTGCGGACGAAGTCGAACAGGTTGCTGATCGGGCCGCCCAACAGTTTGCCGTTGGTGAAGCCGTACATCACCGCTTCCTTGTGGAAGGCCTGCTCCAGCACTTCCGGGCTGCCGGCACGCAGGCCGTCTGCGTATTGCTGGGCCACGGCGACAACGGCGTTGTAGTCCTGGGTGGGTACTGCTTTGATGTTTTTGCTCATGGTCAAACTCCATTGCATGGTTTTGGCGCCAATGGGGCGCGGTTCAAGCGGTGGGTTAAGGAGCAACGTGGGTGTGGTAGATCTTGCTGATGACGGTCCACTTGCCATCAACCTTCAGCAGGTTGAAGAAATCGGTGAAGCAGAAGCCGGAGATGTCATTGGTATCGATACGTGCGCTGGCGGCGGTGCCGACGATATCGACGTTGACGATGGCGCCTTTGGCTTCCGGTGAAGGGCGGAAGGCGCTGTCGATGATGTCGAACAGCCCCTGGATCGGGCCACCGGTCAGTTGACCTTCGCCATCCACGCCAAAGATAGTGGCCTGCTCGCTGAAGGCAGGTTTCATAAGGCTGCTTTTGGCTTGCTTGCCACCTTCGTTATAGTGGTTCAGTACCGTGACGATGGCGTTGTAGTCTTCGACATAAGTTGGGTGGCTCATGGTGTTACTCCTAGTTTGAAGAGGGTTGAAGAAGGGCTTGGTTGATTGCTTTGGTACGAAGGCAACCCGTGCGCACCACAAATCTCGCGGCATACAGCGCAATTCCGCGGACGCCGAGCGAGCGAATAATCTCGGTCCAATGCGCGATGTTGTGCGTGGCCAGGTCTAGCACGTTGCCTATTCCATTCTTTTCGGTCGGTCGGCTGGGGATGATTACCGTCCAACACATCACTGAAGGCTAATTAAATAGCGAGCGCTACATATTGATTGTATTCTATAGCGATCACTACAGTTAGTGTCAAGAAATTTGCTGTCGGTGTTGGCGAAGTGCGAAGTGGATGCCCGACGGTGTCGCCAATATTCGATGGCCGCATGGCCGCATGGGCGAACCATGACGCCAAAGCTTTGCGCACAGGGCACCTGCTTCTACAGCTCTGCGGGCACCTTCAGCTTTTTGGATAGGTGCGAGATCACCAAGGCGGTCGTTAATGACGCCCATCTACCTTTCAATCTGGGATGGACGTAACTGCGCAACTGTCGAGCCTTTGAGCACCGTCAAGGGGCGCTACGACCTTGAGGTAGCGGGCACTCAGGGGGTGCTCAACCTGCGCCATGGCGCAGAGGCGGAACGGAGAATCGGCGATTTAAAACGGCAGGAGACTTCGCGCATTCATACCCGAAAGGCGATGAGCGTGTGGTGTGCTGAGTGGCCGAAGCCTTGTCTATCGCGCAACAGCGCAATACGTGCATCTTGATCAACTCGCATCTGCTGCAATGGAGCGACAACCATGACGACGCCCTGCGCATTTGTGAGCGACTCAATCACCCCAAGCTGGGCCTCTGATTCATGCCAGTGTCCATGTGATCACCTTCGGCCGCGCGGAGTTTTCCCAGGTAGTCCTGGAGGCGTTTGCCCTTTTGCAAGACCGGGTCTTGCTGCGCGGCCTCAACCGCAAGAAACTCATTGGCCTCAGGCTGGGGGCATCCTCTTCAAACCATCCAAAGCATGCCCTCAGATATGCCCCCAATGTAGCAATCCACTGGAAGTGAATGGAGCTCCATGGGGGGTTGAAAGCCAGAAATGATCAGCCGAACAGCCTGCCAAACGAAACCTAAAGACTTTCAGGATCGCCAAAAAACATCTGAATCCGCGACCTCAACCACCGTTCCCCCGGATCATTATCCTGCGACCCGCGCCAGGCCATATGCAGCTCGAACGAGCGCACCGGCAGCGGCGGGTCTTCGGCGCGCAGGCCACCCGCCGAGGTCAGGGCGTCGGCGGCGTAATCGGGCACGGTGGCGAGGATATCGGTGCCTGCCAGTAACGTCCCCAGCCCGTTGAACTGGGGGACGGCCAGCACCACGTGGCGTTTGCGCCCGAGTTTTTCCAGTTCTTCATCGATAAACCCGCTCAGGTCGCCGGCGAACGACACCAGGGCATGCGGCCTTGCGCAGAAGTCGTCCAGGCTCAATGAGCCGGGTACGCTGTCGGCGCGCAGCAGTTTCGGCAGGCTGCGGCGCAGTACCTTGCGCTTGGCGTTGGCCGGCAGCTCGGCGGTATAGCTGACGCCGATGGAAATCTCACCTGAAGCGAGCAGGCCGGGCATCAGGATGTAGTTGACGCGACGCACCACCAGCACGATGCCGGGCGCTTCGGCGCGCAGGCGCTTGAGCAGTTGTGGCAGCAGGGCGAATTCCACGTCGTCGGACAGGCCGATGCGGAAGACTGCGGTGCTGGTGGCCGGGTCGAACTCGGCGGCGCGGCTGACGGCGGTGGAGATCGAGTCCAACGCCGGGGAGAGCAGGGCGAAGATTTCCACGGCGCGGGCCGTCGGCTCCATGCTGCGCCCGGTGCGTACGAACAGTGGGTCGTCAAACAGCCCGCGCAGGCGTGACAAGGCCGCACTGATGGCCGGCTGGCCGAGAAACAGTTTCTCGGCGGCGCGGGTCACGCTGCGCTCATGCATCAAGGTTTCGAATACGATCAAGAGGTTAAGGTCGACACGACGCAGGTCGTTACGGTTCATCTTGTGTCCTGGAAGAGTCAGCGAACTTGACGAGAGTGGCCATATCAAGAACCTCCAGGGTTCCACTCTGAAGCATGACCGGCATGAATCTTACGGGTAAAGGCTGGTACTCTGCACCGGATAATTGAGTTTTCCTACGTTAGCTGAGGTCTATTCCTCACATGCGGAATCAATGACAGACATGTCGACTATTAATGGCGACCTGTGGTCTTACCCGTAAAGCCCAGATAGAGTTCATGGCATTAGAGGTTACTTTGACGAGGTTTGCGATGTCCCGCACGATTCGTTTTCACAAGTTTGGTCCGGCCGAGGTGCTCAAATGCGAAGAGCATGCAGCCGCGCAGCCCGCACCGGGCGAAGTGCAGGTGCGTGTCGACGCGATTGGTATCAGCTGGTACGACATTCTGTGGCGCCAGAACCTGGCGTCGTCCCATGCACGTCTGCCGTCGGGCCTTGGTCATGAAATGGCGGGTGTGGTGGTCGCGTTGGGCGACGGCGTGGACGACTTGGCGGTGGGCGACAAGGTCGCCAGTTTCCCCGCCGAAAGCCCTAACGATTACCCGGTGTATGGCGAGCAGATCGTCCTGCCGCGGTCGGCCCTGACCCGTTACCCGGATGTCTTGAGCCCCATTGAAGCCAGCGTGCATTACACGCCGCTGTTGATTGCCTATTTTGCTTATATGGACCTGGCACGGGTCAAACCCGGGCAGTTCGCCCTGGTGACCGATGCCAGTCACTGCGCCGGGCCTTCGTTTGTGCAGTTGGGCAAAGCCTTGGGTGTACGCGTGATTGCCGCGACCAAAGACAGCGACGAGCGCGAGTACCTGCTGTCCCTTGGGGCGGAAAAAGTGATCGTCACCGAAGAGCAGGACCTGCTCATGCAGATCAACAAAATCACTGGTGATCGTGGCGTCGATGTGGTGTTCGATGGCCTCGGCGGGCCACAGATGTCGTTGCTCGGTGATGTGCTGGCGCCACGCGGCAGCCTGGTGTTGTATGGCCTGCAAGGCGGTAACCAGACGCCATTCCCCGCCTGTGCGGCGTTCCAGAAGAATATTCAGTTTTTCGTGCATTGCATCGGCAACTTCACTGGTAAGCCGGAGCTGGGCATCATTCAGGACCAGGTGGCGTTGCAGCGTGCCTTGCGTGATATCAATCAACTGACTGCCGACCGGGTACTGGTACCGCTGAAAACCACGGTGTTTCCGTTCAGCCAGTTCGTCGAAGCCCATCGCTACATGGACGAATGCCCGTGCCGCGAGCGGGTTGCGTTGCAGGTTGAAGCTGTTTGAGCTGTAGGAGTATTCGCAAATGAATGCTCAAGCGTCTGCGCGGATACGGCAGATGCGCCATTTGTCAGGGCTTAACCCGCGCCAGGGTTGAGCCGCTCCGAGGGCGTTGCGCCCCCGTAAACAATACCTTTGGCCCTTACGCCGCCCTGAAATCCAGCGCGGCGCTGTCGTGTGGGCGTTACTGAAGTTCACACCGCGGATCATCTGAACTGCTTTCCTGCGTTGTTCTGTATCTATTAATCATTGTTTGAGCGCCGATAATTGTGGCTTCACCATCATCTCAAGGATTGAGCAATGATTAGCTATTGCACATTACTGTCCCGCATCAGCGAACTAACCAAGCGATACCCTGGCTGCCGAAAAGCACTCAGAACATCCGACCTTGTTGCCAGAAGCAGGATTAAGTGGGTGATTTAATATTTGTCAGAAGTTTCGCTAGTTTATTAGTTAAATCGCTGTAGGAAGTTGTCGGAATATTCCTAGGATGTGCGACCTGGCCACACAGGGCCTTGGGCTTTCGCGTCTGCGCGCAGGTTTGGTCGTACACGGCTCAGGTGCCTGCCCGGTGATTTTGTTGCCAGGTGCTAGTGTTTAATCATCTTTGTGCCCTCCAGGGGAAGACAAGCCTACAGATGTAATGGGTCAAGCAACGACATTAAAAAGTTGCTTTGAAACTGATATTTCAACTCAGGTAGTAGAACGATGAGCGCAATTCACGAACAAGCCATGAACTATGTTTACCAGCAAGTTCTGCAACGTTTGATGGGGCACTTCACGCGCGCCGAAAGGACTGCACTCCAATTGTTGATCCAGCGAATAGTGGTGGCAGCAGGCGGCATGGAACAAGTGGCTAACTACAAAGTGTTGATCGCCCACGGCGGCGGCGAGGTCAGCAGTTACACCCTGGCGCTGCTGCGGGCGGCGCAGTTGAGCATCGCTGGCCGTGCGCCCAAGACTTTTCACCTGCGGGTAGCGACGCTGCGGCATGCCGGGATGACACAGGCAACGCTTGACGGTCTGAATGAGGGCTACAGCGCACTGTTTTTCCACGATGATCCTCGCGTGGAGCTGTTGATGGTGGAAAACCAGGAGGTGCAACCTTTCCATCATCAGCGGCCCGCATCCAGCGCTGGCCGTGAGGTCAGCCAGCGCAATATGCTGATGATCGGGCACCTGACGTCCGGGGATGTCCGCGCGACGCTGTGCAACGATACTTACCTGGCCCTGGGGGATTTCTACCAGCGCGTCAGCACGTGGAACGGCGGCGTGCACGCCGTGGTCAGTGGTGACTCGCCGCGCAAGCAAAGCCAATACCTGGCCTGGCTCAAGCGCGCGGCACTGGGCGCGGGCGTCACTGTCCCGCCGCGTAGGCCCGCGTCGCTCAATATTCTGTTCGCGCGCATGCAGGAGTGGAGCACCGGTTGCTACCGCGACCTCTATGGCGAGCAATTCGTGGAGGTCGACAGCCCTGGCCGTGGCGGGCATCGCCATTTGGCCCATATCGGGGTGGCCGATCTGCTCGACGAGGTCGATATCGCCTCGGCACCGCTGCTTATCGAGTTCCTGGCCCACAAGTCGGACCCGTTCGACTTTCACTTCAGCCATCCTGACTATCCCAACCCGCTGCTCATGGCACACCTGCATGGGCTGCAGGCCCAGTGCCTGCGGGAGTTGTCGTACGAGGAGGGCGTTGAAGCATTTGTGCATCAGGCAAGGGATGCGATGGGCCGCCGACAAATCCCGCAGAGCCTGATCGACGAGATGAGCAGTCACGATGGGCGCGTGTTGTCGACGACCTACGCCAGGGAATTCTTTGGCCTGGACCAGGGCCAACTGACTTGCCTGTTGTTCTCCCCCTTCATTCATCACGGCGAGCGCCTGGAGGGTTACCTGCGTCAATGCCACCCCGGCATGCTGGTGGGGCTTCCCGAATTGCATAAGGCGTTGCAGGGCAAGCCCGCTGCGGACATGCTGCAGCAATGGCTGATTGACACCAGTGGCTTGCCATTGCCTCTTCTGCAGCACTTGTACCGCAAGCGGCCGCTACAGGCGGGCCGTAGCGCCCAGGCACGCAAACGCCGCGGAGCGCGGGTGCAGGCGCAGATTGCGCAGTTGTCGGGACGTTAAGCGTGCCGGTACGTGCAAGCCCGGGTGGACGCTCATGAAGCTGCGAGGAGAGCGGCAAGCTGATTTTGCCTATCAGGCGGTGTACCGCTACATGATCAACCTGATCAACGAAGTCAGCCTTGAAACACCGGTAAAGTTGCCTTCTCTGCGGCAACTGTCGACCCGGTTGAAAGTGTCGATCTCGACGATTCAGTACGCTTACTCGATATTGGAGAAAGAGGGGCGGATCTACTCCGTGGCCAAGTCAGGCTACTTTGCCTGGCCGGTGGCCGCCAACGCACAAATGACGACCGATGCCGATTTGCTTGAGCGCCTGTATGCGGCAACGCGGCGGCCAGCCATGGTGGTGCTCAGCGGCGATGAACCGACGCTGCTGGGCTCACTGGATGGCGCATTGCTGACGCTGGAGCGCCAACTGATCCGCCGTTACCCGCACCACCTGCAAACTCGCTGGCAACCCTCTGGCGTCTGGGAGCTGCGCGCGGCGCTGGCGGCAAGGTATACCTCGTCGCCCACGCGTTGCTGGCAGGCGGATGAGGTGTATATCGGAGCCGACTTGCGCGGTGTCCTGGAGATCCTGATTGACGCCCTGAGCCTCAAGGACACGGTAGTGGTTGTCGAGTCACCCTGCGATTATCGGATCTTGCGCCTGTTGCAGGGCGCGGGCGTACGGGTCATCGAATTGCCTTGGCAGGCCGATGGCCACTTCGATTTGACTGCCTTTGAACACCTGCTGCGTCACGAGCCGGTGCATCTGGTGCTGCTGTCGTCGGGGGTGAGCATGCCGTCAGGCAGCGTGTTGTCGCTGCAGGAGCGGTTGCAGGTGGCGCACCTGCTGGATCGCTACGGTTGCTGGCTGCTGGAGAATGACACCTTCGGCGAACTGAGCTTCGTACCGTCCCCAACGGCCCTGCGCGATCTGGTCAGTCCCGAGCGATTGATGGTGTTTTCGTCACTCGAAAAGATCCTCGGTCCGGAAGCACCGTTTGGTTTTGTACTGTCGCGGCAACTGAGCAGCCAATTGCAGCGCCAGTTTTTGTTGCGCGCATTCCGTGTGTCGTCGATCCGCCAGCGGGCCATTGCCCGCTTGTACGAAAGCGGGCGGTTTGACCAGCACTTGCAGACGTTACGCCAACGGCTAGGCGAACAAGCGCAGGCCATGAGTCATCGTCTGGATGTGCGTCTGGAGGGCCGGGTGAGCTACCGAATGCCGGGCGCCGGCGCCAGTTTCTGGTTGCAGTCGACGGCGGCGGTGGATATGCATCAGGTGTTCCAGCGCATGGTGACGCAACAGGTGGTGATCGCCCCCGGTGAGCTGTTCAGCCTCTGCGGCCTGCATCACCAGCATATGCGCCTGAGTCATGCATTCAGCGGTCATCCGAACCTGGACATCGCCCTGGACACGTTGGCCGGGGCGCTGCAGCAGGCACAGGTCTGACAGGTGTGAAATTTCTACATCAGTTGTGGGATCGATACCGTCGCGCAGTAGTCCAAGTCCCCGTAAACTGTCATTTTTCCGAATACTCATTTTCCGAGGTTTATGCATGACTATCAGTCCTTTTGCGGGCAAGCCGGCACCAGCCCAGTTGCTGGTGGATATCCCGCGACTGGTCACGGCCTACTACACCGGCCAGCCTGATGCAGCGATCTCCACCCAACGCGTGGCGTTCGGTACCTCCGGTCATCGTGGCAGTTCGTTCGAGCTGAGCTTCAACGAATGGCATGTGCTTGCGATCAGTCAGGCTATCTGCCTGTACCGCGAGGCCCAGGGCATCGACGGCCCGCTGTTTGTCGGCCTGGACACCCACGCACTGTCGACGCCGGCCGGCGCCAGTGCGTTGGAAGTGCTCGCCGCGAACGGCGTGCACGTCATGCTCGCCGAAGGCGACGAATACACGCCGACACCGGCGATTTCCCACGCCATCATCTGCTACAACCGTGGCCGCACCAGCGGCCTGGCCGACGGTATCGTGATCACGCCGTCCCACAACCCGCCGCAAAGTGGTGGCTACAAGTACAACCCGCCTAACGGTGGCCCGGCCGACACCCATGTCACCAAGTGGATCGAAGCCAAGGCCAACGAACTGCTGGCCAACAAGCTCGCCGGGGTCAAGCGCATCACTCACGCCCAGGCGCTCAAGGCCGATACCACCCACCGCCATGATTACCTCAACAGCTACGTGGCCGACCTGGTCAACGTGATCGACATGGATGCCATCCGCAGCGCCGGTTTGCGCCTGGGCGTCGATCCGCTGGGCGGAGCAGGGGTGCGTTACTGGTCGGCGATTGCCGAACACTACCGGCTGAACCTGGACGTGGTGAACACCGAAGTCGACGCGACCTTCCGCTTCATGAGTGTCGACTGGGACGGCCAGATCCGCATGGACCCGTCTTCCAGCTACGCCATGCAAGGCCTGATCGGTCTCAAGGAGCGCTTCGATGTGGCGTTTGCCTGCGACCCTGACCACGACCGTCACGGCATCGTGACCCCGTCCGGTGGGTTGTTGGCGCCGAATAACTACCTGGCGGTGTCCATCGACTACCTGTTCCAGAATCGCCCCGAGTGGCGCGCCGATGCGGCCGTGGGCAAAACCGTGGTCAGCAGCGGCCTGATCGATCGAGTGGCCGCGCGTATCGGCCGTCGTTTGTACGAAGTGCCGGTGGGCTTCAAGTGGTTTGCCGATGGCTTGTTTGAGGGTTCGCTGGGGTTCGGTGGCGAAGAAAGCGCCGGGGCCTCGTTCCTGCGCAAGGACGGTACCGTCTGGAGCACCGACAAGGACGGCCTGATCCCGGCCCTGCTCGCCGCGGAAATGACCTCGCGCAAGGGCCAGGACCCAAGCCAGCTCTATCGCGGCCTGACCGACGCTCTCGGTGAGCCGTTTGCCATCCGCGTCGATGCCAAGGCCACGCCAGCGCAAAAGGCCTTGCTGGGCAAACTGTCGCCGCAGCAGGTCACGTCCACGCAATTGGCCGGGGAGAGCATCCAGCAGGTCCTCAGCCATGCGCCAGGCAACAACCAGGCCATCGGCGGCTTGAAAGTCATGACCGAAAACGGCTGGTTCGCCGCACGTCCATCGGGCACCGAGGACATCTACAAGATCTACGCCGAGAGCTTTATCGGCGAAGATCACCTCAAGCAGCTGGTGCAAGAGGCCCAAGTGCTGGTAGACGGAGCCATCTCGGAGTAACTGACACCCCAGAGATCGAAATGTGAGAGGGGGCTTGCCCCCGATTGCGCTGTATCAGTCGATGTATTCGATGCTGATCCACCGTCATCGGGGGCAAGCCCCCTCCCACATTAGATGCCAGCGTGGCTTGAGGTCAGGCTAAGTCGACCAGCACAATCTCACTGTCTTCAATCGCCGTTACCCGCAACACCTGCTCATCGGCAACCGCCACACCGTCTCGAGCGTGCGCATGCAAGCCATTGACTTCAATCGTCCCGGTTGCCGGCACCAGGTACGCTCGGTGCCCGCTGTCCAGACGGTATTCGTCAAACTGACACCCTGAGATCAAATGTGGGAGGGGGCTTGCCCCCGATTGCGCTGTGTCAGTCGATGTATTCGATGCTGATCCACCGCCATCGGGGGCAAGCCCCCTCCCACATTAGATGCCAGCGTGGTTTGAGGTCAGGCTAAGTCGACCAGCACAATCTCACTGTCTTCAACCGCCGTTACCCGCAACACTTGCTCATCGGCAACCGCCACACCGTCTCGAGCGTGCGCACGCAAGCCATTGACTTCAATCGTCCCGGTTGCCGGTACCAGGTACGCTCGGCGCCCGCTGTCCAGACGGTATTCGGCAGTTTCACCGGCCTTCAGATTAGCCGCCACCAAGCGTGCATCGGCGCGAATGCGCAGGCTTTGCGTGTCTCCGACCTTGCCGCTGGCCAGGGTCACGAAACCTTCGCGAACACCCTGCGGAAACGGCTTGGCGCCCCAGGACGGTGGCAATCCGGCCTCATTCGGAATGATCCAGATCTGGAAGATCTTGGTCGGCGTGGCTTCCAGGTTGTACTCGCTGTGGGCAATCCCGGTGCCGGCGCTCATCACCTGTACGTCGCCCGCTTCGGTGCGGCCCTTGTTGCCAAGGTTATCCGCATGACTGATGGCGCCTTCGCGTACGTAGGTGATGATTTCCATGTCGCGGTGCGGGTGCTGCGGGAAGCCGGTGCCCGGCGCAATGATGTCGTCATTCCACACCCGCAGGTTGCCCCAGTGCATGCGCTCGGGGTCATGGTATTCGGCAAACGAGAAATGATGATGGGCGTCGAGCCAGCCATGGTGGGCGCCGCCCAGGGTGTTGAAGGGTCGAAGTTCAAGCATGATCGTCTCCTGTTGATGACCCTATATTCCACCAGCGCATGATCGATAAAAAGCGTAAAAACTGCCTTAATCCTATCTATTAATTCGATGGGAAATTAGGGCAACAACTTTCACTTCATCGCCTAACTGCATGACACCAAAGCATTTGGCTGGAACTCGGCGTCGATTCCGGCGACCATGGCGCACTGTCAAAACCCAGCTCATCGCAGGAGTTCGCGTGCCGCCCCCACAGCCTGATCTGCCCCCTGAATTGCGCCCGCCGGCGGAAATGCCGCTGTTGAAACGGCTTGCCGCGCGTCTGTTCGGACACGGCCTCACGCGTTTGCGCGCTCAACACCGTTTCTCCTGGTTACACGGTCAAGCCGACGGTTTTCGCAGCGGGCATGAAGCCGGTGTGGAGTATGGCTACCGCGAGGGCAAGGCGGACGGTTTGGAAGAGGGCCGGCAAGTCCTGCTGATACGTGATTTTCGGTCCGATGAGCCTCGTGCTCCGGGCATTGATGACAACTTGTTCGATGACTGGCGATTGCCCCTGACCGCCGACATCAAAAAGCGCATCAAGGCCGACGTTGCACGTTTGCTGCCGGCTCACGCCCAGCCGAGCGCCGCGCAGTGGAAGATGATCTTCAGCGACACGCCCTCGACCTCAGTGATTGCAGGCGCTGGCGCAGGCAAGTCGACCTCCCTGGTGCTGCGCATCCTTCTGCTCACCCATTACCTGGGCTTCGAGCTGAGTTCGATGACCGTGGTGACGTTCACCCGCGAATCGCGCAAGGACTTCATCCACAAGCTCATGCAGATTCTCAGCCTGTGGGGCCAACCCCTTGGCCAAAAAGAGGCCGAGGCGGTGGTGCGCACCTTTCACTCACGCATCCTGCCGATGGTGCGCAGCCTGCCGGGCTTTGAGCGACTGCAGGCGTTCGAGAACCTCAGCGCCGGCGTCGAGGACGCCGACAGCAATCCGTTCGACCTGCGCATCAACGACGCCCAGCGCCAACAGATGAACGCCTGCTATTACCGCTTGCACGGCAGCCACGCGCGTTTTCGTGAGTTGATCGCGCCGTTGGCGCGCCATGGTCTGCAACTCAAGGAGCTGGAGTGCGATCACCCGGATGTACAAAAGCGCATGGCGGTGACGGAACTGGCGGCCAGGCGTGATGAAGAACTCTGCGACGTCATCGAGGATCTGTGGTTTCGCGCCGGCGCCTGGCCGATCAAGGGTATCGAGCCGAGCCGGCAGACGTTCGATATCAATGGGGCGAAATTTCATTGCCATGGCTATATCCCCGAGCTGGACGCGTGGGTGGTGCTGGGCTTTGATTCGCGGGAAAGCCCTCAGATCAGCCGGCCCAATTCAAAGCTGTCAGTGCGCGCAGAGTGGGCGGTAAAGCGCACCTTGTTTCAAGCTTTCTGTCGCAAGCCTTTGATATGGCTTGATAACTATGAGTCTTCAAAGAGGTTGTTAAGCAGTCTGGCGGGCGATGCCACGGCCGGGCCAGGGTTTGATTACAAGGTCAAGGGTGAGCTTGCTTCAGCGCCGCTGTTGGACAGCTTTGTGATGGCCGCCGGCTTTATTGAAAACCTCGGGTTGGATGTGCCCAGCGCCGTGGGCCGCATGAGCTTTGCCAAAGACGACCCGGACCGCTTGTTCTTCGAGGCCCTGGGCATTTTCTGGAAGGCCCTGGAAGATCACTTGCTCGATCAATCGCCGCCGATCATGACGTATAACCGCATGTTTTCGTTGTTTGGCGAAAATACCCCGGAAAACCTCAAGCTGCTCAGCGACCCATTGCTGCGGCCGATGTCGCACCTGATGATCGATGAGTTCCAGGACGTATCGCCGCAGATTGTCTCGTGGATCCGTGCCAGCCTGCGCGAAATCCGCAGCCGTGGCCCGGCCATGCATGTCGGGCGCGGGGCGCAGCGTTCATCGCTACTGTGCGTGGGGGACGACTGGCAGTCGATCTACGGCTGGCGCGGCAGTTCACCCAAGTACTTCATGGAATTCAACCAAGAATTTGCATCGCCGAGTACGACGCGGGTGATGCTGGCTGAGAACTACCGCAGCCATCAGCACATCATCGATGCTGCCGAGCACATCGTACGCAGTGCGCCGGCCATTCCCGGCAAAAAG
Organism: Pseudomonas sp. CFBP13528; assembly: GCF_005233615.1. Classification (NCBI taxonomy): domain Bacteria; kingdom Pseudomonadati; phylum Pseudomonadota; class Gammaproteobacteria; order Pseudomonadales; family Pseudomonadaceae; genus Pseudomonas; species Pseudomonas sp. CFBP13528. The sequence continues at coordinate 50,513 of NZ_QGAJ01000004.1, forward strand.
GCCAAGGCCAGTGGCGAGCCCAAGCCGCTGGTGCCCGTGACAGTGCAGGAGCGCGACGATGCTGCACTGGCGCGGCAGCTGCTCAAGCATTATCAGCAGGGCGATACGATCTTGATGCTATATCGAAAAAGCATCGATAAGTTATTGATACAAGAGCATATTCAGGCCGTAGTTAATCTTGATTCGAGCTTGCCGCCTCAGGCGCGCAAGCTCAAACAGCTGACCTATCACAGCGCCAAGGGCCTGCAGGCGGACGCGGTGTTTCTATTGGGGGACTGCCAGCACCTCACCAGTTCGCCTTACAAGAACCAGGTCTACCGCATGGCGGGCCTGGGCAAGGATGGCGACAACGAGGCATATGACAACGCACAAAAAGACGAAGTGCTGCGCCTGGCCTACGTCGGTATCACGCGAGCGGTCAGCCACTGTTATTGGTACGTGGAAAAGCCCGAAGGCCAGGCGGTGAATGTGCCAAGGGCATCGGAGCGGGTGGACGGCAGGAAAGCATTCTTCGACGATCAACGCGGTTGATCGGCCTCAATGCGATCTGAATGTGGGAGGGGGCTTGCCCCCGATTGCGCTCTGTCATTCGACCTTGCAGTGACTGACCCAGCGCCTCCCACCGTTGGATCTCACCGGTCTGCGGCAATCGATCAGGCCCGCAGCGACAGAGGCGGCACAAAACTCTCAAGCTCATCCTCCACCGCCTCAATGATGCGCTCCACATCGGCGGCGTTCATTACAGTGGCGCAGGGAATGCCAGCGATAGCGATCAGTGTCTCGCCGCTGGTCCGATCAAACAGGCGGGCCACCATGCTGCCGGGGGCGTCCATGCTCCCCTCGAAGCCCATCGGATGAAAGTGCCAGCGCATCAGCTGGCACGCGTTGGGGAATGTCACTTTGTTCATAGTGCCCACCTTGTTCATTGAGCGCTTCCTTTAGCTCGCGGCAGGAGCCAGGACCTTCAATAGTCCTGGTGTCGAGCACTCAAAATAGCATCCGTTCGCAAGGGGAAGGCGACTTTTTCAGGTCCGTTCGGCGGTTCTTTGACCTGGATCATGTCTTGCTGGCCGCCAAGCTGGCGAGAGACGCCACGGCATGGGCGAGATGTCGTTGCAAATCAAGTGACCGTCATGACTCATCCGCTAACTGAATCAGCTCTGGGGAAGCGGGAGGGCCTAGAGTGAGCAGGCGTTGCAGGTAATGTCCCAGGCGCGGTGGCACGATGAACTGTTCGGTGTGATTGATTTCCTCGACGCTCCACCAGCGCATCTCCTTGACCACGGCTTTCTCTTCGTCGGTCTGATGCTGTGTCGTGAAATCGACGCGGGTAGCCCGATATAGCAGAAAGGACTCATCCAGAAGAACCGGCGTGCCATTACGCATCAATGTATGTTTTCCCGTCCACACCAGGCGCCCTTGGGACAGTTCTTCGGGGCGGTATCCCGCTTCCTCGAACAGCTCACGTTGTGCGGCGTCTTGAAGGCTTTCGTCCGGCTTGATTCCGCCACCCAGGGTGCACCAGAAGGTCCGGTCAGGCAGGGTCACCTGCATCAATAGAATTTGATCATGTGGATTGAGCAGAAGGGCCCGGACATTCTTTCGGCAGGGCAGATCACAGGGGGCCATGCAAGTGTTCCTTTTTGATCACGGCGTCCAATGCTAATAGAGAGTTCGCTCATATACGAGGTATACCTGACACATTGATTATCTTCAATGCCCGTCAAATCGGTGCGTGTCCCGGCATCAGGGGGCAGACCAGACGGACTTTTATATGCCGGTAGTGGCCCATTAATATTGCTTATGCCACGGTGTCAATATATTGGATCCATTATTCAAGTACGTCGCTCAATTAAAGCGCTTTGGCGCTATTTAATATTTAAATAACACTGGACTTAGATTGGGCGCGCAATGAGCAATCACGCCCAATAAATGCTGCGCGCGACTTCCTGATGTTGAACCTGCATCACATTTTCATCAGTGAAATAGTTGTAGACGAAAGATTTCAAGTTGTGTCAGTTTTCTTACGCCTTCAAAAGAGGTGAGTGATAGGACTATCCTCGCCCGCGAGGTTCCTATCGAACAAAGACTGATGCACTTGCAAACAAGGAAGTACGTTTATGTCAAAAGTAAAAGACAAGGCTATTGTATCTGCCGCGCAAGCCAGCACTGCTTACTCGCAAATCGATAGCTTCAGCCATTTGTATGACCGTGGCGGCAACCTCACCGTCAACGGCAAACCGTCCTACAGCGTGGACCAGGCAGCCACCCAACTGCTGCGCGATGGCGCCGCGTACCGGGACTTTGATGGCAACGGCAAGATCGATCTGACCTACACCTTCCTCACCTCGGCTACCCAGAGCACCATGAACAAACATGGCATCTCAGGTTTCAGCCAATTCAACGCCCAGCAGAAAGCACAGGCCGCACTGGCCATGCAATCCTGGTCGGATGTGGCCAACGTGACCTTTACCGAAAAGGCTTCCGGCGGCGACGGGCACATGACCTTCGGCAACTACAGCGGTGGCCAGGACGGCGCGGCGGCGTTCGCTTACCTGCCCGGCACCGGCGCAGGCTACGACGGCACCTCGTGGTACCTGACCAACAACAGCTACACGCCGAACAAGACCCCGGACCTGAACAACTATGGCCGGCAGACCCTGACCCACGAAATCGGTCACACCCTGGGCCTGGCTCACCCTGGCGACTACAACGCCGGGAATGGCAACCCGACCTATAACGACGCGACCTATGGACAGGACACGCGTGGCTATAGCCTCATGAGTTACTGGAGCGAGAGCAACACCAACCAGAACTTCAGCAAAGGCGGGGTCGAGGCGTACGCTTCCGGTCCGCTGATCGACGACATCGCCGCGATCCAGAAGCTCTACGGTGCCAACCTCAACACCCGCGCCGGTGACACCACCTACGGTTTCAACTCCAACACCGGGCGTGATTTCCTCAGCGCCACATCCAATGCCGACAAGCTGGTGTTCTCGGTATGGGACGGTGGCGGCAATGACACCCTGGACTTCTCCGGGTTTACCCAGAACCAGAAGATCAACCTCAATGCGACCTCGTTCTCCGACGTTGGCGGCCTGGTGGGCAACGTGTCCATTGCCAAAGGTGTCACCGTCGAGAACGCGTTCGGCGGCGCGGGCAACGACCTGATCATTGGTAACCAGGCCGCCAACCTGATCAAGGGCGGGGCCGGCAACGACCTCATCTACGGCGGTGGCGGTGCGGACCAACTGTGGGGCGGCGCCGGCAGCGATACATTCGTGTACGGTGCCAGTTCCGACTCCAAGCCAGGGGCTGCGGACAAGATCTTTGACTTCACCTCGGGTTCGGACAAGATCGACCTGTCCGGTATCACCAAGGGTGCGGGCGTGACCTTCGTCAATGCCTTCACCGGGCATGCCGGCGATGCGGTTCTGTCCTACGCCTCAGGTACCAACCTGGGCACGTTGGCCGTGGACTTCTCCGGGCACGGTGTGGCGGATTTCCTCGTCACCACCGTTGGCCAGGCGGCTGCCAGCGACATCGTGGCGTGATGTAAAGCGCGGCGCTCCGGCGCCGCGTTCCAGGATGGAGCCAAACGATGCAGCGTTTTTCCAAGTGGTTGACCCTTTTGATCGTGTCGGCAGGAGCCCATGCAATGGCGAGCAGTCTTGTTTTACCCAGTACCGCGCAGTTGGCAGGGCATTGGCAGTTGCACCAGGGCGACCAGGTCTGTGCGCTGGACCTGCAAGAGCAGGCCAATCGCCTGGGCGGCGACGTGGCGTGTGTGGCGCAATGGCTGGGTGAAAAGCCCCTGACCTGGTCGCCCACTCCGGACGGTATCTGGCTGATGAATGCCGAAGGCAGCGGGATCACGCACTTGAATCGCCAGAAGGAAGGCGAATATGAGGGGCGTACTAAATCCGGTGGTGTAGTTGCGTTGCGACGCACACCTTAGTTTCCAGTTATAAGCTTATAACTTCATTTGTTAGTTGACCGCGCCGTGTTCGGGGGTTGGGCAACTATTGCGCGTCATCTGGGTTCAGGGAAGAGTAAAAGATATGGCCAAGCCCCATGCCGTTGCGCCTTTGTTCAAGGCGCTGGGTGAGTACAAGAGCATCTTGATCAGCATTGGCTGTTTTACCGCCTTGATTAACCTGTTGATGCTGGTGCCATCGATCTACATGCTGCAAGTGTACGACCGCGTGCTGTCCTCCCAGAATGAAACTACGCTGGTGATGTTGACGCTGATGGTCGTGGGGTTCTTTGTCTTTATAGGCCTGCTCGAAGTTATCCGCAGTTTTGTGGTAATCCGCATCGGCAGCCAGTTGGAGCGACGTTTCAACTTGCGCGTCTACAAAGCCGCGTTCGAACGCAACCTGCAACGCGGGCAGGGGCATGCGGGGCAATCCCTGGGCGACCTGACCCACATTCGCCAGTTCATTACGGGGCCGGCGCTGTTCGCGTTTTTCGATGCGCCATGGTTTCCCATCTACCTGTTCGTGATTTTCCTGTTCAACGTCTGGCTTGGCGTGCTGGCCACGGCGGGAGCGGTGCTGCTGATCGGCCTGGCCTGGCTGAACGAGTACCTGACCAAAAAGCCGCTGGGCGACGCCGCCGGTTTTTCCCAACAGTCGACGCAGTTGGCCACCAGCCATTTGCACAATGCCGAAACCATCCAGGCCATGGGCATGCTCGGTGCGCTGCGCCAGCGTTGGTTTGCGGTGCATTCGCAGTTCCTCGGCTTGCAGAACAAGGCCAGCGACACCGGCTCGGTGATCACTTCCCTGAGCAAATCCTTGCGGCTGTGCCTGCAATCCCTGGTATTGGGCTTGGGCGCGTTTCTAGTGATCAAGGGCGATATGACCGCCGGGATGATGATCGCCGGCTCCATTTTGATGGGCCGGGTACTGAGCCCCATCGACCAGTTGATCGCCGTATGGAAACAATGGAGTTCGGCCAAGCTGGCCTACCAGCGCCTCGATGAACTGCTGCGCGAGTTTCCCCCGCAAGGCGAGCAGATGGCCTTGCCGGCGCCCAAGGGCCAGGTCAGTTTCGAGCAGGTCAGCGCCGGCCCGCCCGGTCGACGCCTGGCGACCCTGCACCACGTCAGCTTCACCCTGGCGGCCGGCGAAGTGCTGGGCGTACTCGGCGCCTCCGGCTCGGGCAAATCCACCCTGGCCCGCGTGTTGGTGGGCGTATGGCCGACCCTGGCCGGCACGGTGCGCCTGGACGGCGCGGATATTCACCGCTGGGACCGCGACGACCTCGGCCCGCATATCGGCTACCTGCCACAGGACATCGAACTGTTCAGCGGCAGCATCGCCGACAACATCGCGCGTTTTCGCGAAGCCGACCCGGAACGGGTGGTCAAGGCGGCGCAACAAGCCGGGGTGCATGAATTGATCCTGCGCCTGCCCCAAGGCTACGACACCGTACTGGGCGACAACGGCGGCGGCCTGTCCGGCGGGCAGAAGCAACGCGTAGCCCTGGCTCGCGCCTTGTACGGCGGGCCGCGCCTGATCGTGCTGGATGAGCCCAACTCCAACCTCGACACCGTCGGCGAAGCGGCACTGGCCAGCGCCATCGTGCAGATGAAGGCCCAGGGCAGCAGCGTGGTGCTGGTGACTCACCGTTCCTCCGCCTTGGCCCAGGCCGACAAGTTGCTGGTGCTCAGCGAAGGCCAGTTGCAAGCGTTCGGACCGAGCCAGGAAGTGCTGCGCGCGTTGTCCGGCCAGCACGAAGCACCGAAGGAAAGACCCGGCGGTAGGAGCGAGCTTGCTCGCGAAAGTCGTCAACGATGACGCGCTCCGATTGGCTACACACAGTGCCTGTGGGTTTTTCGCGAGCAAGCTCGCTCCTACACGTTTTGCGTCAAGCAGTAAGGATACTTGCATGATTTACGAACAACACGACGCGCGCACCTTCGTGCGCATGGGTTGGCTGCTGACCGTGGTCGGCGCCGGCGGGTTTTTCCTCTGGGCCAGCCTCGCGCCGCTTGATCAAGGCATTCCGGTACAGGGCACGGTGGTGGTGTCGGGCAAGCGCAAGGCCGTGCAAACCCTCAGTCCCGGCGTGGTCAGCCGAATTCTGGTGCGCGACGGCGAGGCCGTGAAACAAGGTCAGCCGCTGTTTCGCCTCGACCAGACCCAGCACCAGGCCGACGTGCAATCGCTGCAAGCCCAGTACCGTATGGCCTGGGCCAGCGCCGCACGCTGGCAGAGTGAGCGTGACAACCTGCCCGGCGTGACGTTTCCCGCCGAGCTGAGCACTGATCCCGACCCGGCACTGGCGCTGGTATTGGAGGGCCAACGCCAACTGTTCAGCAGTCGCCGCGAGGCCTTTGCCCGCGAGCAGGCCGGCATTCGGGCGAGCATCGACGGCGCCATGTCGCAGTTGGGCGGCATGCGCCGTGCCCGCAGCGACTTGACCGCCCAGGCGCAATCCCTGCGCGACCAGTTGAGCAACCTGCAACCGCTGGCCGACAACGGCTACATCCCGCGTAACCGCCTGATGGACTACCAGCGCCAGTTGTCCCAGGTGCAGCAGGACCTGGCGCAAAACGCCGGCGAGAGTGGCCGCGTCGAGCAGGGCATTGTCGAGTCGCGCCTCAAATTGCAGCAGCACAGCGAGGAATACCAGAAGGAAGTGCGCAGCCAATTGGCCGACGCGCAACTGCGCAGCCTGACCCTGGAGCAGCAACTCACCTCCGCCGGGTTCGACCTGCAACACAGCGAAATCAACGCGCCGGCCGATGGCATCGCGGTCAACCTTGGCGTACACACCATCGGTGCCGTGGTGCGCGCGGGGGAAACCCTGCTGGAGATTGTGCCCCAAGGCACGCGCCTGGAAGTGGAAGGGCATTTGCCGGTGCACCTGGTGGACAAGGTCGGTACGCACTTGCCGGTGGACATCCTCTTCACCGCCTTCAACCAGAGCCGCACCCCGCGCGTGCCGGGGGAGGTGAGCCTGATTTCCGCCGACCAGATGCTCGATGAAAAGACCGGTGCGCCGTATTACGTGCTGCGCACCACCGTCAGCGAAGCGGCGCTGGAAAAACTCCACGGCCTGGTGATCAAGCCGGGCATGCCCGCCGAGATGTTCGTGCGCACCGGCGAACGCTCGTTGCTCAATTACCTGTTCAAGCCGCTGCTCGATCGCGCCGGCTCTGCGTTGACCGAGGAATGAACATGAAGCCTGTGTTCATCGCCTTGCTGTTGAGCTGTGCCAGTGCGCACGCCGCCATGGGCCCGTTCGATGTGTATGAGCAGGCCCTGCGCAATGACCCGGTGTTCCTTGGCGCGATCAAGGAGCGCGACGCCGGCCTGGAAAACCGCACCATCGGCCGCGCCGGCTTGTTGCCAAGGCTGTCGTACAACTACAACAAGGGCCGCAACAATTCCGAAGCGCACCTGCCCGACGGCCGTGGCGGCAGCTATCGCGACGACCGCAACTACAACAGCTACGGCTCCACCTTCAGCCTGCAACAACCGCTGTTCGACTACGAAGCCTACGCCAACTACCGCAAGGGCGTGGCCCAGGCGCTGTTTGCCGACGAGAGCTTTCGTGACAAGAGCCAGGCCCTGCTGGTGCGGGTGTTGAGCTATTACACCCAGGCGCTGTTCGCCCAGGACCAGATCGACATCGCCCGCGCCAAGAAGAAAGCGTTCGAGCAGCAGTTCCAGCAGAACGAACACTTGTTCAAGGCAGGCGAGGGCACGCGCACGGACATCCTGGAAGCTGAATCGCGCTATGAGCTGGCCACCGCCGAAGAGATCCAGGCCCTGGATGAGCAGGATGCCTCCCTGCGCGAGCTGGGCGCGTTGATTGGCGTGCAAAGCGTGAATATCGACGACCTGGCGCCGCTGAACCACAGCTTCGCCGCGTTCAGCCTGAGCCCGGCCAACTACGCCACCTGGCACGAACTGGCGCTGACCAACAACCCGGTGCTGGCCTCGCAGCGCCAATCCCTGGAAGTGGCGCGCTATGAAGTGGAGCGCAACCGCGCCGGGCATTTGCCGAAAATTACCGCCTACGCGAGTTCACGCAAGCAGGAATCGGACAGCGGCAACACCTACAACCAGCGCTACGACACCAACACCATCGGCGTCGAAGTCAGCCTGCCGCTGTATGCCGGTGGCGCTATCTCGGCCTCCACGCGCCAGGCCAGCCGCGCCATGGAGCAGGCCGAGTACGAACTGGAAGGCAAGACCCGCGAAACCCTGATCGAACTGCGCCGCCAGTTCAGTGCCTGCCTGTCCGGGGTGAGCAAGTTGCGCGCCTATCAGAAGGCCCTGACCTCGGCCGAGGCACTGGTGGTGTCGACCAAACAAAGCATCCTCGGCGGCGAGCGGGTCAACCTCGATGCGTTGAATGCCGAGCAGCAGCTCTACAGCACCCGCCGCGACCTGGCCCAGGCGCGGTACGACTACCTGATGGCCTGGACCAAATTGCATTACTACGCGGGCAACTTGCGCGACACCGACCTGGCCAAGGTGGACGAGGCCTTCGGTCCGGAGAGAACGCGGTAGGGGCAACACATAACAATAAAACAGGAGTGTACGGATGATCACGGATTCACCACGGTTCAAACCCTTCACCGCAGGCTCATTGCTGCTGTTGTCCGTTGCGGCGCAGGCGCAATACGCCGAAACCGGCCAGCCGGGTAACCCGGCCAGTTGGCGTTCCGCCGAGTACCAGAGCGATTGGGGCCTGGGGCGCATGAAGGCCGATGAAGCCTATGCCGCCGGAATCAGCGGCAAGGGCGTGAAAATCGGTGCGCTGGACTCGGGGTTCGATGCCAATCACCCCGAAGCGTCCAAAGATCGCTTCCATCCGGTCACCGCCAGCGGCACTTACGTCGATGGCAGGCCCTTCAGCACCACCGGCGCACTCAACCCGAACAACGACTCCCACGGCACCCATGTCACCGGCACCATGGGCGCGGCGCGCGACGGCGTGGGCATGCATGGCGTGGCGTACAACGCCCAGGTCTATGTCGGCAACACCAACGCCAACGACAGCTTTCTGTTCGGCCCGACTCCGGACCCTCAGTACTTCAAAACGGTGTACAACGCCCTGGTCGATTCCGGCGTGCGCGCCATCAACAACAGCTGGGGCAGCCAGCCCAAGGACGTCAGCTACCAGACCCTGGGCGATCTGCACGCGGCCTACGCCCAGCACTACAACCGCGGCACCTGGCTGGACGCGGCGGCGGATGTGGCCAAGGCTGGCGTGATCAACGTGTTCAGCGCCGGCAACAGCGGCTATGCGAATGCCAGCGTGCGCTCGGCGCTGCCGTATTTCCAGCCGGAACTGGAAGGTCACTGGCTGGCGGTGTCGGGGCTGGATAGGGCCAACAACCAGAAGTACAACCAGTGCGGCATCGCCAAGTACTGGTGTATCTCCACCCCGGGTGCGCTGATCAACAGCACCATCCCGGACGGCGGTTATGGCGTGAAGTCCGGCACCTCGATGTCGGCGCCCCATGCCACCGGCGCGTTGGCGCTGGTGATGGAGCGCTATCCCTACATGACCAACGAGCAGGCGCTGCAGGTACTGTTGACCACCGCCACGCAACTTGACGGCTCAATCACCCAGGCCCCCAACGCCATCGTCGGCTGGGGCGTGCCTGACCTGGGCCGGGCAATGCATGGGCCGGGGCAGTTGCTGGGCGCGATGGACGTGAACCTCGCAGCCGGGCAGGGCGATGTGTGGAGCAATGGCCTGTCTGACCAGGCGCTGCTCCAGCGTCAGGCCGAAGACCGCGCCGAGCACAGCGCCTGGCAGCAAACCCTGCTCGACAAAGGCTGGCAGAACGGCGTGAGCACCAGCGCCAGCCAGCAGGACCAGACCGACTACGCCGTGGGCAGTGCGCGCGATCAGGCGGCGGCGAACCGCGTGTACGAAGGCAGCCTGATCAAATCCGGCGCGGGCAGCCTGGTGCTCAGCGGCGACAGCACCTATCGCGGCGCAACCATCGTCAACGGCGGCCTGCTGGCGGTGAACGGCTCGTTGACCTCGGCCGTGACGGTCAACGACAGCGGCACCCTCGGCGGCTCCGGACGGATCGGCGCGCTGTCGGTCAACAACGGCGGGCGTGTGGCGCCGGGCAACTCGGTGGGCACTTTGCAGGTAGCCGGGGATGTGAACCTGGGCGCCGGCTCCACCTATGCGGTGGAACTCACCCCCACCAGCAGCGACCGCATCGTCGCCGGCGGCAAGGCCGTGCTGGGGGGCGGTACGGTCACCCTGGCCCTGGAAAACAGCCCGACATTATTGAGCCAGGGTCAGGCCCAAAGCCTGATCGGCCGGCAGTATTCGATTCTCGAGGCGGCAGGCGGTGTCCAGGGCCAGTTCGGCCAGGTGCTGCCGAACTATCTGTTCCTCGGCGGCACCCTGGATTACGCCGCCACTGGGGTGCAACTGAATGTCGGGCGCAATGACGCCAGCTTCGCCAGCGTCGCCGCCACCCGCAACCAGCGCGCCGTCGCCACGGCCGCCGAGCAGTTGGGTGCGGGTAACCCGGTGTACGAAAGCCTGCTGCAGTCGGACTCGGTGACCACGGCGCAACAGGGCTTGCAGCAACTGTCCGGTGAAATCTACCCGGCCGTGGGCGCGATGTTGATCAACGACAGCCGCCAACTGCGCGATGCGGTGGGCGAGCGCTTGCGCCATGTGCCGATGGCCGGTGAAAGCAACCTGTGGTTCAAGGCACTGGGTGCCTGGGGCAAGTCCGACACGCGCGGTGAAACGGCAGGTTCCACCACCTCCCTCGGCGGCTTGCTGGCGGGGGTCGATGGCGCACTGGACGAACAGACCCGCGTCGGTGTGGTCGCCGGCTACAGCGACAGCTCATTGAGCATGGGCGGCGGCACGCATTCCTCGGCGTCCATCGACAGCTATCACTTCGGCGCCTATGCCGGGCGGGCGCTGGGCGACTGGCGCCTGAGTGTCGGCGGTGCCTACAGCTGGCATCGCGGCGATGTGAAGCGCGACCTGCAATACGGCGAGGTCAGCGGCAAGCAAAAGACCAAGCTGGAGGCGCGCACGGCGCAGCTGTTCACCGAAGCCGCGTACCGCATTCACCTGCAACCGCTGGCATTGGAGCCCTTCGCCAACCTGGCCTACGTGCACCTGGACAGTGACTCGTTCCACGAAAAAGGCGCGGCGGCGGCCCTGGAGCGCGGCAGTGACCGACGTGATGCGGTGCTCGGCACGCTGGGCGTGCGTGCCCTGAAAACCCTGGCCCTCAATGACCACCAGCAACTGGAACTGTCCGGCTCGCTGGGCTGGCAACACAGCCTGACGGCGGTGGAGTCCGAGGAACACCTGGCGTTTGTCGCCGGCGGGCCGTCATTTGCCGTGCGCAGCGCACCGTTGCTGCGCGACGCCGCGTTGGTAGGGCTGCAGGCGAGCCTGGCGCTGAGCCCGGCGACACGGGTCAACCTGGATTACAACGGCCAATTGGGCGGGCGCGAGAAAACCCAGGGCGTGGGGCTGAGCCTGAACTGGCAGTTCTAAAGGCACACCACAGTCCAAATGTGGGAGGGGGCTTGCCCCCGATGAGGGTGGGTCAGCCAGCACTTCCGGCGACTGACACTCCGCTATCGGGGGCAAGCCCCCTCCCACAGGAGGACAGTGGCGCCTGGTCGAGATTTTTCCAAATGCAATAAGAAAACTAAGGAAGGTCACCGTGAAAAAATGCAAGTCAGGGTTCACCATCGCCCTCCACACAGGCCCGGGCTATCCGCTCAAGGCGTTGAGCCGCGTGCCATACGGCGCGCTGCTGTGCTGCCTGGCCAGCCTGGGGACAGCCCAGGCCGCACCCTATGTGGAAACCGGCAAGCCGGGCGATGCCGCCAGTTGGCGCAGCAACGAATTCAAGGCCGACTGGGGCCTGGGCGCCGTGCACGCCGACACCGCGTATGCCGCCGGCTACACCGGCAAGGGCGTCAAGCTGGGCATCTTCGACCAGCCGGTGTACGCCCCGCATCCGGAATTCGCCAGCCCCGACAAAGTGGTGACAATCGTCACCGAGGGCATTCGCCAGTACACCGACCCGTATATCCCGGTGAAGGCCGGTGATGCGTTTCGCTATGACGGCACGCCGTCCCTGGGCTCCAACGGCAAGCTGGGCAACCACGGCACCCATGTCGGCGGCATTGCGGCGGGTAACCGCGACGGCGGGCCGATGCATGGCGTGGCGTTCAACGCGCAAATCATCAGCGCTGAAAACGGTGACCCAGGCCCGGAAGACGGGATCATCCTGGGCAACGATGGCGCGGTGTACAAAGCCGGTTGGGATGCGCTGGTTGCCAGCGGCGCGCGCATCATCAACAACAGCTGGGGCATCGGCATCGGTGATCAGTATGCCAAGGGCGGGCGCGATCCGGCGTTCCCCAACTTCACGGTCAATGAAGCCCAGGCGCAGTTCAACAACATCCGGCCGATCCTCGGCACGATCGCCGGGGGCGCTTATCAAGGCGCGATCGACGCGGCCCGCAGCGGTGTGCTGACCATTTTCGCCGCCGGTAACGACTACAACCGCAATAACCCCGATGCCATCTCGGGCCTGGCGTATTTCGTGCCGGAAATTGCGCCGAACTGGCTGTCGGTGGCGGCCCTGCAACAGAACCCGGACACCGCGAGCGCCAACCCTTACGTGATCAGCACCTTCTCGTCGCGCTGTGGCTATGCGGCGAGTTTCTGCGTGGCGGCGCCGGGTACGAAGATTTTCAGTTCGATCATCAACGGCACCAACCTGGACAACCTCACCAACGACTACGCCAACTTCAACGGCACCTCGATGGCCGCGCCTCATGTGGCCGGCAGTGCGGCGGTGCTGATGGAGCGTTTCCCGTACATGAGTGGCGACCAGATCTCCACGCTGCTCAAGACCACCGCCACCGACCTCGGCGCGCCGGGCATCGATTCGCTGTATGGCTGGGGCATGATCAACCTGGGCAAGGCGATCAACGGTCCGGGGATGTTCGTTACCGCCGAGGATATTCCGGCCGAGTTTCGCATCGACGGCGCCTACGGCAGTGGCCAGTTCGTCGCGGACCTGCCGGGCATTGGCGCGGTGGTGGATGCCGGCAAACCGACCCAGCGTGTGTGCAACGACATCCATTGCGGGCTGGACGTGTGGAGCAATGACATCGCCGGGCATGGCGGCCTGACCAAGCAGGGCATTGGCACGCTGGTGCTGACCGGCGCCAACACCTACAGCGGCCCGACCCTGGTCAACCAGGGCTTGCTGGCGATCAATGGCTCGGTTACGTCCGACGTCACTGTCAGCCAGAGCGGCGTGGTCGGTGGCTCGGGGCGTATCGGCTCGCTGAGCGCAAAAAGCGGCGGCACCGTGGCGCCGGGCAACTCCATCGGCACGCTGAACGTGGCGGGCAATGTCACCTTTGATGCGGGCTCGACTTACGCGGTGGAACTGTCGCCCACCAGCAGCGACCGGATTGTCGCCGGCGGCACTGCCACGCTCAATGGCGGCACCGTGACCCTGGCCCTGGAAAACAGCCCGACCTTGTTGAGCGTGTCCCAGGCGCAAAGCCTGATCGGCCGCCAGTACAACATCCTGCAAGCCGCAGGCGGTGTCACCGGCCGCTTCGGTGCGGTACTGCCGGACTACCTGTTCATCGGCGGCACGTTGAACTACGCAGCGGGCGGTGTGCAACTGGATGTGGCACGCACCAACAGCTTCGCCAGTGTGGCCGCTACGCCGAACCAGCGCGCCGTCGCCGCCGCCGCCGAGCAATTGGGCGCAGGCAATGGGGTGTATGAAAGCTTGCTGCTGGCCCCGACCGCGGCCTCGGCACAGGGCGCGTTCCAGCAACTGAGCGGCGAAGTCTATCCAGCCCTGGAGACTGCGCTGGTCAATGACAGCCGCTACGTGCGCGAAGCGGTTGGCGAGCGGCTGCGCAACGGTGAAATGGGCGCGACCAGCCAGGCTATCGACAGCCGTGGCAACGTGTGGGTCAAGGCGCTCGGGGCCTGGGGCAAGACCGACAGCCGCAGCGACACGGCCGGCTACACCACGTCCATCGGCGGCATGCTGGCCGGCGTGGACGGTGCCCTCGACGACGCAACGCGCATCGGCCTGGTGGCGGGCTACAGCGATACGTCGCTGAATATGGGCAGCGACACCCATAGCCGTGCCTCGGTCGACAGCTACCACTTCGGCGCCTATGCCGGGCATGAAATCGGCGCCTGGCGCCTGAGCGGCGGAGCCACCTACAGCTGGCACCGCGCCGATGTGAAGCGCGACCTGCAATACGGCGACGTCAGCGGCAAGCAAAAAGCCAAGGTCGATGCCCACAGCACCCAGGTGTTCACCGAGGCGGCGTACCGCATCAACCTGCAACCCCTGGCGCTTGAGCCATTCGCCAACCTGGCCTACGTGCACCTGGACACGGACAGCTTCAAAGAGAAGGGCGATGCCGCCGCGCTGAAAAGTGGCGACGACAGCCGCGACCTGGTGCTGAGCACCTTGGGGGTGCGCGCCTTGAAAACCTTCAACGTCAATGATCACCAGCAACTGGAAGTCTCCGGCACCCTGGGCTGGCAGCACAACCTGAGCAGCACCGACTCCGAGCAGCACCTGGCGTTTGCCTCCGGTGGCCCTTCGTTCGCGGTGGAAAGCGCGCCGATGGTGCGCGATGCCGCCCTGGTCGGGGCACGGGTGAGCCTGGCCCTGAGCAAGGATGCGCGAGTGAACTTCGACTACAACGGTTTGCTGGCCAGCAAGGAGAAGGTGCATGGCGTCGGTTTGAGCCTGGACTGGGCGTTCTGACGCGTTAAAAACCACGGTAGGAGCGAGCTTGCTTGCGAATAACTCAAGTGCGGCACGTTTGTTCAGGTAGAGCGCGTCATCGTTGACGAGCTTCGCGAGCAAGCTCGCTCCTACAGCGGGTGATGGATAAAAAGGTGTTTTGGCTTTCTCGACAAATCCAACAACAGAGAGGCAGTGCCATGGGTATCTTTGACTACAAAAACCTCGGGACCGAGGGCTCCAAAGCGCTGTTCGCCGATGCGCTGGCGATCACGCTGTATGCGTACCACAACCTGGATCACGGTTTTGCCGTGGGTTATCAGAACAACGGCCTGGGCCTGGGCTTGCCGGCCACGCTGGTGAGCGCCTTGATCGGCGGCACCGATGCCCAGGGGGTGATTGGCGGGATCCCCTGGAACCCCGACTCGGAAAAAGCCGCCCTCGACGCTGTGCATGCGGCCGGTTGGACGCCGATCAGCGCGGGCGCCCTGGGTTACACCGGCAAGGTGGACGCGCGGGGCACATTCTTTGGCGAAAAACCCGGCTACGCCTCGGCCCAGGTCGAAGTGCTGGGCAAATACGATGATGCCGGCACGCTGCAGGAAATCGGCATCGGTTTTCGCGGCACCTCGGGGCCGCGGGAGAACCTGATCAGTGACGCCATCGGTGATGTGATCAGCGACCTGCTCGCCGCGTTCGGTCCCAAGGACTACGCGAAAAACTACGCCGGCGAAGCCTTCGGCGGCTTGCTCAAAAACGTCGCCGAGTTTGCCGGTGCCCACGGCCTGAGCGGCCAGGATGTGCTGGTCAGCGGTCACAGCCTCGGTGGGCTGGCGGTCAACAGCATGGCCGACTTGAGCGACAGTAAATGGGCGGGTTTCTACAAGGACGCCAACTACGTGGCCTACGCCTCGCCAACCCAGAGTGGCGGTGACAAGGTGCTGAACGTGGGCTACGAGAATGACCCGGTGTTCCGCGCGCTGGATGGCGCATCGTTCAACCCGTCGTCGCTGGGCGTGCACGACAAACCCCATGAGTCCACCACCGACAATATCGTCAGCTTCAACGACCACTACGCGTCATCGCTGTGGAACGTGCTGCCGTTTTCCATCCTCAACCTGCCGACCTGGGTGTCGCACTTGCCCACCGGCTACGGCGATGGCATGACGCGCATTCTCGACTCCGGCTTCTATGAACAGATTACCCGCGACTCCACGGTGATCGTCGCCAACCTGTCCGACCCCGCGCGGGCCACCACCTGGGTGCAAGACCTCAACCGTAATGCCGAAGCGCACAAGGGCAATACGTTCATCATCGGCAGTCACGGCGACGACCTGATCCAGGGCGGCAAGGGCGCGGACTTTATCGAGGGCGGCAAAGGCAATGACACGATCCGCGACAGCAGCGGGCATAACACCTTCCTGTTCAGAGGGCACTTTGGCAATGATCGTGTGCTGGGCTACCAGGCAACGGACAAGCTGGTCTTCACGGACGTGCAGGGCAGCACGGATTATCGCGATCATGCCAAGCTGGTAGGCGGGGACACCGTGATCAGCTTCGGCGCCGACTCGGTGACACTGGTGGGGGTGAGCAGTGTGTCAGGGGAGGGGATAATGATCGGCTGAGTGGGAACACCGTCAAAACTGTGGGAGGGGGCTTGCCCCCGATTGCGGTGTATCAGCCTGCTTATATGTAGCTGACCTGGCGCTATCGGGGGCAAGCCCCCTCCCACATGTGATCGGCGTTGACGCCAGGTTTATTGTTCCTTGCGCACCGTTGCCACGTCATCGGCCTTGATACGAATACGCTTGCCGGCGATGTCGGTGAATTCATAGAAACCGTCGGCGGTCTTGGCGTTGGGTGTGTCCTTGGTCAGATACTGTGTGCCGTTTTGCAACGTGACCACCGTTTGCGTGGAGCAACCGGCCAATACCAGAAAAGTGAGTGCAACCAGCGGCAGACCCAAATTCTTCATGTTCATTACCCTTACCTTTAACCCTGAAAAGTCCCGCAGCGTCTGGCTACGGGGCATAAATGTTACGCGATCAGCTCCCTCATCTGATCGCTTTTTTTCAAAAAGTTGCAGGCGCCATTTATCTATTACTGATTGCAACAAAGCGTTTGCAGCGTCACTCTGTATGCATAACCAGTAGTTGATCGCTTTGTGCCATGGCCAACCCCCTCGAAGACCCCTTGTATTACCTGCACAACTTCCGCCAAGTGCTGATGTGGTTGGAGCAGCGCTATGCCGATCTGCTCGACCCGGACGAATTGCAGTTCATTCAGCAATTCGACAGGTTGCCGCAGGCGTCGCAAGCGTTATTGGTGCGCATGGTCATGCGCAAGGGCGTGCATTTTCGTGGAGGCAAGCTCAATTACCTGGAAATCGGCTGCCCGCATGCGGCCATGCAGCCATTGCTGGCGCTCGGTTGGGTCGAGGACCACTGCCTGTTGGGCTTTGAAGAACTGTTCGGTTTGCTGCAAAAAAGCGAGCTGCTCGCGGCCTTCAAGCCCTGGATCGAGCAACCCAAGGGCCGCAAAACCGACTGGCTGGAGCCATTGGCTGCGCAGTTCAATGAAAGCCGCAGCTTCGCCGTTTGGTGCCCCGACCTGCAGGATGTGCTCTACAGCCTGACGGTGATGCAATTGTGCGACCGCCTGCGCCTGATGTTTTTCGGCAACCTGTACCAGGACTGGTCGGAGTTCGTGCTGGCGGACCTGGGTATCTACACCTATGAGAAGGTTGCGTTCTGCGCCGAGTCCCGAGGGTTGCGCAGCCGCGCCGACGTGGAGGGCTTTTTGTTCCTGCACCAGTGTCAACAGGCTTTTGATGCGGGCCAGGCGCTGGAAACGGTGTTGGCGCACATCGCCACGCTGCACACCGACAACCCCTGGCTGGAAAAACGCCGCGCCAAATTGCTCTTCCAGATCGGCCAATACTGCGAGCGCAGCGCTGAGTTGAGCGTGGCCGAGCAGATCTATCGTGGCTGCGCCTATCCCGGCGCGCGTGCGCGGTTGATCCGCGTGCTGGAGCGCCAGGAGGCCTATGCACAAGCCCTGGCATTGGCCGTGGCGGCGCAACAGGCGCCGCAAAGCGCCGCCGAGCAGCAACACCTGCTGCGCGTAGTGCCGCGTCTGCGGCGCAAGCTGGGTGAGCCCAAGGTGCCCAAGGCCAAGCCGCGAGCCGTCACGCGCCTGGACCTGGCACTGACACCGCCGCAACCGCTGATGTCGGTGGAATATTGCGTGCAGGCCCACCTGAGCGAGCCGGGCGCGCCGGTGCATTACGTGGAAAACGGCCTGATCAATTCGCTGTTCGGCCTGCTGTGCTGGGACGTGATCTTCGCGCCGCTGCCCGGCGCGTTTTTCCACCCGTTCCAGCGCGGGCCTGCCGACCTGCACAGTGAGGACTTTCATCAGCGCCGAACCGAGTTGTTCAGCACCTGCTTTGAGCAACTGCGGGACGAGCGCTACAAGATCACCATTCGCCAACGCTACGTGGACAAGTGGGGCATTCAATCGCCCTTTGTATTCTGGAACCTGCTCAGCGAAGAGCTGCTGGAGCAAGCCCTGACCTGCCTGCCAGCCGAACACCTGCGTTACTGGTTCGAGCGGCTGCTGCTGGATATCCGCGCCAACCGCACCGGGATGCCTGACTTGATCCAGTTCTGGCCGGCGCAGAAAACCTACCGCATGATCGAGGTCAAGGGCCCTGGCGACCGCCTGCAGGACAATCAACTGCGCTGGCTGGAGTTCTGCGGCGAGTACCAGATGCCGGTCACGGTCTGCTATGTGCGCTGGGCAGAGCCCGCTTGAGCTATAGCGTCGCGGTGCGGGCGTTGTGCGAGTTCACGGCCAAGGTCGGTGACCTGGACTTGCGCTTTACTCCCTCGCCCAGTGCCCAGGAAGGCATCGTCGGCCATCGCACGGTGGCGTCGCGGCGCAGCGCGCATTACCAGAACGAAGTCGCGCTCGAGGGTGAGTACGAGCAACTCAAGGTGCGGGGCAGGGCGGACGGCTATGACCCGGACAGCAACCGCCTCGAGGAGGTAAAAACCTATCGCGGCGACCTTAAGGCCCAGCCCGCCAACCATCGGCAATTGCATTGGGCCCAGGTCAAGGTCTATGGCTGGTTGATGTGCCAGAAGCTGGGGCTCGATGAGATCGAGCTGGCGCTGGTGTATTTCGATATCGTCGGCGAGGGCGAGACCCTGCTCAAACAGCGCTTTGCCGCGCTCGACCTTGAGCGCTTCTTCAACCAGCAATGTGCGCTGTTCCTGGACTGGGCCCACCAGCAGATGCAACACCGTGAAGCGCGCAACCGCGACGCGCAAGGCCTGGCGTTTCCCCATGCCGAGTTTCGCAGCGGCCAGCGTTCGCTGGCCGAATCGGTCTACAAGGCGGTGAGTACCGGCCGTTGCCTGATGGCCCAGGCGCCGACCGGCATCGGCAAGACCGTCGGCACCCTGTTTCCGATGCTCAAGGCCCTGGCACCGCAGCAGTTGGACAAGGTGTTTTTCCTGACCGCCAAGACCCCGGGCCGCAAGCTGGCGCTGGATGCCGCCCAAGTGCTGTACGACAGCAGCCCCGAACTGTCCCTGCGGGTGCTGGAACTGGTGGCCCGGGACAAGGCCTGCGAGCACCTGGACAAAGCCTGCCACGGCGACTCGTGTCCGCTGGCCAAGGGCTTTTACGATCGCTTGCCCGCCGCCCGCCAGGCGGCAGCCAGGGTTCGTCTGCTCGATCAGCGTCACCTGCGGGAGGTCGCGCTGGCCCACGACGTCTGCCCCTATTACCTGAGCCAGGAAATGGCGCGCTGGACCGACGTGGTGGTTGCCGACTACAACTACTATTTCGACTTCGGCGCCATGCTCTTCGGGCTTGCGCAGCTCAATCAGTGGCGCGTCGCCGTGCTCGTCGACGAGGCGCATAACCTGGTCGAGCGCGCACGTTCGATGTACAGCGCCAGCCTCGACCAGTACAGCCTCAAGACGCTGCGCGACAGCGCCCCCGAGCCGCTGAAAAAGCCTTTGCAGCGCTTGAACCGTGAGTGGAATGCGCTGCACAAGGACCAGCTTGCGCCGTATCAGGCGTACGCGGCCAAACCCGACAAGCTGCTCCAGGCCCTGAGCCTGTGTGCCAGCGCCATGGGCGACTATTTCAACGACCACCCCGAAGCCCTCAGCGGCGACTTGCAGGCTTTTTACTTTGAGGCGCTGCAATTTAACAAGGTGGCCGAGCTGTTCAATGAACACTTCATCTTCGATATCAGCAAGCGCGCCTTCAGCGCCAAGCGCAGCAGCTCGACCCTGTGCCTGCGCAACGTGGTGCCGGCCGAGTTCATCCGGCCCAGGTTGACGGCTGCGCGCAGCAGCGTGCTGTTCTCCGCGACCCTCAGCCCACGCCACTACTACGCCGACTTGCTCGGGCTGCCGACGGACACCGCCTGGGTCGACGTCGAATCGCCGTTCAAGGCCGAGCAATTGAAAGTGAGCATTGTCGAGCGCATCTCCACGCGGTTCGTGCACCGCCAGGCGTCGCTGGAACCCATTGTGGAATTGATCGCCCGGCAATTCGCCACGCAGCCGGGCAACTACCTGGCATTTTTCTCCAGCTTCGATTACCTGCAACAAGTCGCACAGCTGCTGGCCGAGCGGCACCCGCAGATTGCTCTGTGGCTGCAGTCGCGGGGTATGGCCGAGGCTGAACGCCAGGCCTTTCTGGACCAGTTCACCCCGCACAGCCAGGGCGTGGGTTTTGCGGTACTGGGCGGCGCCTTTGGCGAAGGCATCGACTTGCCCGGCGCGCGCCTGATCGGCGCGTTTATCGCCACCCTGGGCCTGCCGCAGCTCAATCCGGTGAATGAACAGATGAAAGCGCGCATGGGCGCAATCTTCGGCGCGGGCTATGACTACACCTATCTGTATCCCGGTATCCAGAAAGTGGTGCAGGCGGCGGGGAGGGTGATCCGCAGTCAACACGACCGGGGCGTGGTGATGTTGATCGATGATCGCTTTGGTGAGGCGCGGGTGAGGCAATTATTGCCGCGTTGGTGGGCACCAACGACCTGAGGGATACACAGCCATTCAAATGTGGGAGGGGGCTTGCCCCCTCCCACATTGGCACTGTGTTGGGGCTTAGACCACTTCCAGGTAGGAGCTTTGTATCGCCCGCGCCAGTTCGCGCACGGTGTCGATGAAGTCGGTCAGCCGAGTGTGCAGCCCATCTTCCAGAATCTCATCGATGCCGGTGTACCGCAGGCGTGCCTCGAACTCGGCCGCCAGGCGCTGCGCCGTGCGGCCGTAACTGCCGGGCAGGTCGGCGAGGATGTGGCTCAGTTCCTCGATGCACGCATGCAGCGAGCGCGGCACGTCGCTGCGCAACAGCAGCAGCTCGGACACCGAACGCGCGTTCAGGGCATTCGGGTACAGCTCGGTGTAGGCTTCGAACGAAGACAGCGCCCGCAGCAGGGCACTCCACTGGTAATAGCCGCGTGCCGACAAGTCGCTGACTTCTTCGGACTCTTCACCAAACATCTCATAACGCGCATCCAGCAGGCGCAGGGTGTTGTCCGCACGTTCGACAAAGGTGCCCAGGCGAATGAATCGATAGGCGTCATTGCGCATGATGGTGCCGGAGGTTGCGCCGCGAAACAGGTGCGAGCGTTGCTTGACCCAGTCACAGAAATGGCTGATGCCATGCCGCGCCAGGCCGCCGGCGGCGATGCTGCGCATTTCCAGCCAGGTGGCGTTGAGGTTTTCCCACATGTCGGCGGTGATGCGTCCGCGCACTGCATGGGCATTGCCCCTGGCAGCGCGCAGGCAGTTGTAGATACTGGCCGGGTTTTCTTCATCCAGGGCGAAGAAGTGCAGCATGCGTTCGGCGTCCAGTTGCTGATGGCGCTCAAGGTAGCTGTCCAGGGTGCCGCTGCAGAGCAACGACATCGCCAGTTCATCGAGCCCATCGCTGCGCCCGGCCTGGGGCATCAACGACAGCGAATAACTGACTTCCAGCATGCGCGCCAGGTTCTCGGCGCGCTCAAGATAGCGGGACATCCAATACAGATCTGCGGCGGTTCTACTCAACATACTCAGCCCTCCACCACCCAGGTGTCCTTGGTTCCGCCGCCTTGCGACGAGTTGACGATCAGTGAGCCTTCCTTGAGCGCTACACGGGTCAGGCCGCCGGGCACCAGGCGGGTTTCCTTGCCCGAAAGCACGAACGGGCGCAGGTCGATATGCCGCGGCGCGATGCCGTTTTCGACGAAGGTCGGGCAGGTGGACAGGCTCAGGGTCGGCTGGGCGATATAGGCATGGGGACGCGCCTTGATGCGCTGGCGGAAGTCCTCGATCTCGGCAGCGCTGGAAGCCGGGCCCACCAGCATGCCGTAGCCGCCCGAGCCCTGGGTTTCCTTGACCACCAGGTGTGCAAGGTTGGCCAGCACGTGGGACAGTTCATCCGGCTTGCGGCACTGGAAGGTCGGTACGTTTTGCAGAATGGGTTCTTCATCCAGGTAAAAGCGGATCATTGCCGGTACATAGGGGTAGATCGACTTGTCGTCGGCCACGCCGGTGCCGATGGCGTTGGCCAGTACCACGTTGCCTGCGCAATAGGCGGCAACCAGGCCGGGCACGCCGAGCATCGAGTCGGGGTTGAACGCCTGCGGGTCGAGGAAGGCGTCATCGATGCGCCGGTAGATGACGTCCACCGCCTTGGGGCCGTCGGTGGTGCGCATGAATACCTTGAGCTCGTGCACGAACAGGTCGGCGCCTTCCACCAGCTCTACGCCCATTTCCCGGGCCAGGAAGGCATGCTCGAAGAAGGCACTGTTGAAGCGCCCGGGGGTGAGGACCACCACGTTGGGGTTGTCCAGGCGGCTGGCGCTTTTCAGGGTCTTGAGCAGCAGGTTGGGGTAGTGGTCCACCGGCGCGATGCGCTGCCTGGCGAACACTTCCGGGAACAGGCGCATCATCATCTTGCGGTCTTCGAGCATGTAGCTGACGCCGCTGGGGGTGCGCAGGTTGTCTTCGAGTACGTAGTAGGTGCCGTCGCCGTCACGCACCAGGTCGACGCCGGAGATGTGCGAGTAAATGTCGCGGTGCAGGTCCAGGCCAACCATTGCCTTTTGATAGCCCTCATTGCCCAGCACCTGGTCTGCCGGGATGATCCCGGCCTTGATGATGCGCTGGTCGTGGTAGATATCGGCGAGAAACATGTTCAACGCGGTGACCCGCTGGATACAGCCGCGCTCGATCACGCTCCATTCGCTGGCGGGAATGCTGCGCGGGATGATGTCGAAGGGAATCAGGCGCTCGGTGTCCTGCTCGTCGCCGTACAGGGTGAAGGTGATCCCGGCGCGGTGGAACAACAAATCCGCTTCACGGCGACGCTGGGCCAGCAGTTCCGGCGGCGTATTGGCCAGCCAGCGGGAGAAATCCTGATAATGCGCACGGCAGGCGCCGTCTGCGTCATTCATTTCATCGAAGAAAGATCGAGCCATTCCAGTACCTTGTCAGTGCCCAGCCTTGCTTGGTTGGCAGCTTGCTTGGGTGGCACTGCCGCTAAAAAACGCTTTTCTTATGAGCCTGTGGCTAAGGGTGCCAACAGGCCTGGTCCTTACTTTCTTATGGGGTCGGCTCTGGGTCGGGGGGTAACGAATGCTCCTGTTTACCGGCGGATGAATGGATTAAGCAAGGCGTGTGCCGTAACGGCCGTCAATACCGGTAAATCCTCTGTAGGAGCGAGCTTGCTCGCGAAGAACTCAAGAGCAATGGGTTTAACCAGATTGGCGCGTCATCGTTGACGATCTTCGCGAGCAAGCTCGCTCCTACGGGGGGCGCAGGGTGCTCTGATTTGGTGCGCGACGAACTTGAACTTCACCCTGGCCCGCCTCTTCTAATGAGCCTTGAAACCGTATGGAGCGCCATCGTGCCCAGAATCATTTCGCCCAACACCCCGGAAGCGGCGTTGACCGACCACAGCGAGCACAACGCCAAGATCTTCGGTTCGCCCAAGGACCGTCTCGACTTCTATCGTCGCGAGATCCAGTACGAAACCAGTATCCTGGCCAACCGCACCGACGCCTACCTCACCGCCCAGTCATTCCTGGTGATTGCCTTCGTCTCCGGAATGGGCAACCTGAACCCGGAGTGGGGCAAGTTGTTCACCCTGGTGGTGCCGGTGATTCTCGCCGCCCTGGGTATTCTCAGCTCACTCAACGCCTGGCCCGGCATCCGCGCGGCCTACGAGATCATCGATCACTGGCACTACAAGCAGAGCGAGCTGCTGCGCAGTGAGCCGGTGATGGGCATGGCCTACGATGAATCGCCGTTGTTTTCCGAAATGGAGTCAACCCACAAGGGCTATCGCAAGTCACTGCTGTTTTCCATGCGGGCGCCGTGGTTGTTCATGGTGTTCTGGCTGGTGTTGGGCATCTATGCTTTTTACATCCAGGTCGACAACCCACTGCGATGAGCAATTGGACGGAACTTCCCCCGTTAACCCAGCGCCTTAGCTGTACGGGGTACAGATTCCCCACAAGCCTGCAATGAGGTGCGCCATGACCACAGATAACGATCCCCAGACCACTAACCGCAACGACCCGGCGATCGACGCTGGCAAGCCGGGCCCCGGCACTGCTGCCGATGCGCCCAAGGACCCGGCGCCGGCAAGCGACCCGGATGCCGAAGAAAACGACTACAGTCCAGACTTCAAGTCTGAACCTGAGCACAAGCCTGAAACCGACGCCGATATCGATACCCAAGGCGGTTAGAGGAGAGAGTCATGTCAAAAGAAGTGGACGAAGAACTCAACGATCCGGGCAATGAAGACCCGGGCTCATTGATGGACGATGCCGAGGTGCCGCTCAACGATCTGGATGAAGCGGCGGACCTCGGCAACACAGAAAAGCAGGACTGATCCGGCGACGGGCCCGGGGGATAGCAATTTAATCCCCTGGCGCAGCCCAGGATTCAATTTTTTTGCGCGGCGCGCCGTTCGTACCACACCAGCATGGGTTGGGTGCTCAAGCCATGCACCATCACGCTCAACGCAATCACTGACAGGGTGAGGTTCACCGCCACAGCACTGCTGGTGCCGATCAGCCCGTGGTTGAGGGCATAGAACAGGTAGTAGATGCTGCCGATTCCGCGAATGCCGAACCAACTGACCAAACTGCGTTGGCGACGGTCCATCAGCCTGCCCCAAGGCATGGCGAACACGCTAAGCGGGCGAATCACGCAAAACAGTAACGCGGCCAGCCCCAGCGCGCGCCAGTCCCAATGGCTGACCAGCACGATGCCCAGCACCGTCACCAGGAACACCTCCATGGAGCGCTCCACCAGGCTGCCGAAGGCGAGCATATCGCCCATCATTACGCCGGCCGCGATCTGCGTGTCCTGCAACTGGCTGACATCACCGTGCAGGGCTTGTTCAGGCTCGATCTCCAGGTGGCCCACCACCGGCTGCGCCAGATGCTCGGCGGGTGTCTGGGCGTAACCGGTGGATTTGAACTCGGCCTGGCGCAGCCCCAGGCCCGCCGCGAACACCGACAGGAAGCCATAGCCGCCGATGGCTTCGGCGCTCACATAGGCCAGGGCGATCAGCGCCAGCGTGAGGTAGTCATTGGGTGACAAGGTGCTGTCGGCATTGATCAGGCGCATGCGCAAGGTCACACGACCGATGCCACGCCCCATCCAGTAACCCGTCAACAGCCCGGCCGGCACCGCCCATACCAGGTTTTTCAGCACCCAGCCGCCGAGCCAGTCGCCATCGAAACCGCCATGCTGCATGAACAGCAGGCCGAAGATCACAAAGGGAAAGGCGGTGCCGTCGTTCAGACCGGCTTCCCCGGACAGGCCGAACCGCAGCGGGTCGTAGTCCTGGGCATTGTTGACCTGAACCAGGCCGGCCAGTACCGGGTCGGTGGGCGCCAGCATCGCGCCCACCAACAGCGACGCCCCCCACGACAACTGGAACAGGTAATGCAGCGCCAGGCAGGTGCCGAGGATGGTCAGCAGCATCACCGGCCCGGCCATGCCAAACGCGATACGCCAGGTGCGATGCCTGAGCGGCAGGCGCAGTTTCAGACCGCTGACGAACAGCGAAAACAGCACCGCGACTTCCGTCAGGTGCTCCATCCAGCGAGCGGAACCCTTGACGTCCAGGTGCAACAGGTCCACGCCCAACGGGCCGATGGCGATGCCCAACAGCAGGCACACCGCCGAGGTGGTCACCGGCATCCAGCGCAGGTAGGAAGACGTGAGGGCGAGGGTGAGCAGCACTGCGCCCAATACGGCCAGCCATAGAATAAATGTCATCGAACGAGTACCGGGGCCGTGGTTTGTGCAGGTTTTGAGGGCGGCTGCAGGGCGCAGGTTCAATGTGATTGCATTCAGTTGCCGCGCACGCCATCGAGGCTTAAATCGACGGCTGTAGCGCAACTATGTGGGAGGGGGCTCGCCCTCGATAGCAGTGTGTCAGTCTCCGAGATGCTGACTGACCCTGCGCTATCGGGGGCAAGCCCCCTCCCACAGGTTTGTGCGGTGTACTGTCAGTCATTCGGTCAACGGCGGCAAACGCCGCTTCACCGGAGTTTTCTTGACAATTGCTGTGTTGGTCTCGGCGTAGGCGTTGAGCCGGTCGAGCAGCGTGTCCAGATGATCCATGGTGCGCACATGCAGGCGGGCGATGAAGCAGTCTTCACCGGTGACCTTGTCGCACTCGGTGAATTCGGGAATCGCCTGGATCTGTCGTTCCACTTCCTGCAACTTGCCGGGCAGGGGACGGATACGCACGATGGCTTGCAGCAGGTAGCCGAAGTGCCTGGGGTCGATATCGACGGTGTAGTGGGTCAGCACACCGCGTTCCTCCAGGCGGCGCAAGCGTTCGCCGACACTCGGCGAAGACAGCCCGGTGATGCCGGCCAGGGCCTTGAGGGACAGGCGCGAGTCATCCATCAAGGCGGCGATGAGTTGCTGGTCGATGGTGTCGATCATGGAATCTGCCTAATTAATAAAGGTCATTCGTGGCTGCGGCCTTTTTTAGTCGCTGGAGCGGCTGCGTGCCAGATTGCCATAATCGAGCCTCACTTGAGGAGCATCAATTATGGATACCGCTATCCGTCGCGGAATGTGGGAAATGATCGCCGCCATGCTGATCTCCGGCACCATTGGCTGGTTTGTGCTGGTGTCCGGCGTGTCGGTGATCGAGGTGGTGTTCTGGCGCTGCGTGATCGGCGCGCTGGCGCTGTTGCTGGTGTGCGCCTTGCTCGGTTACCTGCGGCTGGACCTGCTCAGTTGGGCCAGGTTCGGGCTGGCGGTACTCAGTGGCGTGGCCATTGTCGGCAACTGGCTGCTGCTGTTCGAATCCTACTCGCGCGCTTCCATCGCCATCAGTACGGCGGTGTATAACGTGCAACCGTTCATCTTGGTGATGCTGGCGGCGGTGTTTCTCGGTGAGCCGATCACCCTGCGCAAAATGACGTGGCTGAGCGTGGCGTTCCTGGGCATGCTGGCCATTGTCACTGCCCATGGTGAGCAGCCGGGCGGCGGCGACTATCTGGCAGGCATCGCACTGGCCCTGGGCGCGGCTTTTCTGTATGCGGTTGCCGCGCTGATCATCAAGCGGCTCAAGGCGGTGCCGCCGCATTTGATGGCGTTGATCCAGGTGAGCACCGGTGCCGTGTTGCTCGCGCCGCTGGTGCCCTGGGATCGTTTGCCCGCATCGACCGATGCCTGGGCGGCGCTCGCGACCCTGGGCCTGGTGCACACGGGTTTGATGTATGTGTTGTTGTACGGGGCGATACAGAAGCTACCGACCGCCATGACCGGCGCGTTGTCGTTCATCTACCCGATTGCGGCGATTTTCGTCGACTGGATCGCGTTCGGCCATCGCCTGGGATGGCTCCAATGGCTGGGTGTGGCGGCGATTCTGTTGGCGGCGGCGGGGTTGCAGCGGGGCTGGTGGTGGCCGCGTAACCTCGTCAGGAGCGAGGGGAACGCCTAGTTCTTGCTCGCGAAGAACGTTAACGATAACGCAGCGCATCGGGTCGACACGCGGCGTCCTTACGTTTTTCGCGAGCAAGCTCGCTTCTGCAGAGGGTCAGTGCGTGCCCTGAAAGATGATGTTTTCCGGGTTGAAATGCTCGACGGCGCTGCCCGGCTGCGGCAATCCGAGGATATGCCCCTTGATCTTGCCGACCACGTGCATCTCGCACGGTTTGCAGTCGAACTTCAGCGTCAGTACCTCGTCGCCATGGATCAACTGCATCGGCGCCACTTTGGTCTTCACGCCCGTGACGCCCTTGGCCTGTTTGGGGCACAGGTTGAACGAGAACCGCAGGCAGTGCTTGGTGATCATCACCGGTACTTCGCCGGTTTCTTCGTGGGCTTCGAAGGCTGCATCGATCAGCTTCACCCCGTGACGGTGGTAGAAGTCGCGGGCCTTCTGGTTGTAGACGTTGGCCAGGAACGACAAGTGCGCGTCCGGGTACACCGGCGGCGGCGAGGTCTCGGCCTTGCGCCCGCCACGCGGGTGCAAGGCCACGCGAGCGGCGGTCAGTGCCTCGATCACTTCACGGCGCAACGCCTTGAGCTGCGAGTTGGGGATGAAGAATGCCTGCGGCGCATCCAGCTCGATCCGGGTGGCGTGGTACTCGGTGGTGCCGAGCTGGCCCAGCAGGTCGCGCAGCGTGTCCAGGGCCTGTTCCGGCTTGTTGGCCACGCCGAACGGGCCGGGCAGGGTGACGCTGGCGCTGATGCCTTCTTCGCTGGTGGCGGTGACGTCCAACTGCGCTTCACGCAGGCGCGCCACCCATGACAGGCCTATACGGCGCTCGGCCGAGGTCTTGAGCAGCGCCTGTTGCCAGTTGTGGTCCAGGTTGCGGTTCAACGGGTGATTGGGGCGCAACTGATGCAGGCCGGCCGGCATTTCGTTGGGTTCGACGCGGTAGCGGTAGCGCTTCTCGCCGTCTTCCTCGAATTCGCCCTTGGGTTCGGCGATGTTGGCGCGGAAACCTACCACTTCACGCTTGACCAACACATTGAGACCGTCGCCGTTGGACAGCGGCTCATGGGTGATGACCTGCAAGTCGCGCTTGCCGGCCTTTTCCACCACGCCCACCGGCAGGCCGGTGAAGGTCGGGGTATCGAAGGCACCGATGTCGATCTTGCGGTCGCTGACAAAGTAGTCGGTACTGCCACGGTGGAAGGTTTTTTCCGGGTCGGGCAGGAAGAAATGCGCGGTACGCCCGCTGGAGGCGCGAGCCAGGTCCGGGCGGTCTTCGAGGATCTCGTCAAGGCGCTGGCGGTAGTAGGCCGTGATGTTCTTCACGTAGCCCATGTCCTTGTAGCGGCCTTCGATCTTGAACGAACGCACGCCGGCTTCGACCAGCGCGCGCAGGTTGGCGCTCTGGTTGTTGTCCTTCATCGACAGCAGGTGTTTTTCAAAGGCGACCACGCGGCCCTGATCATCTTTCAAGGTATACGGCAGGCGGCACGCCTGGGAGCAGTCGCCACGGTTGGCGCTGCGGCCGTTCTGCGCGTGGGAGATATTGCACTGCCCGGAGAACGCCACGCACAAGGCGCCATGAATGAAGAATTCGATAGCTGCATCGGTCTCATCGGCAATGGCGCGGATCTCTTGCAGGTTCAGCTCGCGGGCCAGCACCAGTTGGGAGAAACCGGCCTGGTCGAGAAACTTTGCCCGGCCCAGGGTGCGGATATCGGTCTGGGTACTGGCGTGCAGTTCGATGGGTGGAATATCCAGCTCCATCACGCCCAGGTCTTGCACGATCAGCGCATCCACACCAGCGTCATAGAGCTGGTGGATCAGCTTGCGGGCCGGCTCCAGCTCGTTGTCATGCAAGATGGTGTTGATGGTGGTGAACACGCGGGCGTGGTAACGACGGGCGAATTCCACCAGTTGAGCGATATCGCTCACCTCGTTACAGGCATTGTGACGGGCGCCGAAGCTTGGCCCGCCGATATAAATGGCGTCGGCGCCATGCAGGATAGCCTCGCGCGCGATGGCCACATCGCGGGCAGGGCTGAGCAATTCCAGGTGATGCTTGGGCAAGGACATAGTTTTTTTAGTCAGGCTTGTCACGGTCGAGGCGCGCATTGTAGCTGTGAAATGCCGGACCGGCATCTACCACTGGGGGGTGAGCGCAGCGTGTGACCAATGTGGGAGGGGGCTTGCTCCCAGTGGCGGCCTCCCAGCCGACAGCTACTCACTGACACGCCTCGGTTCAATGTGGGAGGGGGCTTGCCCCCGATGGCGGCCTCCGGGCCGACCAGGATGCTGGATCAGACCGAGTACATATCCGTTTCTGCGGTAACGGCGGCTGGCGGTTCCGCTTTTACAGCGGGTCACTTTTGGAAAAGAGCCCCAAAAGTAACCAAAAAGGCTCTTGCCCCACCACTCGGCACCTCGCCTAGGCTCGGTGTGCCCTCACTCCGGCTTGAATCCGTGGGCCGCCGCAATGGGCCATCCATGGCCCAGTGCGGCTAACCCGGCGTCCTGCCGGGTTGCCCACGGATTCAAGCCTGCGTTCGGCCAGCGTGGTTTAACGGGGCGCCTGAGATCAAAAGCAGATCAAGATCAAAAGCAGATCAAGATCAAGATCAAGAGCGGCTCGCTTCGCATCGTGGTTAGCGTTGGGCGCTACAGCGTTGTGTAGATACCTATGGCTAATCGGGGCAAGCCGAATCGATGAACCTTCGTGTCTTTCAGCGCTCACTTATGAGGTGGCACTGTTTTTCGTCGAAAGGAATCTGCATGCATCCCATCGCGGCAACCACCCCCGTAGAACGTGAACTCAGCCTGCGCGCGGTCATCACCGGCATCCTGCTCGGTATCCTGCTCACACCGTCCAATGTGTACGCCGGCCTCAAGATCGGCTGGTCGTTCAACATGTCGATCATCGCGTTGCTGATCGGCTACGCGATCTGGCAGGGCCTGGCCAAGCGTTCTGCTGCACCATTGCCGTGGACGCTGCACGAAAGCAACATCAACCAGACCGTCGCCTCGGCCGCCGCGTCGATCATTTCCGGCGGGCTGGTCGCGCCCATCCCGGCCTACACCTTGCTCACGGGCAACCAACTGGAGGCGATCGCGATGATCGCCTGGGTGTTTTCCGTGAGCTTCCTGGGTATCTGGATCGCATGGTACCTGCGGCCCTCGTTGCTCAACGACAAGGCACTGAAGTTTCCCGAAGGCATGGCCACCCTGGAGACCCTGCTGCATATCTACAACCACGGTCGCGAAGCGGCGACGCGCTTGAAAGTGCTGCTCGGCGCCGCGTTGCTGTCGGGGTTGGTCAAATGGGTGGATACCTTCCTGTGGGCGTTCCCGCGCTGGTCGCCGACGGCCCAGCTCGAACGCCTGACGTTTACCACTGACCCGTCGCTGTTGTTGCTCGGTTTTGGCGGCATCATCGGCATCCGCGTAGGCCTGACCTTGCTGCTCGGCGCCTTGCTGGCCTGGGGCGGGCTGGGGCCCTGGCTGTTGGCGCACGGGCTGGTGGACGTTGCGCCGGGCAGCAGCGGCCCGCAATTCGCCGCACTGGTGGAGTGGCTGCTGTGGCCGGGCGTGAGCCTGATGGTCTGTTCTACCCTGGCGTCCCTGGCCATTCGCTTGTGGGCATTGCACCGAACCACCCGCGCGGACGGCGGCACACCCTGGACCCTGCCGAAGCCGGGCCCGGCTGCCGGGTCTGCGCTGGCGATCATCCTGGTCGTGAGCCTGCAGGCGTTGCTGTTCGGCATCAACCCGTGGATGGCACTGCTCACCATCCCCCTGGCCATCTGCCTGGCCGCCGTGGCCGCGCGCGTGGTGGGGGCCACCGGCATCCCGCCGATTGGCGCGATTGGGCAATTGTCCCAGCTGAGTTTTGGCATCGTCGCGCCGGGACAGGTGCCGATCAACTTGATGAGCGCCAACACCGCCGGCGGTTCGGCCGGGCAGTGCACCGACTTGATGAATGACTTCAAGGTCGGCAAGGCAATTGGCGCCACCCCTCACAAGCAGGTGATCGCGCAGATCCTGGGGATTTTTGTCGGCAGTATCGTCGGCGTATTCGCCTACCTGGCGCTGATTCCCGACCCACAGACCATGCTCCTCACCGAGCAATGGCCGGCCCCGGCCGTCGCCACCTGGAAAGCCGTGGCGCAAACCCTGACCCACGGGCTGGACTCGTTATCGCCGAGCATTCGCTGGGCCATCGGCATCGCGGGTTTGATCGGCGTATTGCTGGGTGTGCTTGACAGCACCTTGCCTGCGCATCGCAGCCGCTACCTGCCAAGCGCTGCCGCCCTGGGGTTGGCGTTTGTATTACCGGCGTCCATTTCGCTGATGATGGCTTTGGGAGCGGTGCTGACCTGGTTGGTCAGCTGTCGTTGGCCAAACCTTACCGAGCGTTTTGCAATTACTGCGGCGGCCGGGCTCATTGCAGGCGAGAGCATCACTGGCGTGGGGGCTTCCTTGTGGCAAATGATGGCGCAGGCGGGTTGATACGCGAATCGCGCTCCCATTGCCCGATGGAACTGTTGGTGGACGGCCGCCACTCATGTTTCGCCTCTCTCACATTCTCCGAGCGCGGCGCCAAGGGATAACTCAGGGACGCCAGTTATAACTCCAGAAGCAAGGCTGCTTACGCTTGAGGGCATGGGCTGTGAGTTCTGATATTGCGAAAACACTACGCGAAACCTTATTGGACCTTGGCGTACGCCCAGAACAAATCGGCTACTTTGATCGCCACTCGTCAATCGCGCTCAACTTTAAAATGATCAGCCCGATCATGCTCACTGCCGACCATCATGGCGTATGGATGTGGAGTGAGTTGAAAAATCTGAACAGCGCCACGCTGAATATCCATGCGGAAAAACTGCTGCTTTTACTGCAGCACGCGTTGCCATCGGTGGTGACCGGCCAGCCCGTGTTGGGCAAAGGTCTGCGCGGTTACGAAGTCAAGGCCCTGCTGGACGATGCGTGCATGGGCTCAGCCAAAACATTGCAAGTCGCATTGGACGGGTTTTTCAATCTGATGACATCACTGCACAGCATTGTTGAATAAACCGTCGCGACGACACTCGCCACCTTACTCAAGACTACAGGCAACCACTATGCTGATCACGAATGATAGCGTCCCCAGCGCGGCGGCCGAGTTACAGGCTAACGCTGTTAACCAGGTGTTGAAGAATGTCGAGTTTGTGAAGAACTTCGACTATATAAAAAACAAACCTATTGAAGTCACTTCCAACGCCCTGCCCACCGTGACGCTCAAAGCCGACGGGCAGGAGCGCCCGGTCAGTTTTCTTTACGGCGGCACGCAGGTCGCGCAAATCAGAAACGGCGCTATTTATAACGCCGTGATTGACAGTGATATCGTGGAAAAACACTCACAGGACCGTATCGCGCCGGGCAAGGCGTCAATCAAGGACGGTGCGCTGAGCCTGGGTTTGAACAGGTTCAGGATCGCGGGGCCAGCTGAAACCGAAACCCAGAAGACCCTTACCCGATTGCGTGGCATCCCCGATCCAGAGCAGCGTAGAGCTGAGCTGACCAAGCTGGTCACCAACGGCTCGACGCAAGGTGCCGAAGGTTCGATGAGGCTGAAAATGGTCAACGACCCGGTACGGCGCGCGTTCGAAAGCTACTATGCCAAGCATGCCCTGCAAGATTATTTCCGCTCGCCGGCTACCTATAAAACGTTTGTCGATATCTCAAACAACCAGGTCGATTACATCAAGAACAACTACGTGTCTGCGCAGTTGTTCGAGAAATACGAGGCGGCTTGGAAAAACCAGAGTTTCGACACAAGCATCGTCGGTTTGGATCAACTCCAGGGCTTCTACACGCGTGCCGAGAAAACCTTGGAAACCTTGAATATCTCGCCCGAGGCCAGGACGGCCTTGTTTGATATCTACAAACACCGGTATTTGAGTTACGCACTGAAGAATGAACCGGACGTCGAGGCAAAACTCCCGGTGGACCATTGGGACGGCGTGTTTGATCCCATCAAGGCACCCGGAAAAGGCCGTATTGAACTCAACGCTCGAGAAGGTAATTTGTTCAGGCAGGCAGACAGTCACAACGTCGGTATCTTGCGAAATATTGATGCGACACCCGCAGACCTGCGCCTGAATGACCCTTTCAATATCCAGTATGAAAACGATTACCAGAGCCAGTTGCTGGCCAGCGCCAGCACCCGTTGCCCCGACAGGCTTGAGATGCAGGATCCCGAGCACCCGGATGCATCCAAACCGGGTTCTTATCTGAAGACGTTTTTTGAAAAAGGCACAGGGACCTACGTCAACGGTCCGTCGGGTTCGATTGTGATCGAACAGGGGGCGGTGCGTGCTTGCAAGGATGTGCATGCCAATACCCGCCCGGACGACCTTGAAACCTATTTGGCCATTCAAGCCTTGCTGTTCATCTACGTGGATGGCGGGCATTCGATGGATGAAATCTCATACGCGCTGACCCATCCGACCGTGCAGGACAAACTGCGCCAGACCTTTTCCGAAAAGCCCGGCTTCGAGCACATCGGCGACAGGCTTTTCCTGAATCACGGCGCCCTGGAAAATGCCGCCAAGGACGCTGCGGTCTTCAATGATGCGCTCAAGGCCAAGGACGCCGTGCATCAACACATCACCCATGGCAACCCGGCGGGCCAGGCCGCTCAGACAACCACCCATGCGTTGGCGTAGGCACAGACCGTCGCGGCGAGAAACGTGCTCTACAAGCCCGGCGACGTCCTGACCCAAGAGCTGGCCGGTGCCGCCAGCGTCTTGCACCGTGTGGTGTCGAACCTGAGCCCGCAGCATCAGGGCATGCTGGGTGCTCATTTACTGGGGGAAGGCCGGCTGTTGGCGGGGAAAACAACGGACGACTTGCTGGCTGCATTGGCGCGCGCCGGTAGCGGGGCGGCAAGCGCCACTGATAGAGCGGCGGCCATCGCACTGATGGGCGATATCGGCGGGTTTTACACCACCCCCGGCAACGCAGACCAGGGGCTGATGACGGCGCTCAACCGTCAGCTTCAGGCACAGGGGCTGGAAGTGCCCGATGCCGCCGCCGTCCAGCGCATGCGGGAGCAGGGCGGGTCTGCGGCGGTAGGCCCGGATAAGCGCGCTGAACGAAAAGTTCGTTCGTTCAATTCGCCTGCCGACATACCTTTTCGAGCGGGCGTGCATAACAGCGGGCTGGAGGCGGATAAGGCGCTCAATGTGCCGGCATCCGAGCGTATTCCTGATAATCGCTGGGCGGTTTTCGATATCGGCACGGCCCGCATCAAGGAAACCACCGAGCCGCTTGTCGGGCATATGTCAGCGTCTCCGGTCGAGATTCTACAGGCCTGGGACATGCTGCGCGGAGTGAGCGCGAGCGATCAATACGTGGGCGCGCTGCCTGGTCAGGATAGTAGCAGGCTCACGCCTATGTCGGATTTGACACCGGCCGAGCAGGACCAGCGTTATGCGCGTGCGGCTGGGGCCGGCGCGTTTTTGGTCGGCTTGGGCTATCACAGCGCGGTCGAAGTGCTTGAGGGAACGTTGGTTTATACCGGGCAGAGCATCAGAGGCGAAGGCACGCTGGACCCCTCCCAGCGCGACTCCGCGCATGTCTTCGGGCACGGTGCGGCCACCGAACTCATGAGCGAACTATTCAAGGCCGGTACCGCAGCCTGAGGAGCGGTCGCGGGTGCAGACGCCGGTTCGCCAGTCGCCGCAGCCGATCGGCAAATGTCGAGATCAGACACGATGATGGCGTGCTCAGGCTACTTTGGCCCGGCGCAGCGCCCTTAAGGTGAGGGGCATTGGTCGCCTGAGAACAACAAAAACAATGAATAGCCTCAATTCCAACGATTCCAACGGTCAGCTGGCGCAGGGTTTCAAACCGCGCCACGTCACCATGTTGTCCATCGCAGGCATCATCGGCGCGGGGTTATTTGTCGGTTCCGGCCATGCCATCGCAGCGGCGGGGCCGGCGGTGTTGCTGGCGTATCTGTTCTCCGGCCTGCTGGTGGTGCTGGTGATGCGCATGCTTGGGGAAATGGCGGTGGCACGTCCCGACACCGGTTCCTTTTCAACCTACGCCGACCAGGCCATTGGCCGTTGGGCGGGCTTCACCATCGGCTGGTTGTATTGGTGGTTCTGGGTGTTGGTGATTCCGATCGAGGCGCTGGCTGCAGGTCACGTGCTCAATCAGTGGCTTCCTCAGGTCGATGCGTGGCTGTTCGCCTTGTTGTCGATCATCCTGCTGGTGATCACCAACCTGTTCAGCGTGGCCAAGTATGGTGAGTTCGAGTTCTGGTTCGCGATGGCCAAGGTCATCGCCATTATCGGGTTTATCGGCCTGGGTTTCAGCGTGCTGATGGGCTGGGTGCCTGATCACCAAGCCAGTGGCTTGAGCCGGTTGATGGAGGAGCACGGCGGTTTTGCGCCTAACGGGTTGTCGGCGGTGGTCGGGGCGTTCATTACCATCATGTTCAGTTTTATCGGTACGGAAGCGGTGACCATCGCCGCGGCCGAATCGAGCAATCCTGCGCAGAACATCGCCAGGGCCACGCGTTCGGTAATCTGGCGCATCGGCGTGTTCTACCTGTTGTCGATCTCGGTCGTCATTTCCGTGGTGCCCTGGAACGATCCGCTGCTGGCGTCCGTGGGTTCCTATCAGCGCGCGCTGGAGCTGATGAACATCCCCAACGCCAAATTCATGGTCGACGTGGTGGTGTTGATCGCCGTTGCCAGTTGCATGAACTCCTCGATCTACATTTCCTCGCGCATGCTGTTCTCCCTGGGTAAACGCGGCGACGCGCCCCGCGCCCTTAAACGCACCTCCGTGGCGGGCGTGCCCAGGGCGGCGGTGATTGCCAGCACCATCATCGGCGCGGGGGTGACGCTGCTGAGCTACTTCATGCCCGCCGGCCTGTTCCAGTTTCTGCTCGCCAGTTCAGGCGCCATCGCGTTGCTGGTGTACCTGGTCATCGCCATCTCGCAACTGAGAATGCGGCGCTTGCTGCTCAGGCAGAACGTCGAGCTGGCGTTCCGTATGTGGCTGTTTCCCTGGCTGACTTACCTGGTGATCGTGTTCATCTGCGCGGCGTTGGCCGTGATGATGGTGACGCCGGAGCACCGCACGGAAGTGTCCTCGACGATTGGCCTGGCCTTGCTGATCTCCTTGATTGGCGTGGTCACGGCGCGCCAGCACGGGCAGTCGACCAAGACCGTTGTGGTTGAGCCCTCTTGAATACCAGTGCTGAGTATCGGTGATGGAAGCTGACGCGCCTGCCTGCAAGACCCTCGGCTTTTTGCTGCTGGACCAATTCACCCTGATATCGCTGTCCTGTGCGGTCGAGCCCTTGCGCATGGCCAATCAACTGGCCGGTGAAGAGCTCTATCGCTGGCGCACCCTTAGCCTCAACGGTGAGCCGGTATGGGCGAGCGACGGGGTGTCGGTCACACCGGATGCGGTGGCGCATGAACAGCGCGAACTGGATGCCGTGATCGTCTGTGGCGGCGTGGGCATCCAACAGGCCGCCACACCCGCCCACATCACCTGGTTGCGCAGCCAGGCGCGTCTGTACTGCAACCGCCTTGGCGCGGTGTGCACCGGCAGTTGGGCGCTGGCCAAGGCGGGCCTGCTCGATGGCTTCCAGTGCAGTGTGCATTGGGAACTGATGGCCTCCATGCAGGAAGCTTTTCCCCGTGTCACGGTCAGCGCCAGCGTCTTCTCCCTCGATGGCAACCGCTTCACCAGTTCGGGCGGCACCGCCCCGTTGGACATGATGCTGCACCTGATCGGCCGCGATCACGGGCATGAACTGTCGGCGGCGATTTCCCAGATGTTCGTGTATGAGCGCATCCGCAATGAGCGCGACACCCAGCGCGTGCCGCTCAAGCATCTGCTGGGCACGCAACAGCCCAAGCTGCAGGAAGTAGTGGCCTTGATGGAAGCCAACCTGGAAGAACCCATCGACCTCGATGAACTCGCCGCCTACGTTCAGGTGTCGCGGCGCCAGCTGGAGCGCATGTTCCAGCGCTACCTGTACTGCACGCCGTCGCGCTACTACCTCAAGCTTCGCCTGACGCGGGCTCGCCAGTTGCTCATGCAGACGCCTCTATCGATGGTCGAGCTTGCGGCGATCTGCGGCTTCGTGTCCACGCCGCACTTCTCCAAGTGCTATCGGGACTTCTTCGGCGTGGCACCCAGTGACGAACGCTCGGACATGCGCCTGCGCCTGCCGATTACGCCGCGCCCGGTGGCCAGGCCGGGGGCGCCGGCGAAGCCGAAGAACATACTGGAGCAGGCTCGGGAAGAATCCACCTTCGCCAGTGTGAAGATTCAGCGGCGTTGACGTGTGCGGTGCCGGCTGCGCTAGCCTTGGTCCAGGCGGCGAAACTATGACGTTGCCGCCGCCCTCGGCCCGCCATTACCGCACCCGCGTACGACTCTGCACCGCCAGGTCCAGCGCCTTTTGCATATCCAGCCGCGCCGAGCGTCCGACATCCTTGTCATTGAGCTGGTAATTGCGCTCCGACGGCAGGATCGGTGCCGTGAGGTCCTGGGCGTCGCTGCGTTCGAAGTCGTGATTATCGCCGATCGCCAGGGCGCTGCGGCGTAACAGCGTGCGCAGTTGTTCGGGCTGCAGTTGCGGGTTGATCGACAGCATCGCCGCCAGCAGGCCCGCGACCATCGGCGTGGCGTAGGAGGTGCCGCAATGCACGGCGCCTTCCTGGTCGGCGCCCGGCGTGGACGCGTGGGCACAGGCGGCGGCGGTGATGTCGACGCGCATGTCCACGTTCGAGGAGCTGCGCGTGACGGCGTAGGCCGGATCATCGACGGCGAC
The DNA here is from genome assembly GCF_005233615.1 of Pseudomonas sp. CFBP13528. Taxonomy (NCBI): domain Bacteria; kingdom Pseudomonadati; phylum Pseudomonadota; class Gammaproteobacteria; order Pseudomonadales; family Pseudomonadaceae; genus Pseudomonas; species Pseudomonas sp. CFBP13528. Next base: position 89,143 of record NZ_QGAJ01000004.1, read on the forward strand.
GCCATCGCGCTCGTTACGCTGATGCCCACCCACCACCAGCAATTGCTCGGTGATGAACGAGGAGGGCAGGCGGTACTCGTCGCTGCCCGAGAAGGCCGAACCGTTACCGGCGGAGTTCACCACGATCACGTCGGGGTGTTCCTTGCGCAGCCACAGGAAAAACTCTTCGAGCAGTTCTTCGTAGCCGCTCATGGCTATCCCCGAGCGCACCAGCGAGTCGACGTCATGGCCGTTGACGTCCTTGGTGCCGACGCGATGAATGCCCCAGCTCCAGTTGAGCACGCGTACGCCGTCCTCCACGAGGTTGACCGACGCGGCGATGTTTGCGGTAATTCCGGCATCGGAGTTGCGCTCGACAATCACATCGAAGCCCCCACCGGCCTTGTCCAGGCCACGCAAAAAGCCGGTGTTGCCACCGTTGTTCCAGCCTGCCGCAAGGATGCCGGCGACGGTGGTGCCATGGCTGTCCGCTGTACCCGTATCGCCGGCGTAGACGCAGGTGCGCCGGGGCGCGCAGGCGCCCAGGTAGTCTGCGAAATCGGCTGTGTCGAAATCCACGCCGCGCTCGATCACCCCAATGCGCACCGGTTGCGCGACGATGGGCGTATGCTGGCCCGGAATGCGCCGCTGGTAATACGCCACGGCATCGAGAAAGCGGTTGGCGGCCCATTCGTCGGAGTCGGGCGACGGCTTCTTCGGCGCTTCACGACGAGGGGCGGCTTGCTCGGCCTCTTCGGCGGCCGACTCTTCGATGACCACCGCATCGACGCTGGTCTCGCTGCCCAGGCGCAGCACCAGGGCGTCGCGCTGTATCAGGTCGGTGGCCGGCAGACGCAGCTGAAAAATGTTCAGCGGCGCGATACTGCCGACCACCGTCGCGCCGTATTTGCGCGCCAGGCGCTCGGCTTCCTGGCGTCCCTCCTGGTCTTCTTCGATCAGCACGCTGACCAGATCGACATAGGTGGTCAGGCCGTCCATGTTCTTCGCCACTTCGCTGGGCCCGGCGGCCACCACCTGGCTGTTGCGCAGGCTCAGCCAGGCGGCGTTGCTGGTGCGCGGGCCGTCTTCAAGCCACAGTGGGCCGCTCTGGTAGCGGCGGCTATCGAGGCGCAGGCGCAGTTGGTCGCCGTCGCGCTGCACGGCGTCTTGCGGCAAAACCTGGCCGCCCAGTTTCAATTGCGCAGGGGCGGCGCCCAGGCCACGCACGCGCAGGCACCAGTCCTGCTGTGCGTTCTCCAGCAGGTCACCGCAGCGTTTCAGCTGTTCCAGGCGCAGGGGTTCCTGGGAAGCGAGCGCCGTACCGGCGGCCAGGCTCAACAGCATCGTGAAAGCAGCAGGGTTCAGAGGCATCAGTGGGTTCCTTGCCGGGGCTTGATAGTGCGACTGCGCCATCCGCCCCTTCGTTCAGCGCAACCACGTTGAACTCCCTCTCAAAAGACTCACTCATAACTGACAAGGCAGTTCACATAACGGATGTGACAATGACCCCACCCCACTCAAATACCCCTGGCGCGCTGTTCGAAACCGACCTGCCCGCACGCCTGGATCGGCTGCCCTGGGGCCGCTTCCACAGCTTGCTGGTGTTCGCCCTGGGCATTACCTGGCTGCTCGACGGCCTGGAAGTGACCCTGGCCGGTTCGGTGTCCGGCGCGCTGAAAAGCAGCACCGGCCTGAATTTCAGCAACGTCGACATCGGCCTTGCCGGGGGCGTCTACATCGCCGGCGCGGTGCTGGGCGCGCTGCTGTTCGGTTGGCTGACCGACCGTCTGGGGCGACGCAGACTGTTCTTTATCACGCTGTGGCTCTATGTGGGCGCCACCGCGGCCACGGCGTTTTCCTTCAACCTGGAAAGCTTTCTGCTGTTTCGTTTCCTCACCGGCATGGGCATCGGCGGGGAATACACGGCCATCAACTCGACCATCCAGGAATTCACCCCGGCGCGTTATCGCGGCTGGGTCGACCTGACCATCAATGGCACCTTCTGGCTGGGCGCCGCCCTCGGTGCCGGCGGTGCCATTGTGCTCCTTGACCCGCAGATCGTCGGCGGCGACCTCGGCTGGCGCCTGTGCTTCGGCATCGGTGCCGCGTTGGGCCTGGTTATTCTGGTGATGCGCCTGTGGCTGCCGGAAAGCCCGCGCTGGTTGCTGATCCACGGCCGCCACGCCGAAGCACAACGCATCGTCGACGGCATCGAGGCGCGCCTGCGCGAACAGGGCCATGCGCTTGCCCCCGCCACCAGCCCGCCGCTGCGTCTGCACGCCCGCGACCACACGCCCTTGGCGGAAATCTTCCACACCCTGTTCGTCAGCTATCGTCGTCGCGCCCTGGTCGGCATGACCCTGCTCACCGCCCAGGCATTCTTCTACAACGCGATCTTTTTCACCTACGCGCTGGTGCTCACCGACTTCTACCAGGTACCCGCCGAGCGCGTCGGCTGGTACGTGCTGCCCCTCGCCCTTGGCAACTTCTGCGGGCCGCTGCTGCTCGGGCGGCTGTTCGACGTGATCGGTCGACGCGTGATGATCAGCTTTACCTACGCCACCTCCGGGGTGTTGCTGGCGCTCAGTGGCTATGCCTTCCAGCAAGGCTGGTTCGACGTGACCCAGCAAGCCATCGCGTGGATGGTGATTTTCTTCTTCGCCTCGGCAGCGGCGAGTTCGGCGTACCTGACCGTGGCAGAGACCTTTCCCCTGGAGATACGCGCGCTGGCGATTGCGGTGTTCTACGCATTCGGCACGGGGCTGGGCGGGATCATCGGGCCGACGCTGTTTGGCGAGCTGATCCAGACGCAACAGCGCGGCAGTCTGTTGATTGGCTACCTGATTGGTGCGGCGCTGATGCTCATCGCCGCGGTGGTGCAGGCAATTTGGGGCGTGGCGGCTGAACGCAAGGCCCTGGAACAGGTGGCGCGGCCATTGTCGCAGGCGGCTGAGTGAGAGGCATTCAAGCGACGGTTGCTTACAACTGTTAACGGTTTTCGCGGGCTATTCGATTTAGGCTGTGGTACGCGAATCCCATCTGCTACAGAGCGCACCCGCATGAACCTGCACGCTATCGCTGCCACGCTTCTCGTTCTCGCTGCCGCCCAGGCGCACGCCGCCACACCGATCACCCATGTGGCAATCTACCGGGGCCCGGCAGGCTGTGCCGATTGTTCGCAAAACGTCAAAGCGGCGCTGCTGCGCCTGGACCCGCATTACCAGATCGATTTTGTCGGCGCCGGTGAACCGGTCGACATCACCCCGCAAACCCTCGCGCGCTACGACCTCTACGTTCAACCGGGAGGCGGCCAGGACATCCCGGCTGCGCTGGACAGCCTGGGCGACGCACGCGCCGATGCCATCCGCGATTACGTCGCCGGGGGCGGGCGCTACCTGGGGTTGTGCATGGGCGCCTACCTGGCCGATGACAACAACCTCGGCTTGATTACCCAGGACCTCGACAGCGAAGCAGGCCGGCCAGGCTTTGAAGTGAGCGGCATCGAAGACGCCGCCGTGCGCGTCACCTGGGACGGCAAGCCGGATACGGTGTTCTACCAGGATGGCCCGTACTTCCCCAAAGCCACCGCGACCTCCGCGTATACCACCCTGGCGACTTACCACAACGGCGATGTGGCGGCCGCACGTTACACCTACAAAAAGGGCGTGGTGGTGCTCAGCGGTCCCCATCCGGAAGCCGGGCAGACGTGGTTCGAGGAGGCCGACATCCCCCTGGACAAGATGCCGCGCGGGGACCTGTTCGGCACGCTGATGCGCAGCGTGCAGGAGTAAGGCTTGCGCGCCCGAGCGGGCTAAAGATCGAGCCCTCTGCGTCGATAACCTCCATGAACCCGCCAATCATGGACCGATTGAAATGTCACTCTCCGTCAGCGCTGCCCCTATAGCCCCAGCCAACACGCGCCTTGCGCCTTCCGAGCAGACACTCACGCCCCAGGCGCCGTCCGGGGCTGCGAGCCAGGCCTTGGCAAACGCCGGCCCGGCGGCCGTCTACCATCCCAGCGAAGCCGCCCTGGCCCTGCGCGGACCCGTGCAGGTCATCGACACCTGGGTCGGCCGCTCCGAATCACCTGAGTTTCCTCGCTATGCCGAGCGTTTCAATGGTGCACAAGCGGTGCTGAAAAGCGCCTTCACCACGTTCGAATCAGCCTTGGCCAGCACCGCGCCCGACCTGGCCGCAACCGATTATGGCTTTACCGTCGAAGCCGATGGCCGCCTGAAAGTACTCGACAAGGCCGGTCAGCTAAGCGAAGCGAATATCCAGCGCCTCACCGATCTGCTCAACGGCGCCGCCGAGCTGAAAACGGCCGCCGTGGCCTACCGCAACGCCACCATCGACATGACGGACGCCAGCTCGCCCTGGTCCGGCAGTATCATGGGCTACTACAGCGTGACCAACGAAAACTTCGCCACATCCATCGACCTGGCGCCGTTGCTCAGAACCCATGACCCTTCGGACATTAAGGGCGCCAAGGATCGGTTTCTTATCACTCAGTTGGCGTACAAGGGCGAGCGGGCGACGGAGGAGACGGAGAGGGCGATGTTTGCGCGGCGTGGGGGGAGTCTTCAGGACTGAGATCGTCACGATTGCGGTACCAGGTTTTTACACTTTCCAAACCTCATTTAAGGCGTGTCATGGTAATTGCAATTTGCATAGCGGCTGTGGTTTTCGGTGTTTTTGTGGTGCGTAAACTGCGCTTGGGTAAATACACCGATGTATCAGACATTTCATCGCTGTTAACTTTTCTGGTTGCGGTGGCGGCCGCAGGCGTTGCCTATAATCAACTGAATGAATCAAGGGTCGCTGCTGCCAAGTCCATATACAGGGAGTACTTAAGTACGGCGTTATCCCATCCGAAGTTTTCGGCCGCCTCTTATCCGTTCAATGACCCTCAATTCAATAGCTTCAAGGCCGGCGCAGACCTTGAGCAGTACGAAAACTATGTCGCTTATCTGATTTTTTCGGCGGAGGAGGTTCTTGAGGTTGACGACTTAAGGGCACAGCGTGGGTGGTGTGAAACTATACGAGATCAGTTCAAATACCATGCGCTTTATCTGAACAGCCCTATGGCTAATGCCATGCAATACTCCGGGGTTGTCGATAAGTTGGTCAGGGAAGGCATCAACATGTACCTGCTTGAAAAAGAAGTTGATGCTCCAAATGGAAGTCCCGCGGCAGGGATAATGCTTGAGCAGCTGCGAAGCGATTGCCAGCCGTGACGCTGCGCTGGCGCATTTGAAGGGCCGAAAGCGGCCCCTTTCTTCGCCAGCCGGTTTACCATGCTCGCCCCGGCAGTGGTTACACGCGCTACCGACCTCATTCTTAAAGGTACCGCCATGTCCATCGACCAAATCTCCCTGCCCAAAGGCGTAGGCCCGCACGCGGCCAAACTCCTTGACGCCATCACTGGCGCTGCCACCCACGAAGAACTCAACCGCGCAGGCGGCAAGGCCGAAGGGTTCGTGCTGGGCCTGGAATCCACCAAGGCCATCAAAAGCCAGATCGCCGAGGCGTTGTACGTGGCCTACGATGATGCGGCGAGCAATCGTGCCGGCGAGTTGAAGGGCTGAAGGTACGCCGGTCCTGATGCCGGTTTTTTCCGCCATCAGGGCCCCCACTCAAGGCAACGCTCACGTTGTCTGCCGGTCCTTGCAGTCCACGGCCAGCTCGGTGAGGGCGATCATGCGCTCGTAGCGCACAATCATGAATTGCACGTAGCAGCACATTACGAAGAAAAAGGTATTGGTCGCCGCTATCGCCAATAACCACTCCGTACGCTCGGCAATGCCGACCCTGACCAGCATATCGTCCAGACTTGAAAGGGCGACGATGAGCGCCAATAAGCCCGGGAGAATGCCGACCTTCTCCAGCGCGCCCGTCACCATATGCGTGCGTTTTTCCAGGCTGTCGCGCTCGCTTTTAAGTTCCAGCGCACCCAGCTTCAACGTCTCGCGCGAGAGGGCTGCCAGGTCCGGTAAATAGCGAGCCTCTACCTGCATCAGGGTTTTGACGTTCAATTCCAGCAAATTGGCGAAGGGCGCAGTGATCGCTTTTTTCAGCGAGTGGCGGTAGAGCAACACCCCCAGCAGAGGGTAGAAAAACATCGCCAGGTAAGATACTGCGATCAGTCCCGCACTCACGTTGTACAGCCAGTAGGCTTGAGCCCATTTGCCAATAATGGTCAGCGGTATGGCCAGAACCGACGGCCCGACCAGGGCGAACCTGAAGTAGGCTGTGTCGAGCCGAGCATCCTTGCCTGCTCGAGTTTGCTGGCGTTTGTTGCGCAGCGCTTGTTTGTAGGATCGTTCGATCTCGGCGTTGATCTGCAGGTATTTTTCGATTTCGGCGGACATTGGTTTTCCTTCGTGCCTGCTCGGAGATAAGCGATCACATTTCTGAAAATCAGGGTCAGACCGGCATTAATCAAATCGGGTCGACTCGATTTTCACTAGCCTTCCAGCGTTCGCAGTTTTTCCTCGAAGTAGCGGATTTGCGCAACGTCTTCGGGGTCGACCTGCCTGAGTATCTGGAGCGCTTTTGTATAGGCCTCGCGCGCCTTGGCGGTGGCGCCTTCAGCCTCGTAGACCCGTGCAAGGTTGAAGTAGCGCAAAATTACTTTGGGGTGGTTCTCCCCGAACGTCGCGCGGTCACTGTTCAGCGCCTTGGTCAGGAAGTCCAGAGCTTTGTCGTACTGACCCAGGCCGCGATAGGCGTCGCCGAGGTTGTTCCAGCGGATGGCGACCGTCGGATGCCGGGGGCCGTGCAGGGCCATGTCGATGTCCAGTGCCTGCTGAAAAAACGGCAACGCGGCCTGGTGGTTGCCCTGGAGGTTATAGGCATTGCCCAGGTTGTTCAGTGACACGGCGACCGAAGCGTCGTGGTCTCCCACTATCCGCTTTCTCAGCGCGAGATTTTTGCGCAGGTTTTCGAAGGCCTCTTCATATCGGCCCAGTTTGCTCTGCGCGGTACCGATGTTGTTATAGGTATCGGCAATCAGCAGGTCATCTGCGCCCAGGACCGCGAGGCGCATTTTCAAGGCTTTTTCATAGTAGCCAAGGGCAATGTCCAGATTGCGTTGTCGTTCGTGCAAATAACCGAGGTTGTTCCAATAGGTCGCCTGTTGTGCGATGGATACCTGGCCATTCTGTTGAGCCGCCTCCAGTGCCTGGGTAACCAGGCGGATCGCGGTGCGGTCATCGCCCAGCGCGGAGACTGCCAGCGCCTTGATATTCAAGACCTCGGGGTTGGCCGGGTCGGTTTGAAGCACGCGGTCCGCTTCCTCAATCGTCGCCTGGTATTGTTGCGCTTCGAAGAGGCTTACCGCTTTGTCGCTCGCAGCCACTGTGGCGGCGTCGGCGCAACACATCATGACGAGCAGTGACCACGGTAATAGAGCTTTCAGTCCATGAAGGTGCATGAGGGGCCTTTCAACGATCCGTTATTTGCATGGATGCTAAGGCGCTCATGGTTTACAGACAAATTGTTTAAGTCTGTTTTTGGAAGAACGCAGCCGCATTTGTAGACATTGGCTCTCCTTCATGCGGGCTCGCAGACAGGTGCTTGCGCTTCCCCTAGTCTCAGTAAAAATCATAATAAAACGCCCATTCCCCAGTCTCGACGCGTGAAAACGGGGTCAGACCACGATTAATAATAGTGGTCTGACCCCTGTTTTCTGTTTTTCTCTTCAAGGCTGGAGTTGTTCTGGTCTGTCGATTGACCGCATTCGGCCGAAAGCTGCCGCACTTGTGTCATTCGATCCCATCATTAAAAGCAAATCGCCGAGCCGTTGTACGTGATGTACAACGATTCGGCGAAGATGGTTTAATGTGGTCTGACCCTGATTTCCCTTACGATACTGATTTAACTCCAGCCCAATAAAAGCCGGACATAATGGCGAACGATATAAAGGAAGCAATCCCATAGGACTTCCAGCTAAATCTAGCGAACAGCAATACAAACCTGAAATATGAGATAGTGGCAATAAGTATTGACGGTAGAGCTATCGCGAAGCAAAAAAAGCCAGCAGCCACTGGTCCAAGACTGCTTGCTATTTGTTTTGTGGATAAAAACAAAACGGTTCCTAGAAACCCGCCAAGTGCCTGTTCTCCCAAGAAATTTGAAATGGCCGGAAAATTAATTTTTGCATCAGCAGCTGGCAAAGCCAAGAAACTAACAAGCCAGCTTTCCTCGCTGAAACCAATTTTATTTGACAGATAGGGGAATAGTAAAAGAACGCCGCCTAAACAGTTCATCATAACTGCTGAAAAGAAAATTGCACTGCCATTTTTAGATAATGAATAAATCTGGAAAAATAGCACATCCTGAATGGCTAAAAAAAGCAGAACTACAATTGCAATCAATATCCCCCACGGTCCATATGCACCATCCAGCGATTGCTGATTATTTTCTGAGTCATCAGCTGGCTGATTATTAGCTTCCATACATACACCTTTATTGATTTTAATATTAAAGGGGAAAGCCATATCAGGCTCCCCAAGCGGCGAAAACCTAGAGGGTGGGGTGGGCCTGGAAAATCCATCAAACCGATCAAAAAAAGCAAATCGCCGAGTCGTTGTCTGTAGCCTACAACGGCCCAGCGAGTATTCAATCTTTTGAATTAAACGCTGGAAAATCACCCAGAAAAAACGGGGTCAGACCACGATTAATAATAGTGGTCAGCCCCCTGTTTTCCTTTGTTCGTTTCGGCGCGTTGCAAAGCCACCGAAAGCGTCGGAATGAATACAACGCAAAGCGATTCCGTCATCTGTTGCTTGCCTCAATTTTGCGAGAAGGCCAAGAGCATCCATCGTCTGATGCCAGTTTTAGGTCGATTGCGGCCTCGTGCGGCAGGTAGATAGATCGGCACTCATGTTAAATGGCCGACACAAGAAAAGCCCACTTTTCGGGCCTTTTCGTACGCGGGGTAAAAGTGCTAATTACTTGTTCCGCAGTAGCACATATGCTTCACCGCCGTTGCGATCATGCTGAAGAATAAAGTTGTTGTCCTGGATACGCACCTTCGATGGCACACGATCTGCAACCGGCGTTTGCGAGTAAGTCTGCGCGGCGCTCAGCAGTTGGCGGGTCAGACTGTCGTCGGGTTGCTTCGGAGTGGTAACGACGCATTCCTTTTCGGAAAGTTGCACGGCGAGGTTTTTGTCTGCGGTGAAGCCGATGCGCGTGAAGCCCATGTCCTGGAGGTCGTTGATGCCGAACCGCTTGGCCGCTTCAGCAGAGCCGGCGAATGAGGGGGCGGTCTTCAGACAGATGTCTACGAAGGCTTCGATGGCCTTGGACGTGACAGGGATCGATACGCTTGGCGTTGCAGTGGTACAGCTGGCGAGCACTAACAGGCTGGACAAGGCGAGTGTGCGGAACAAAGTATTGGACATGAAGCGGGATCCTTCCATTGGAAATTCGGAGTGCAGGCGTGGGCTGAGCGGCGCCAGAACGGAACGCCTGTGAATGGTAAATTAAAATGGAGTACGGGGTTTACGACTTTGTGAACCACGGCGCTTGCTGGCAGTGCGCTCGCGACGTGAACGGGCGTGCACCTAGGCCAGTCTGACGACGGTCGGCAAATTCGTTTACCAGCAGATTGCATAACAGCGACAGGCAATAGCCCCTTGATTTCAGTAAGTGCTGAACGGCCGCTATGGGTCGTTTTCTGCCTCTAGCGATGGGCAGAAAACGGCCAAAAGTAGTCTATCGAGACCATTAGCTATCGCAACCCAAGGTTGACAGAAAAGTATTCTGGCCTCGCCCTACCGTAAAACTCACAAACCGAGCGCCAACGCTGCAAGCTTCGCCACCTCAAGGGGGGCATCCGGCTCAATGTCGTCCTCGAGCATTTAGGCTGCTGACAACCCCGCCCATGCGAGCACCCACTGCAACAACCTGTGGCGATCAATTTCGGAGGCGTGTGCCACGACTCCTATACGGCGCTCGAAACACCCTGGAGCCAAAGCGCTTTTGCTATCCGGATTGCAGAAAATATTCGCGTAATCGAAGCCGCGCTCACCGTACAGTCCCTTAGGATCGATAGCGAGCCATCCCTTGGCGCCAAAGTCCAAGACATTTCCGTGATGGATGTCGCCATGCAGTACCGTAACTTCGCGAGGTGCACCTAAAAGTTGGCGGGCGGTTTCTGCACACTGTTCAAAGACTCCTCTGTGCGTTGCCGCTGCGCTCCATAAGGCTTCGAACCGGTTAACCAGGGGGACCAAAGCAGGCAGCGGTTTTGTACTTGGTATGTGGAGGCGGCGGACCACCGCACAGATAATACGAGTAGCCTCGTCGTCCTGGCCGCAGCTCACCATGTGCGCCAGGGAGACCGAGCCGTTCGCACGCTCCATGAGTAAGGCCTCACCGTCATGTGCCAGCACTGGAGCTGCTCCTTCACCGTCCCACCAAGCCATGAGCAGATTGCCTGCCCGCTCTTCCAGCGCTTGCGAAATTTTGAGCATGGCTGGTAGGCCGTGGTGGCGAACGGGCAGTAGATGTCCATTCAGCGAGGCGAAAGCATCACCGTCGATGGTCAGTTCCCATCGTTTCAAGTATTGATCAAACATGAATTCATTAACTTTCGCACTTTCCGGAGCAGCATTATGAATGATTGAGACGTGAGACTAAACGTCTGGCTTTGGCGGGCTGCTGCCTTCTCCGACCGGCCGCTTTGGGCGGTAGTAGCCTGTAATGAAGCGCTGCTATCGACCCAAAGCGGACTTTGAAAGCCAGGCCTCCACCTCAGTCACTGCTGCTGCCCATCAGAATCCATCTCTTTCCATGGGCTTGGATATCGAAGGAAAAACCCGAGTACACCGGATTAGCCGGATGGCCCTTAACAAGCAAGAATGAAGTGATGGCTTTGGCTTGGTCGAGATTCACAGAAGTAAACAGGGACTTGGCCAGCTCTAGGATTTCTGAGCGTTTTGCAGCCAGGTCTATCGGGCCGTAGGCGTCATCACCCGGGTGCAAAAGTAGTTCTAATGCTTCGCGACGTGCTTTGCTTGGAGACACGCTAGTCTGGTTACTCACGATGGCGTTTTTGCTTACGGAGTGGGCCAGTTGCTCTTCAAGTGTCCGGTCCAACTCAAAAGGCCCGTAGGTATTTATCCAGACAGTATAGTTGTAGCCCTCCAGGAGATCCTCAAGCCTGAGGATTTCGTTTGGCCGGGAGTCTGTGACGATGCGCATGGTGGTTCCATCCAGCCGCTAGTGGACCGATATTCTGAGGCAACGCCAATTAGAACGGTAGGGCATCGTAAAATATGCGGGCGAATGTCTGCTTTTGGCCGATTCCTGCCTCTCACGACGGAAAGCAACGGCCCAGCGAATCCGCACTAACGCTACATCGAAATACCTTTGCCATCAGGCCTGAATGAGTCGTCGCATAACTCAGGAGTAAGGCGACAGCTAAGGCTTGGCGCGACGTCTGGGCTGGGCCCAAAGCAGACGGTGGGCAGTCTGCTAATGCATCAGCAATGATGTACCCATCACTGTCGCGCTTACAAAATCACCTTTTATGATGATCAAGAGGTTATGTATGGCGATGGAAAGTTATACAACATACACTCAGTGATTCTCGACAGAGCCGTCGCCTAATAAATATCCAGGAGCAATTATGAAACTTTTCGCGGCATTCACAATTTTGTTATTTGCATTAGTAGGATGCGCTACAACTGGGAGCCAATCGCCACAGCAAGCCGCACAATCTGCGGCAATTTTATTTGAGCAACAAAAATTCAATTTAGTTTGGGTTCCCGCAGCGAATAACGGCATTTCCGGAGCTATGGCATCCGCGCTTATCGGAAGTGCAGGTTTAGACTCTCCAATTGTTTCAAGCATCCACCAAATAATCGCCCCTGCAAGCAAAGCTGATGTTCGTGTCGCCATCTCAGGAGCCAATAGTTCTTTTGCAGCCAACTCAGCTATTGCAGCCTTAAGTCACACATCAAGCATGCTCCCTAAGTTGCAACTTGCATTTATCGGCTCGACATCAGATGCCGCGGCAGTTCGCTCGGCAGTTGAAGCTAAAGGCGGTAAATTCTTACACGCCACACCAAATGGCTCCTAACTAGCGGTTTCTGCCTGTCATGATAGACGTCTGTCGGCCTAGAGCCGCCAGTCGACGTCCCTTAAATAAGCGCTAAGCAGGGTAAATTTCGCGATGAAAAGCTGGATAGCTAATACGAAAATTAATGCGCTGTTAGGGGCTAGCTCTCCAAAACCTGATGGCGTGAAGGTTAGGCGGATCCTTATAGAGTACTGCGACAGGTATCAAAAGATTTACCCTTTTGAAATCTTGGAACAGCCACTTGAATTTCTCAAAAATGATGTAAATTCAGATAGTAAACATGGCGATATGCGAGCACTGCTTAGGGTTGCCGCTGAAGAGTACTGCATTAGTTTAAACGAGATAGCCGATGCTCTTCTTGACCTGATAGACATTCCTGTCCTTACTACGGACCAAGCGAAGAAGATTATCAATCACGTTTTCGAAGCTTATTCTTGCAATGAGAGCCCCGAAGATTTCATTCAAAGAGAGGATGCCTATTTGTGCAAAAATTTATTTGAGATTACCTCCAACTAGCAAGTGCCTGAAACCTCTAGCCTTGCTCACAATGACGGCCCGATTGGCGTGACTAGATACTCGCCTCGGGACATTTTTGGGGCTTTGATGACTGGCCGCTTCTGGCCGAAAGCTGCCGCATTTTGTGTCATGCGACCCAGCCACCAAAAGCAAATCGCCGCGTCGTCGTACGTGTGTACAGCGACTCGGCGAGTAAAGTGTCTTTCGAGTTGGGTGCTTGAAAATCACCCAGAACACGGCACTTCGCGGTCGAGCAGCCGGGCGGTGAGCAGTACGCCCAGTTCGCTCAGTTGATGGATCGCCAGGGCGATGTCGCGGTGTTTGCCGTTGAGGTCTTCGGACAGGTCGAGCAGCAGGGTGCTGACGCTGGTGAAGGTTTCGTAGCTGTTGGTGATGAGGGTTTCGTGGGTGGCGTTGGAGGCGACGGTGAATAGCATGTTTGAATTCCTGAGTGTGGCTACCGCCCTTTAGCTACTAAACAGAAGGGTGGCAGCTGTGCGCAGGTTAGTAGACCGGGGAATCCAAACGAAAGCCGGCGCACCCGAAGGTGCCCTGCGCACAGCCGCCATCAAGTACAGACAGGAATGTCTGATTGATGCAGCTCATGCACTTTTGTTTGGATAAACCTTCAGGCTACTAAACCCGATCGCCGAGACATTCAGCGACCGAGCCACCTTAATAACGGCCACCCCAGCACACAAGCCGGCGAATTCTGACCCATGCGTAGGCAAGGGAGCAAGGCGTTGCAGGGGGTTGGGATTTTTCCTGCGGGCTTCGGCATCAGGTCAGGTTAGCGACGCGCCAGCCGCGCACGCCAGTCGCCCGCGTGTTGCAGGCGGCAGTCTTCTTCGCAATCAAAGTGCACGCAGCGCTCCATCGGCAAGGGTGGGATGCCAGCTTCGTGCAGCGCCGTGGCGGTCAGTTCGCGCATGCGTTGGTCTGCACCGCCGCTGAGGGTGAGTGCCTTGTTGGCGCGCGTATCGAATACCCAGGTCACGCGCAGGCTTTGGGGAAAGGCGCTGTCGTCGACGGTGTGGGTCAGCCAGGCGAAGCCGGGGATTTCGGCTTTGGCGGTTTCGCAGGCGTCGGTGAGGGTGGCGATCAGTTGCCGTTCCAGGCGGGCGCAGTCGCGTTTGGTCAGCGGCATCGGGGCTCCGGTTGTGCGTGGGTGCAGGCGTGCATCATACGGGGAGTCGCGTTGCGAGCGGTGTCACCGTTCAATGCGCTGTTGTAGAGTCGAGCCCACGGAACTGATTACCCAGGACTTTCCATGACATTGACCGTCAACACCTTCCTCGACCTGGCCATGGCCAACCCCATCAACGTCGAAATCACCGCGCGCTTGCCGGCGTTGGACGTGCCGCAGTGCATGCTCACGGCGGGCTGTCTGTTCCAGGCGGTGTGGAATCATCAGGCGCAGCGGCCGGCGGATGCGGGGGTGAAGGACTATGACGTGTTTTACTTCGATGAGAACCTGTCCTACGAAGCGGAGGATGCGGTGATTCGAAGGGCCGAGGCGTTGTTCCAGGACTTGGGCGTCAACGTGGAGGTCAAGAACCAGGCGCGCGTTCACCTCTGGTATGGGCAGCGGTTCGGCCGGCCATACCCGCAATTGCACTCGGCCAGGCAGGGGGTGGACCGGTATCTGGTGGCGGGCACGTGCATCGCTTTGGACGTTGCCACGGGTGAGGTGTATGCGCCTTATGGGTTGGCGGATGTGGAGCAGGGGCTACTGCGGATCAACCCGCTGCATCCGGAGCCGCAATTGTTTGCTGAAAAGGCCAGGAGTTATCAGGCGCGCTGGCCCTGGCTCAGGATTGTGGAGCCGGACTGAGACCTGTGCGATGCGCGGGCTGCGGTTTGACGGTCGACCGAGGTGATCCCATCGCAGCCTCGCCGGGGCTCGACAGCTCCCACCTTTGATCTCAGCCGCCGGCCAGGCTGAGCAGGTATCCGATGGCGGCACTTGCTGCGACTACCAGCCACGGTGGCAGCTTCCAGACCATCAACGCCGCCAGGGCGAGCAAGGCGAAGGCCAGGTCGTAGAGGCTGAAAATCGCGCTGGTCCACACCGGTTGATACAGCGCTGCCAGTAACAGGCCGACCACCGCCGCATTCACACCGGCCAGTGCGGCTTGCGTGCGCGGGCTTCTACGCAGGCCGGCCCAGAAAGGCAGTGCGCCAAAGATCAGCAGAAACGACGGCGCGAAGATCGCCAGCAGGGCGATCAGGCCGCCCAGCCAGCCGCTCGGGGCGTGGCTCATCGAGGCGCCGAGAAAAGCTGCGAAGGTGAACAGCGGGCCGGGCACGGCTTGGGTGGCGCCGTAGCCGGCGAGAAACAGATCGTTGCTGACCCATTGCGTCGGCACCACCTGGGCTTGCAGCAACGGCAACACCACGTGACCGCCGCCGAAGACCAGTGAGCCGGTGCGGTAGAAGGCGTCCACCAGGGTAAGCGTGGGGTTGCTTACGCAATCGGCGAGGATCGGCAAGCCCACCAGCAACAGCAGGAACAACGCCAGCCATACCACTGCGGCGCGGCGGCTGATGGTGATGGGCAGCGCGTCGGGCTCGGCGTGGGTCTGGGGCTTGAACAACAGCAGGCCAGCCACGCCCGCTGTGGCGATCACCCCGACCTGGCCCCAGGCGGAAGGTTCCAGCAGTACCAGGCAGGCGGCGCCCAGCATCAGTGTGATCCGCGCCCAGCCGCGACACAGGTTGCGCGCCATGCCCCACACGGCCTGGGCCACCACCGCCACGGCGACGACTTTAAGACCATGCAGCACGCCATCGGGAAGGGCGGCGCCGTAACGAGACAAGCCCGAGGCAAACAGGATCAGGGCGATGGCCGACGGCAAGGTGAACCCGGCCCAGGCCGCAGCGGCGCCAGCGTACCCCGCGCGTGACAGGCCCAAGGCGATGCCGACCTGGCTGCTGGCCGGACCGGGCAGGAACTGGCACAAGCCGACCAGTTCGGCATAGCTGCGCTCGCTGAGCCAACGCCTGCGGGTGACGAACTCTTCGCGAAAATAGCCCAGGTGCGCAATCGGCCCGCCAAAGGAGGTGAGGCCCAGGCGCAGGAAGATCAGAAACACTGACCAGGGCGTGCTGCGGTGGTTGGAAGCCAAGAAGGGGCGCTCTGATGAGGTGGTCGAAACTATGCAAATTCTTGGTGGTTTGGCCACCTTACTCATTTTTCATGACGTGTAGAAGAGATGGCCTGCCTGTCATTTTTGCCGCGTATAGGGAATTTATGCGCGCCCGTTCGAGTCACTGAAAAACACAGCGTTGCTTTCCACCATTGCCCCTCAAGGACCGACCATGACCTTTTTCATCTTCCTGCTCGCCTGCGCCGCCGCCGCCAGTACCGGTGTGATCTTCAAACCCGGCGCCTGGTACGAATCCCTGGTCAAGCCCAGCTTCACCCCGCCCAATTGGCTGTTCCCGGTGGCGTGGACCATCATCTACCTGCTGCTGGCCTGGGCCGGTTACCGCTTGAGTCTGATCCCAGGCAGCGAAATAGTGCTGGCCCTGTGGGCGGCGCAGATTGCGTTGAACACGCTGTGGACGCCGGTGTTCTTCGGCGCGCATCGCCTGCTCGCCGGGATGGTGATCATTGTGCTGCTGTGGCTGACCGTGGCGGCGATGGTGGTGCTGGCGGTGCGCCTGGACCTGATTACCGGCTTGATCCTGTTCCCTTACCTCGCCTGGCTGTGTGTGGCCGCGGCGTTGAACTTCTCGATTTTGCGGAATAACCGTTAATGGCTTACCAATCCTGGCCCGCCAGCGAGGCCGAACTGGCGCAGATGCGTCGCTTCAATCAGAAGCTGTCGTGGATGCCGCGCTTTAAAATTCGCAACCGCGTCACCCCGCGTGTGATCCAGGCGCTGCTGCAAACCAGCCAGCGTTTCAAGAAGGCCCCGGTGGTGGAGCGCAGGCTGGTCGGCGGCGTGCCGGTGCGCATCATGCGGCCCGACGGTGCGCCCAAAGGCGTGGTGCTGGATATCCATGGCGGCGGTTGGGTGATCGGCAATGCGCAGATGAATGACGACCTCAACCTGGGCATGGTGCGCGCCTGTGACGTGGCGGTGGTGTCGGTGGACTACCGGCTGGCGGTCAACACGCCGGTCGAGGGCCTGCTGGAGGACTGCCTGACCGCTGCGCGCTGGCTGTTGGCGGACTGCATGGAGTTTGCCGGCCTGCCGGTGTTTTTTGTCGGCGAGTCGGCCGGCGGGCACTTGGCGGCGACGACGTTGCTGGCGTTGAAGCAATGGCCGGCGTTGCTCGAACGCGTCAGGGGCGCGGTGTTGTACTACGGGGTGTACGACTTGACCGGCACGCCAAGCGTGCGCGCGGCCGGGCCGCAGACGCTGTTGCTGGATGGGCCGGGAATGGTCGCGGCGCTGCGCTTGCTCACGCCGGGCATCACCGACGAAGCACGTCGACAACCGCCACTGTCACCCTTGTATGGCGACTTATCCGGCCTGCCGCCGGCGTTGATGTTTGTGGGCGAGTTGGACCCGCTCAAGGACGACACGCTGCTGATCGCCGAACGCTGGAGCGGGGCAGAGGCGCATCTGCTGCCGGAGTCGGCCCATGGCTTCATTCATTTTCCGCTGGCGATGGCAGACAGCGTGCTGGCGTACAGTCGCACCTGGATAACGCAGCACCTGCATCGAGTGGGAACTAAAAAGTTGATCGATGAGTCAGGTTAATCAGGTGTTCCCATTACAAGGATTCCCGCATGCATGCTTATACCCTGAACTACCGGTTCAATGATGAGCCGCGCACTCACACATTCGACCTCAAGCAGCCTGAGTTGCCTGTGCATGAAGCGGCAGTGCATTTGCTGCAATTGCACTTCGGCGACGCGGAAAACGGCTTGATCCTGCCTGCTGCGGACGCGACGCCGGAGGAAATCCTGGAACAAGCGCAGGTGGTGGGAATTACCCATATCAAGGTGGTATGAGCTGTCCAACCCGCTGGGGCAGACGACACCTATGCACCGGCCTGTGGTGATCAAGGGTGGGAGGGGGCTTGCCCCCGATAGCGGTGGGTCAGTTACAGAGACTTTTACTGATACTCCGCCATCGGGGGCAAGCCCCCTCCCACCTTTGGATCGTCGCGCGCTGTCAGCAGGTCCGTCAGGTAATGCTTCTGCGGCCCCAACCCCGTGGGGCAGGCGACACCTATGCGCCGGCCTGTGGTGATCAAGGGTGGGAGGGGGCTTGCCCCCGATAGCGGTGGGTCAGTTACAGAGACTTTTACTGATACTCCGCCATCGGGGGCAAGCCCCCTCCCACCTTTGGATCGTCGCGCTCTGTTGAACGGGCCCGTCAGGTAATGCTTCTGCGGGCCCAACCCGGTGGGGCAGGCGACACCTATGCACCGGCCTGTGGTGATCAAAGGTGGGAGGGGGCTTGCCCCCGATAGCGGTGGGTCAGTTACAGAGACTTTTACTGATACACCGCCATCGGGGGCAAGCCCCCTCCCACCTTTGGATCACTGTCAGCTGTGCCGCCGTCACAGGGTTCAGCTGGAGCGCAGGCGCAGGATTTGCGCGCCGTCGAACGGGTCCGTCAGGTAATGCCCCTGCACCCCGAATGTCTCGTTTAACCGCTCTGGCGTCAGCACCTGCAGCGGCGTGCCCAGCGCCACCAGGCGCCCACGATCCAGTACGGCCAGGCGATCACAGGTCAGTGCCTGGTTCAGGTCATGCAGGGCGATCAAGGTGGTGACCGGCAAACCCTGCACACCTTTGAGGATCGTCAGTTGATGCTGGATATCCAGGTGATTGGTCGGTTCATCCAGCAACAGGATCCGGGGCCGTTGCGCCAGCGCGCGGGCGATGTGCACGCGCTGGCGTTCGCCACCCGAGAGGCTGCGCCAGACGCGGTGGCTCAGGTGGGTGGCGTCCACATCGTGCAGGGCTTGGCGCACGATGCTGTCGTCTTCATGGGACCACGGGCTCAGGGCCGACAGCCACGGCGTGCGGCCCAGGGCCACGGCGTCGAACACGCGGATGGCGTCGTCGGTGTCGGCCTGTTGTTCCACCACGGCCAATTGCTGCGCGATGGCGCGGCGGGACAATTCACCCAGGCGCTTGCCGCCCAGGCGCACTTCACCGCTGGCCGGGGCGCGCAGGCCGGCGAGCAACTTGAGCAGGGTGGATTTGCCCGAACCGTTCGGCCCGACGATGCCGAGGGTTTCCCCCAACTGCACGTCAAGATGAATATCGCGCAGCAACTCGGCGTCACGCACCTTGAAGCCCAGGGCGGTGCAGCTCAGTACCGTCATCGCGCGTTCCTCCGGCCGATCAGGATCAGCGCAAACACCGGCGCGCCGACCAGCGCGGTGACCACGCCCACCGGAATCACCTGGCCCTTGATCAAGGTACGCGACAGCACATCCGCCGCGATCAGGAACAAGGCGCCGCCCAGGGCGCTGGCCGGCAGCAGTCGCGAGTGCCCGGTGCCGAGCATCAAGCGCACGGCATGGGGGATCACCAGCCCGACAAACCCGATGGAACCGACAATCGACACCATCACCGCCGTGACCACTGCCGCGCAGCCCACCAGCACAACCTGCACGCGACGCACCGGGATGCCCAGCGAGGCCGCCGAATCGGTGCCGAAGGTAAACGCATCCAATGCACGTCGGTGCCACAGGCACACCACCAGCCCTGCGACCGCCACCGGCACCGCCAGCCACACCGATGGCCAGCGCACGCCGCTGAGGTTGCCCAGCAGCCAGAACATGATGCCGCGGGCCTGTTCGGAGCTGGCGGATTTGGTAATCAGGAACGCGGTGAGCGCATTGAACAACTGCGAACCGGCGATGCCGGCGAGGATGATCTGGCCGGTGCCGCTGGCGGAACCGCTGGCCCGCGCCAGCAGGATCACCAGTGCAAACGCGGCCATGGCGCCGACAAAGGCGCCCGCCGACAACGAAATCAAACCGCCGCCCACCCCGAGCAAGGCAATCAGCACCGCACCGGTCGAGGCGCCGGCGCTGATGCCCAGCAAATACGGGTCGGCCAACGGGTTGCGCAGCAACGATTGCAGGATCACCCCACAAGTCGCCAGGCCCGCACCACAGGCACCGGCGACCAGGGCGCGGGTCAGGCGGTAGTTCCATACCACGCCTTCATCGATGGGATCGAGCACATAGCCAGCCGCCCACAGTTTGTTGGCGAGCACCTGGAGCACCACCTGCGGCGAGATAGCGGTTTCGCCGATGGCCACACCGGCAAGCAGGGCGATCAGCAGCAGCGTGAGGGCGAGCAGGGTCCGTATCATTGCGGCAGGTTGTAGCCGTCGATGGCGGCGGCCAGCTGTTCCAGGCCGTCGAAGGTGCGCAGGCTGGCCTGCAGCGCCAGGGCGTCGAGGATGATGATGCGGTTGTGTTTCACCGCGTCCATGTTGCGCGTCACCGGGTCGCTACGCAGGAAGGCCAGCTTCTTTTCATGGTCGTCGGCGGGGTAGCGGCGGCGGTCCATGCGCGCGATCACCAGGAAGGTAGGGTTGGCCTTGGCGATGGTTTCCCAGCCGACGGCGGGCCATTCTTCATCCGATTGCACCACGTTGCGCAGGCCGAGGGTTTGCAGCATGAATTGCGGAACCCCTTTGTGGCCGGCCACGTACGGGTCGCTGGCCATTTCGGCGCTGGAGAACCACACCAGCGCGCTGGCCTGTTTCAAGCCTTTGCTCTGCGCGGTGGCGATCGACTTGGCCAGGCGCGCCTTGAGTTCATCGGTCAGTTGCTGGCCGCGCGCTTGCACGTCGAAGATCTCGGCCAGTTGGCTGAGGCTCTTGTAGATCGTCTCGATGCGAAACGGCTCCAGGCGCGTGCCGTCGGCGCCGACCAGATTGTCCTTGCCTTCGCAGTCGGAGGGCAGCAGGTAGGTGGGAATATTCAGTTCGTGAAACTGTTCGCGGGTACCCACCACGCCTTGAGGGCCGACCACCCATTCCAGCTCGGCGACCACCAGTTGCGGGCGCTTGGCGATGACCGCCTCGAAGCTCGGCTCGTTATTGGCCAGGCGCTCGATGCTGTCGTTCTGCGCCTTGTACTGCCCCAGCACATCGTTGAACCACAGCGAAGTACCGACCACTTTATTGCCCACGCCCAGCGCATACAGCATCTCGGTGGCGGCCTGGCCGATCGTCACGCTGCGCGCGGGGGCTTGCTGGAAGGTGACGCTGTTGCCGCAGTTCTCGACCGTCAGCGGGTAGTGAGTAGGCGCGGCGTGGGCCAGGGCACACAAGCCCAGGCCAGTGATCAGGGCCGAAACGCGTAGCAGCATGGGGCAATCTCCGGTGAACCGTACGTGAAGCAGGGGCGGTACGGCTCGGAAACACACCTTCGAACGCTGCAGGTCTGGCAGGGCGCGGATGTCCTTCCCGGACACCCCGCCGGTTAGTGAGTCACTTGGCCGGCAGGTCTCCTGACTGATGCGTCGTCGCCACGCTCCGGCCTTCCCGGACAACGTCCAGTGGCAGTGGGGAGCAGGCTCAGCACCTACAGTTGCGGGGGCAGTTTCGATTGACGTCGCGGGCGGCGTTTCGAATTCCCTGTTAGTCCCGTGTGGGAACCGGCGGCGCTATGGTAGTCGATCACGGCCTGTAGGAGCGAGCTTGCTCGTAAAGGTCGTCAACGATAACGCGAGCGGCCTGATGCGCCGCGGTGCTCTAAGGTGCTTCGCGAGCAAGCTCGCTCCTACAGTGGGCCGTGGTCAGAGTCGGATATCCTGCGGTCCCCGGATCAGCGCTTCGATCCGCGTCCCCGTGGCGCGCTCTTCGTTGCTGAAACCGTCGTAGTCGGCCAGGTTGCCGAAGCGGATACCGGTCAATTGTTCGATCTGCAGCACGCTGCGCCGGTAGGTTTTGAGCGGGCCGAATACCAGGTCCAGTTGGTCCAGCTCGCGGCGCTGGTCGATCATGTACGCGCTGGCCGAGGGTTTGCCGTCGTCGCTGAGGTAGGCCACGACTTTCCAGAACGCCTGGGGGATTTTCACGCCACGGTACAGGCGGTCGTCGTCGCCAAACACCGGGCCGCTGAATACGCTGGCGCGGGCTTTCCAGCGCTGGGTGTTGTCGAGGATGTAGTCTTCCAGTTCCAGCCAGGTCTTCTGGTTGAAGCCGCTCATCTGCGGCGAGCAGTTGGTGAAGTGGAAGGTGTCGAGGTTGGCGGTGTTCGCCTCGTTTCCCCAGTTGGGGTCCTGGCGCCGCACCAGATGACCACGGTCCAGGCCATTGCCGGCATAGAGGTCCTCGCCCACCTGGGCGTCGAGCGGCAGGCGGCCGTCGTAGGCCCAGGTGTCGTTGCTGCGCACGATATCCACGTGCTTGTCGCCGTCGATGTTGACGCCGACATACAGTGCCAGGCGTCGGGAGCGCGACATGCTGATGGAAAAGTGCGTGTAGTCCAGGCGCCCGGGCTGGGCATCGCCTGCCAGGGTCGAGTCAAGGGTGGGCCAGGGCACACCGAAGCTGCCGAGAAAATCCTCGGCGTAGCCGCGCCGGTCCTGCAGGTCCTTGGCTGCGGTAACCCGCGGCGTCGCAGCCCTGGCCTCCAGCAAGGATGGGCTGGGCGTGATCAGTGGGCGAAGGTCGGCAAGCCTTGGGCGATAGGACAGGTCGATTTTGACGTGACGTGCGGGCATGGGGTATTCCTGATGGGCCTTGGATAAACACGACTGCAACATGATTTCATGACAATTTGGCCCAGGCGGCAGACCCGCGTCTATCCTGAAGTCGTTGACCGGCCGTTCACCACACGCCAAAAAGGAGCCAGCTTATGTGTGTTCGCCAACCGCGAAATCCGATTTTCTGCCTGATCCCGCCGTACATGCTCGACCAGATCGCGCGCCACGGTGACAAAGCCCAACGGGAGGTTGCGCTGCGCACGCGTGCCAAGGACAGCACGTTCCGCTCGTTGCGCATGGTCGCCGTGCCCGCCAAAGGCCCGGCCCGCATGGCGCTGGCGGCGGGCGCCGAGAAACAGCGTTCGATCTACAGCGCCGACAACACCGACAGCCTGCCCGGCAAGCTGATCCGTGGCGAAGGGCAACCCGCCAGCGGTGATGCCGCGGTGGACGAGGCCTACGACGGTCTGGGGGCGACCTTCGACTTTTTCGACCAGGTGTTCGATCGCAATTCCATCGACGATGCCGGTATGGCGCTGGATGCCACCGTGCACTTCGGCCAGGACTACAACAATGCGTTCTGGAACTCGACCCAGATGGTCTTTGGTGATGGCGACCAGCAACTGTTCAACCGCTTCACCGTGGCCCTCGACGTGATTGGGCATGAATTGGCCCACGGGGTCACCGAGGATGAAGCCAAGTTGATGTACTTCAATCAATCCGGTGCGCTGAACGAATCGCTGTCGGATGTGTTCGGGTCGCTGATCAAGCAGTACGCGTTAAAACAAAAGGCCGAGGACGCCGATTGGTTGATCGGCAAAGGGTTGTTTACCAAAAAGATAAAAGGCACTGCACTGCGCTCGATGAAGGCCCCCGGCACTGCATTTGACGACAAGCTGCTGGGCAAGGACCCTCAGCCCGGCCACATGGATGACTTTGTGCAAACCTATGACGACAATGGTGGCGTGCACATCAATTCCGGCATTCCCAACCATGCCTTCTATCAGGTTGCCACCCGGATCGGCGGCTTTGCCTGGGAGCGTGCCGGGCGCATCTGGTACGACGCGTTGCGCGACGCGCGGTTGCGGCCGAACTCGGGGTTTCTGCGTTTTGCACGTATCACTTACGATATCGCCGGGCGTCTCTACGGCGCGAACAAGGATGAGCAGAAGGCCGTCAAGGAAGGGTGGAAAGCGGTGGGTATCAACGTCTGACACGCCGCCTGGGCGGTGAGGAACAGCCATGCGAATCTCGATCAAGGAAAACGGCGGCCCGGCTTATTTTCCGGGCTTGGTCACACCTCGCAGTGTCGAGCTCGAAGCACTGCCCGAGCAGGACCAGCAGGAGTTGCGGCAACTGATCGAGCAGTCGAAGTTCTTTCAGCTGCCGCAAAGTACTCAACCCTCCGGCAAACCGGGGCAGGTGCATTACACGCTCACCGTGACCGAGGGCGAGCGTGAACACACGGTGTGCGTGTTGGCGCCGGTGAAGTCGCAGGCACTGGATGGGTTGGTGCAGTGCGTGCGGCGGCATATTCGCTGATTGCTTAAAGTAGGTACGGCCTCCGAGGCTGCCTGGATCCAACTGTGGGAGGGGGCTTGCCCCCGATAGCGGTGTGTCACTGACAGAGGTCTGGCTGATCCACCGCCATCGGGGGCAAGCCCCCTCCCACAGTTGATGTGTGTTGAAGCCAGGGCTGTTTATTGACGGTCGAGCCACACCGTCTGCGCGTTGCAGAACTCGCGCACGCCGAAGTGCGACAGCTCACGGCCGAATCCGCTTTTCTTCACGCCACCGAATGCCACCCGAGGGTCGGAGACGCTGTAAGCGTTGACGAAGATCCCACCGGTGTCCAACTGGTTGGCGATGTCCTGCGCCTTCGCCGGGTCGTTGGTGAAGATACTGGCGGTCAGGCCGAACTCGCTGTCGTTGGCCAGTGCCACCGCATGGTCGGCGTCGCGGGCGGTAATGATGGACGCGACGGGGCCGAACAGTTCCTGTTTGAACGAGGTCATCTGGTCGGTGACGTCAGCCAGTACGGTGGGCTCGTAATAGTTGCCTGCGCCAGCCACCTTGTTGCCG
The DNA here is from genome assembly GCF_005233615.1 of Pseudomonas sp. CFBP13528. Classification (NCBI taxonomy): domain Bacteria; kingdom Pseudomonadati; phylum Pseudomonadota; class Gammaproteobacteria; order Pseudomonadales; family Pseudomonadaceae; genus Pseudomonas; species Pseudomonas sp. CFBP13528. The sequence continues at coordinate 113,460 of NZ_QGAJ01000004.1, forward strand.
CCCAGCAGCAGGGTCGCGCCTTCTTCGAGGGTGGCCTGGACCTGACCGTGCAGCTCATCGCGCAGGTCGAAGCGTGCCATGGGGCCGATGTACGTAGCGGGCGAGGTTGGATCGCCCATCACCAGGTTGCGGCTGGCTTCGAGGAACCTGGCGGTAAAGGCTTCAACCACACCTTCCTCGATGATCAGGCGCTTGGCGGCGGCGCAGACTTGGCCGCTGTTCTGGAAGCGACCGATCAACGCGGCCTGTACGGCGGCGTCGAGGTCGGCGTCGTTGAGCACGATGAACGGGTCGGAGCCGCCCAGTTCCAGCACGCATTTTTTCAGTGCCGCACCGGCCTGGGAACCGATGGCGATACCGGCGCGCACGCTGCCGGTGAGGGTGACGGCGGCGATGCGTGGGTCGGCGATGGCGCTGGACACACCTTCGGTGGTGACGTTGATGACCTCGAACAGGCCTGCAGCGAAGCCGGCCTTCTGGAACGCCTGCTGGATCAGGTAAGCGCTGCCCATGACGTTCGGCGCATGTTTAAGCACGTAGGTGTTGCCGGCGAGCATAGTCGGCACGGCGCCGCGCAGCACTTGCCACACCGGGAAGTTCCACGGCATCACGGCAAGGATCGGCCCCAGGGGGCGGTATTCAATCCGGGCGCTACCGTTGTCTACCAGGGTCGGTTCCGGCGCGAGCATGGCGGGACCGTGCTGCGCATACCACTCGCTGAGCTGCGCGCACTTCTCGATTTCGGCGCGGGCCTGGGCGATGGGTTTGCCCATCTCCAGGGTGATCATCTGCGCCATCGCTTCGGCCTGCTCACGCAGGGCGCTGGCCAGGGCGGACAGCAACTCGGCGCGCTGGCCTACGGGCTGGCGGCGCCAGGTGCGGAAGGCAGCGGTGGAACGGGTGAGCGCGGCATCCAGCTGCGGCTGGCTTTCATACGCGTAGCTGCCGACGGTTTCGCCGTTGGCCGGGTTGATCGACAACGCGTGGGTCTGGTGAGAAATAGCGTTCATGGCACCGTCCTGCTGGGGTGATGGGAATGGAGCCCAGCGTACGATGCTGTACCTTTTCTTAAAACTGAATAATATTAAGCAATACATTCACGATTGGAGAATGAATTGGATCTGGTGCAACTGGAAATCTTCAAGGCCGTTGCCGAGCAAGGCAGCATCAGCGCCGCCGCACAATTGATTCACCGGGTGCCGTCGAACCTGACCACCCGTATCAAGCAACTGGAGCAGGATCTGGGCGTGGAGTTGTTCATCCGCGAAAAGAGCCGCTTGCGCCTGTCACCGGCCGGGTGGAATTTCCTGGGCTATACGCGGCGTATTCTCGATCTGGTACAGGAGGCCCGCGCCACGGTGGCGGGGGAGGAACCCCAGGGCGCCTTTGCCCTCGGCTCGCTGGAAAGTACCGCAGCGGTGCGTATTCCCGCGTTGCTGGCGGCGTATAACCAGCAGTACACCAAGGTCGAGCTGGACCTGAGCACGGGACCGTCGGGCACAATGATCGAAGGCGTGCTGTCCGGGCGTTTGACGGCGGCCTTTGTCGATGGCCCGGTGCTGCACTCCACACTGGAGGGCGTGGCGGTGTTTGAAGAGGAGATGGTGGTGATCGCGCCGCTGCACCATGCGCCGATCACGCGCGGGCAGGATGTGTCCGGCGAGAATATCTATACCTTTCGCTCCAACTGCTCGTATCGACATCACTTCGAGCGCTGGTTTTCCCAGGACGGTGCGGTGCCGGGCAAGATCTTCGAGATTGAGTCTTACCACGGCATGCTGGCCTGCGTCAGCGCCGGGGCAGGGCTGGCGTTGATGCCGCGCAGTATGTTGGAAAGCATGCCGGGGGCGGCGGCGGTCAGCGTGTGGCCGCTGGCGGACAACTTCCGTGTGTTGAATACCTGGCTGATCTGGCGCCGGGGCACCGTGTCGCAGAGCCTCAACAGCTTCGTAAAACTCCTGGAGGAACGCGGGCTTGCAGCAGCCTGAAGCCAATGTGGGAGGGGGCAGGCCCCCTCCCACATGTTGGTTCCTCTTGCGCTCAGCCGCCGAACTGGAAGGTACCCATGGCCAGCTTGGCCATGATCGCCGTGGCACCCAGTTGCACCAGCCACAACGCCAAGCCACCCAGAAACACCCCCAGCGCCACTTGCAGTACCAGGCTTTTCTGGCGCTTGGCTTGCGGCGCACGTGGAGCATAGTCGTGCAGTTCGTCGCGGTCGGCGCGCAGGTCCAGGTCGTCGTTTCTCATAGGGCTCTCACAGCAAAGGGGCAGTCGGTATGCAGTCTAGTGGGTTCGCCAACAAAAAGGGGGAAGCCCTTGGCTTCCCCCTCGTTCAACGCTGGCAGGTTTACAGCACCTGAACGATTGCCTGTGTGACCGCAGCAATGTTCGACTGGTTCAGCGCCGCCACACAGATACGGCCGGTGTCCAGTGCGTAGATGCCAAACTCGTTGCGCAGGCGGGTCACTTGCTCAACCGTCAATCCGGAGTAGGAAAACATCCCACGCTGGCGACCGACAAAGCTGAAATCATGGCCTGGCGCGGCCTTGGCCAGTTCCGCCACCATCTGCTCGCGCATGCCGCGGATGCGCAGGCGCATTTCGGCCAGCTCAGTTTCCCACTGGGCGCGCAGTTCAGGGTTGTTCAGTACCGCTGCAACGATTGCCGCGCCGTGGGTGGGCGGGTTGGAGTAGTTGGTACGGATCACACGCTTGACCTGGGACAGGATGCGCGCGCTTTCTTCCTTGGAGTCGCTGACGATGGACAAGGCGCCCACGCGTTCGCCGTACAGAGAGAACGATTTGGAGAACGAGCTGGACACAAAGAAGGTCAGGCCCGACTCCGCGAACAGGCGCACGGCGGCGGCGTCTTCATGGATGCCGTCGCCGAAGCCCTGGTAGGCCATATCAAGGAATGGCACCAGGTTTTTGGCCTTGACCACGTCCAGTACGTTCTGCCAGTCCGCCGGGCTCAGATCGACGCCGGTCGGGTTGTGGCAGCAGGCGTGCAACACCACGATGGACTGTGGCGGCAGGGCGTTGAGGTCTTCGAGCAGGCCGCTACGGTTGACGTCGTGGGTGGCTGCGTCGTAATAGCGGTAGTTCTGCACCGGGAAACCGGCGGTTTCGAACAGTGCGCGGTGGTTTTCCCAGCTCGGGTCGCTGATGGCCACCACGGCGTCGGGCAGCAACTGCTTGAGGAAATCGGCGCCGATCTTCAGCGCGCCGGTGCCACCCACGGCCTGCACGGTGACCACACGGCTGGCTTCAAGCAGCGGCGACTTATCACCGAACAGCAGGGTTTGCACGGCCTTGTCGTAGGCGGCGATGCCGTCAATCGGCAAGTAGCCACGGGCGGCATGTTGCGCCACGCGAATGGCTTCCGCTTCGGCAACGGCACGCAAGAGCGGAATCTTCCCCTCCTCGTTGCAGTAAACGCCCACGCCAAGGTTGACCTTGGTGGCTCGAGTATCGGCGTTGAATGCTTCGTTGAGGCCCAGGATTGGATCGCGTGGTGCCATTTCGACAGCGGAGAACAGGCTCATTTTTGCGGCAGCTCTATGGGGGAAGGGAGGGACGTGTCGCGCTCCAGCCGGTTGCACTAGAGCGGTGCACAAACGGGGAGCTAGTATAGAGGCCATCACGGCTGAGGGCGACAGCGGAAATGGCTTTTCGGCCAAGTTTTTCGGTTTAATGGCCGACCGTTAGTCTTATTGCAGATTGATCCCGGACGGCAGGTAGGACGATTGCCTTGAAACCCGTCACATTCGTCACCACTACTACGGCTATCATGGTTTTTTCCTGCAACCTGCGATGATTATTCGTGGGTTGCTGAGCTATTTCGTCCCTGGCGGTGTTGAGTCTGGGGTGACTACACGAGGTACGTTATGTCGGATTTCCAGCTCGTCACCCGTTTTGAACCTGCCGGCGACCAACCGGAAGCGATTCGCCAGATGGTCGAAGGCATTGAGGCCGGCCTGGCGCATCAGACGCTGCTCGGGGTGACCGGTTCAGGCAAGACATTCAGCATTGCCAACGTGATCGCGCAGGTCAATCGCCCGACCCTGGTGCTGGCACCGAACAAAACCCTGGCTGCTCAGCTGTATGGCGAGTTCAAGGCGTTCTTCCCGAACAACGCGGTGGAGTATTTCGTTTCCTACTACGACTACTACCAGCCCGAAGCCTATGTGCCGTCCTCCGATACCTTTATCGAGAAGGATGCGTCGATCAACGACCATATCGAGCAGATGCGGCTGTCGGCGACCAAGGCCTTGCTGGAACGCAAGGACGCGATCATCGTGACCACGGTGTCGTGTATCTACGGCCTGGGCAGCCCGGAAACCTATTTGAAAATGGTGCTGCACGTTGATCGCGGCGACAAGCTCGACCAGCGCGAGCTGCTGCGGCGCCTGGCGAGCCTGCAGTACACCCGCAACGACATGGACTTTGCCCGTGCCACGTTCCGCGTGCGCGGCGATGTGATTGATATCTACCCGGCCGAATCCGACCTGGAAGCGATCCGCATCGAGCTGTTCGACGATGAAGTCGAAAGCCTATCGGCCTTCGACCCGTTGACCGGCGAGGTGATCCGCAAATTGCCGCGCTTCACCTTCTACCCGAAAAGCCACTATGTGACCCCGCGTGAAACCCTGATGGGCGCGATCGAGGGCATCAAGGTCGAGTTGGCCGAGCGCCTGGAATACCTGCGTTCCAACAACAAGCTGGTGGAAGCCCAGCGCCTGGAGCAGCGTACCCGCTTCGACCTGGAGATGATCCTGGAGCTGGGCTACTGCAACGGCATCGAAAACTATTCGCGCTACCTGTCGGGCCGCGAGTCCGGCGCGCCACCGCCGACACTCTATGATTACCTGCCGCCGGATGCCTTGCTGGTGATCGACGAGTCCCACGTCAGCGTGCCGCAAGTCGGTGCGATGTATAAGGGTGACCGCTCACGCAAGGAAACCCTGGTGGAGTACGGCTTCCGCCTGCCATCGGCGCTGGATAACCGGCCGATGCGTTTCGACGAATGGGAGGCCATCAGCCCGCAGACCATCTTTGTCTCCGCAACGCCTGGCAACTACGAGGCCGAACACGCCGGCCGAGTGATCGAGCAGTTGGTGCGCCCGACGGGCCTGGTCGACCCGCAGATCGAAATCCGCCCGGCGCTGACCCAGGTCGACGACCTGCTGTCGGAGATCAACAAGCGCGTGGCCCTGGAAGAGCGCGTGCTGGTCACTACCCTGACCAAGCGCATGTCCGAAGACTTGACCGATTACCTGGCCGATCACGGCGTGCGCGTGCGCTACCTGCACTCGGACATCGACACCGTGGAGCGTGTGGAAATCATTCGCGATCTGCGCCTGGGCACCTTTGATGTGCTGGTGGGCATCAACCTGCTGCGCGAAGGCCTGGACATGCCCGAGGTGTCGCTGGTGGCGATCCTGGACGCGGACAAGGAGGGCTTCCTGCGCTCCGAACGTTCGCTGATCCAGACCATCGGCCGCGCGGCGCGCAACCTCAACGGCCGGGCGATCCTGTATGCGGACCGCATCACCGGGTCCATGGAGCGGGCGATCGGCGAGACCGAGCGTCGTCGTGAGAAGCAGGTTGCGTTCAACCTGGAACACGGCATTACCCCCAAAGGTGTGTTCAAGGATGTGGCCGACATCATGGAAGGTGCCACCGTGCCGGGTTCGCGCAGCAAGAAGCGCAAGGGCATGGCCAAGGCTGCTGAGGAAAGCGCCAAGTACGAGAACGAACTGCGCTCGCCGAGTGAGATCACCAAGCGGATTCGGCAGTTGGAAGAGAAAATGTATCAGTTGGCGCGGGATCTGGAGTTTGAGGCGGCGGCGCAGACGCGCGATGAGATTGGCAAGTTGCGCGAGCGGTTGCTGGCTGTTTGATCTGGGGTGACTTCACTGGCCTCATCGGGGGCAAGCCCCCTCCCACCTGTTGATGTGTGAATACAGTCAAGTGTGGGAGGGGGCTTGCCCCCGATGGCCGCGCCGCGGTTTTCCAGAAATCACCCAGGCTGTTACCATTCGCCCCTTGTTTCAATTTTCAGTCTTATCGCCCATTCGAGACCTGCCATGACCACCGTCCGCACGCGCATTGCGCCATCGCCTACTGGGGATCCCCACGTCGGCACTGCTTACATCGCCCTGTTCAACTACTGCTTTGCCAAGCAGCACGGCGGTGAATTCATCCTGCGGATCGAAGACACCGATCAACTGCGCTCGACCCGTGAGTCGGAACAGCAGATTTTCGATGCCCTGCGCTGGCTGGGCATCACCTGGGCGGAAGGCCCGGATGTCGGCGGCCCCCACGGCCCGTATCGCCAGAGCGAGCGCAGCGACATCTATAAGCAGTACACCCAGCAACTGGTGGACATGGGCCATGCGTTCCCATGCTTCTGCACCGCTGAAGAACTCGACCAGATGCGCGCCGAGCAACAGGCCCGTGGCGAAACCCCGCGCTATGATGGCCGCGCGTTGCTGTTGCCTCCCGAAGAAGTGGCCGCGCGCCTGGCCGCCGGCGAGCCCCATGTGATTCGCATGAAAGTGCCGAGCGAAGGCGTGTGCGTAGTGCCGGACATGCTGCGCGGTGATGTCGAGATTCCGTGGGACCGCATGGACATGCAGGTACTGATGAAGACCGACGGCCTGCCGACGTACTTCCTGGCCAACGTGGTCGACGACCACCTGATGGGCATCACCCACGTGCTGCGCGGCGAAGAATGGCTGCCGTCGGCGCCCAAGCTGATCCTGCTCTACGAATACTTCGGCTGGGAACAGCCGCAGTTGTGCTACATGCCGCTGTTGCGTAACCCGGACAAGAGCAAACTGTCCAAGCGCAAGAACCCGACGTCGGTGACCTTCTACGAGCGCATGGGCTTCATGCCCGAAGCCATGCTCAATTACCTGGGCCGCATGGGCTGGTCGATGCCGGACGAGCGCGAGAAGTTCTCGCTGCAGGAAATGGTCGATCACTTCGACCTGTCCCGCGTCTCCCTGGGCGGGCCGATTTTCGATATCGAGAAGCTGTCGTGGCTCAACGGTCAGTGGCTGCGCGACCTGCCGGTGCACGAGTTCGCCAGCCGTGTGCAGCAGTGGGCGTTGAACCCTGAGTACATGATGAAGATCGCGCCGCTGGTGCAGGGCAGGGTGGAAACGTTCAGCCAGGTCGCACCGCTGGCCAGCTTTTTCTTCGCCGGTGGCGTAAACCCGGATGCCAAACTGTTTGAATCGAAAAAGCTCTCGGGTGACCAAGTGCGTCAGTTGATGCAGTTGATCCTGTGGAAGCTCGAAAGCCTGCGCCAATGGGAGAAGGATGCGATCACCGCGACGATCCAGGCGGTGGTCGAGTCCCTGGAACTGAAGTTGCGTGATGCCATGCCATTGATGTTTGCCGCGATTACCGGGCAGGCCAGTTCGGTGTCGGTGCTCGACGCGATGGAAATCCTCGGCCCGGACCTCACGCGTTTCCGTCTGCGCCAAGCCCTTGATTTGCTTGGTGGTGTTTCGAAGAAAGAAAACAAAGAGTGGGAAAAGCTGCTGGGCGCCATCGCTTAAGCAGACGGTTGTAAGGACGAAACCCCGGTTTTCCGGGGTTTCGTCGGTAAGTGATTGTTATCCCGGCAAAAAATTTTGAAAATTGTTGAAAATAAATTTGACACGTTTCGAAACCGCCATTAAGATTCGCCCCGTCCTCACCGATGAGGGGCTATAGCTCAGCTGGGAGAGCGCTTGCATGGCATGCAAGAGGTCAACGGTTCGATCCCGTTTAGCTCCACCAATTTACAGGTTCAAGGTCTGGCCACACCGTCCTTGAATCGATCGGCACTCAGCGCCGATCAGCTGTACAGAAGGTTTTGTCCCCTTCGTCTAGTGGCCTAGGACACCGCCCTTTCACGGCGGTAACAGGGGTTCGAGTCCCCTAGGGGACGCCAGTTTCAACAAGCAGCTCGAAAGGGCTGCTGCGCCGCCAGGCGAAAAATCGGGGCTATAGCTCAGCTGGGAGAGCGCTTGCATGGCATGCAAGAGGTCAACGGTTCGATCCCGTTTAGCTCCACCAATTTACAGGTTCAAGGTCTGGCCACACCGTCCTTGAATCGATCGGCACTCAGCGCCGATCAGCTGTACAGAAGGTTTTGTCCCCTTCGTCTAGTGGCCTAGGACACCGCCCTTTCACGGCGGTAACAGGGGTTCGAGTCCCCTAGGGGACGCCACGATTACCCGCTCTGCGGGATTTTTAAGGGTCATTCAATTATTGAATGGCCCTTTTGTTTGTCTGGCGTTTGGCCAATTCTTTCCCCACTTCCTTTCTTCTGTTCTGACCAATGGTCGCGCTTGTCGCTTGCGCAATATTATTATGGTAATAATATTCAACCCATGAGAGACGGAGGCTTTGATGAGCGATAAAAAAGCGCAAACACGCGAACGCATCTTGCAGGCCGCCAGCGCGGCATTGATCCAGCGTGGCCCGGCCGAGCCGAGTGTCGGCGAAGTCATGGGGGCGGCGGGGCTGACGGTCGGTGGTTTTTATGCGCACTTTGAAAGCAAGGATGCGTTGATGCTGGAGGCCTTCACTCAGTTGCTGGCCAAGCGCCGCGCGGCGATAGAAGACCTGGACACGCAACTGACCGGCGAAGAACGTCGAAGCCTGGTGGCGGCGTTTTACTTGTCGCGCAAACACCGGGACTCCACCGGCCAGGCGTGCCCGCTACCTGCGACGGTTGGCGAAATGGGCCGTTTGCCGGACGCGTTCCGCCAGGCACTGAGCGAACATTGCGAGCTGATGGCGGCCCAGCTGGCGGCCACCCCGGAAGATACCGACAAGGCCCTGGCCGACATGGCGCTGATGGTCGGCGGCCTGACGCTGGCGCGGGCCTTGGGGCCGGGAGAGCTGTCCGATCGTGTGCTGCGCGCCGCCAAGTCGGCAGTCCGCTGAAGAGGGTTCAGAACATGGGCGACTTGAGTTGGGTGCGTGGCTTCAACGGCACTGTCGGCCGACTCGCGCCGCAAACGGTGGCCAACCGGATGCGGCGCACCTTCATGACGCCCCGTGAGCTGCCGCCACGGGCGTGGGAGCTGCCGGTGCTGGCGCAATCGCAGCGCATCACCTTGCGTTTCGGCCTCTCGGCGCTGCGCTGGGGGCACGGGCCGGCGGTGTTGCTGATGCACGGCTGGGAAGGCCGGCCTACGCAATTCGCCAGCCTGATCACGGCGTTGGTCGAAGGCGGCTACTCGGTGATTGCGCTGGATGGCCCGGCCCATGGTCATTCGCCAGGGCGTGAAGCACACGTGCTGCTGTTCGCCCGCGCCATGCTCGAGGCAGCGGCCGAGCTGCCCCCGCTGCATGCGGTGGTCGGCCACTCGATGGGCGGTGCCAGCGCGATGCTGGCTGTGCAGTTGGGGCTGCGTACGCGGGCGTTGGTAAGTATCGCCGCGCCGTCGCGGTTTCTCGATGCGCTGCGCGGTTTCACGCGCATGATGGGGTTGCCGCCGCGCGCACGTTCGGCGTTCATCCAGATGGTGGAGCTGGCATTCGGCATGCCGCTCAAGCACCTGGATGTCGCGCACTACCAGATGAACCTTCCCGGCCTGATCGTGCATGCCGAAGACGATACGTTCGTCCCGGTCAAAGCCTCGCAGACCATCCACGAGGCCTGGCCAGACAGTCGTCTGATGCGCCTGGAGCAGGGCGGGCATCAGAAGGTGCTGGCCGATCCACGGGTAATCGAAGGCGTACTCGCCCTGTTGGCGAGCTGTCATGTACAGGAGCGCCAGACCGCCTGATACACTGCGCCCGCCGACATCAATCGACTGGAGCAAGGCATGGGCTGGGATCTGGCAACGCCGTTCATCATCGACCTGCAGGTCGCCGCTGAGGACATCGACGGCCTGGGGCACGCCAATAACGCGGTGTACGTGTCCTGGCTGGAGCGTTGCGCCTGGCGCCATTCCCAGCGCCTGGGGCTGGACCTTGCCGAGTATCGGCACCTGGACCGCGCGATGGCCGTGGTGCGTCATGAGATCGACTACCTGGCGGCCGGCTACGAAGGCGATGAGCTGCAACTGGCCACGTGGATCGTCGATTGGGACCAGCGCCTGAAGATGACGCGCCGCTTTCAGCTGGTGCGCCCGCGTGATGGTGCCACCTTGCTGCGTGCGCACACCACCTTCGTTTGCATCGAGCTGTCCAGCGGCAGGCCCAAGCGCATGCCCGCCGAGTTCATCGAGGGATATGGGCCTGCGCTGACAGGGGGTTAACGGTTGTTACGGGAAACCCAGTAAACTGCGCCACGATTTTTGTTGAGTGTTTTCCATGCAAATTGCTTTGGCGCCCATGGAGGGGTTGGTCGACAACATCCTGCGGGACGTGTTGACCCGTGTGGGCGGTATCGACTGGTGTGTGACCGAATTCATCCGCGTCAACGACCGATTGCTCACCCCCGCCTATTTCCACAAGCTTGCTCCGGAACTGCTGCAGGGTGCCCATACCGCAGCGGGCGTGCCGCTACGCGTGCAATTGCTGGGGTCTGACCCGGTATGCCTGGCGGAAAACGCGGCCTTGGCCTGCGAGTTGGGGTCGCAGGTGATCGACCTCAACTTCGGCTGCCCGGCCAAGACCGTCAACAAGTCCCGCGGCGGTGCGGTGCTGCTCAAGGAGCCTGAGTTGCTCAACCGGATCGTCGAGCACGTGCGTCGTGCGGTCCCGGCGCATATTCCGGTCACCGCCAAAATGCGCCTGGGCTTCGACAGCCCGGATGGCGCATTGGTCTGCGCTACGGCGCTGGCCGAAGGCGGGGCCGCGCATATCGTGGTGCATGCGCGCACCAAGACCGATGGCTACAAGCCGCCAGCCCATTGGGAGTGGATCCCGCGGGTGCAGGAGGTGGTCAAGGTGCCGGTGTTTGCCAATGGCGACATCTGGAGCGTCGACGATTGGAAACGTTGCCGCGAAGTCAGCGGCGCCGAACACATCATGCTTGGCCGTGGCCTGGTGGCGCGTCCTGACCTGGCGCGGCAGATCGCGGCGGCGCGTGCAGGGCAAGAGGTGGTGGAAATGACATGGGCACAGATGCAGCCGATGCTCCAGGAATTCTGGACCCAATCGGTGGCGCAATTGACCGAGCGTCAGGCACCCGGCCGCTTGAAGCAGTGGCTGGCGATGCTGACGCGCAACTACCCCGAAGCGGTGGAGCTGTTCACCGCCTTGCGTCGCGAGACCGGCCTGGAGCAGGTCAGTCGCCTGCTGAGGATGCCCCATCCGGTGCCTGTCTGAAGCCAGGCAACCGAGTTCTTACAATTGACCTGCCTAAAGGCGCCACTGCAGGCGCCTTTTTTACGCGTGCGAGTTAACACAAACCATGGGCGAGTAAATACATGGAATGTTATCGACGAGTGACATTCCTACAGAGTATTAACGCATGTGACCACACTTGCGTATTAAAAAAGCCATAAATCAAGGCTTGGCGGAAATTGTCCATGGGGCAAAGTCTGATAATACGCTTTGGTTTCCTTATATGAACTGCGATTTGCGGAACTCGATAGCTCAACTTCCCACGAATGGAGGGACTGAAGCAGTGCTGCTGTTTTCAGTCGATAAAACTATCACTCCCTCTGACCCTAAACCGGTCGAGTTGTATGAAATAAAGGAACGTGCGTATGTCTATGTCGATTAACACTCCGCCACTGGTAAAAGTCGATACATCTGCTCTTGAGCAACCAGCGGTTTCGAACACTAAAGTTATTCTCAAACCGACCGTTCAGTCTCCTGGCACAACACCTCTCCTGACGTCATTGCGCCCGGACAATACGGCAGTCACTCCTGAGACCGCGCTGAGGCAGTTGTTCGATATGCTTGACGGTATCTTTAGGGCCATGCGCGACATATTTTCGGGCAAAACACCGGTGAAGCCCGACTCAGGCAAATTACCGATTGAACCGGATAACAGCAAAGAGCTGGTCAAGCCGGATGCGGGCAAGTTGCCGGTGAAACCGGACACCAGCAAGGAGTTGGTCAAGCCGGATGCAGGCAAGTTGCCGGTGAAACCGGACACCAGCAAGGAGCTGGTCAAGCCGGATGCGGGCAAGTTGCCGGTGAAACCGGACACCAGCAAGGAGTTGGTCAAGCCGGATGCAGGCAAGCTGCCGGTGAAACCGGATACCAGTAAAGAGTTGGTCAAGCCGGATACGGGCAAGCTGCCGGTGCTGCCGGACACCAACAAAGAGCTGGTGAAACCGGACGCAGGCGGGTTGCGGGTGCTACCACAACCCAATGATCCTTCAGTCAACCTGCCTGGAGGGAATAAACCGCACCCCATGCCGATCCCCCTAACGGTGCCGACGCCCGGGATAAGCGTAAACAACGACCCCAGGACAAACGTAAACGTGAATGTGGTAGTCGCTCATTGCCACTGCCCTGATGGAAAAGTCTCGCCGGATCACAAGCCCCAGCCACCCGTGCCGGATCACAAGCCCCAGCCGCCCGTGCCGGATCACAAGCCCCAGCCGCCCGTGCCGGATCACAAGCCTCAGCCGCCCGTGCCGGATCACAAGCCCCAGCCACCCGTGCCGGATCACAAGCCCCAGCCGCCCGTGCCGGATCACAAGCCCCAGCCGCCCGTGCCGGATCACAAGCCCCAGCCACCCGTGCCGGATCACAAGCCCCAGCCGCCCGTGCCGGATCACAAGCCTCAGCCACCCGTGCCGGATAACAAGCCCCGTCCAACCGTGCCGGATGCGAAGCCCCAGCCAACCGTGCCGGACGCCAAGCCCCGGCCAACCGTGCCGGACGCCAAGCCCCGGCCAACCGTGCCGGATGCCAAGCCCCAGCCAACCGTGCCGGATGCGAAGCCCCAGCCGACCGTGCCGGACGCCAAGCCCCAGCCACCCGTGCCGGACGCCAAGCCCCGGCCAACCGTGCCGGATGCGAAGCCCCAGCCGACCGTGCCGGACGCCAAGCCCAAGCCACCCGTGCCGGACGCCAAGCCCCGGCCAACCGTGCCGGATGCGAAGCCCCAGCCACCCGTGCCGGACGCCAAGCCCCAGCCAACCGTGCTTCCGGGCAACTTCCCAAGGCCTAATGTGCCAACGGATACCAAACCGCAACCCAAGCCAACGCCCTTGCCCGACGCTCCCACTCCGGACCTGACCAGTCCGTGTCCCGTCGACGACCGATCTGCTGGCAGGCATGGGCGCTTTAATCGGCTAAGTTCCAGGTTTTAAAGGCAGTCATCGCGTTTCGGTCTTTTTATAAGTGCAGGCATTTTTTCGAACGTGTAGTTCGAAGAGGTGCCTGTGCAGGGAGAACTCCATGTCACTCTTTCCAATTAATAACATTGCACGGGTCATTGATGTAAGGCAGTCATTATCGATCGATGCACTCAGCGCAAGTAATGAACCCACTATTAAAGCAGAGGGTGGTCGCGCGTCGGTCAGGGCGACGCCTGATATAAAGTATGGTGATATCGTGCAGCGTTCTGCGGTTGTCGAGAACGACGCGCAGGCGATCAACTCAGTCGTGGCGTTATTCACTTCGCTTTTGACTCAGTTGCTCGCGCTGGTAGCAGATAAGAAACAAAAGACTATTCCTGACGCTGTTCCTTCACCTGTTGTTCCGCAGGTAACCCCCCAGCCGGTGATGCCAAAACCGGATGCCGCAGCGAGCATTCCGGGTTTGTCGAGCAAGCGCGGTGGCGCGAAGCCCGACAATATCTGGAGTGGCTTTCGCCAGGGCCCGGATGGCAACTGTGTGACGGTATCGGCCATCAAGGCCGCGATGTACCGATTCGGACAAAGCCCCACGGATATTTTCCAGGAAGTGGCCAAGACCAATGGCGGGTATCACGTCGTCATGCGCGATGGCTTTCGGCTCACGTTGACTGACGGCGAATTGGCCGAGGGCACCCGAGGCGCCAAGTTCTCCGGGCCCGATAATGGCATGCTCAAGGATGCGCAGTTCCTGTTTGCCGTCAGCGCCAAGCGTGCGCAGATGGAGAACAACGATCGCACGGCCGGTCGCAGTTATCAGGCTGCGATTTATAGTCTGAATAACGGGGAGGATGAAAACGGCCCGGGCGAAGGCTTTCTGCGCCTTGGGTTGAAAAGCCACATGAAACGAGTGTCGGTGAGTGACCTTGCCCGAGGTCAGATAGGCATGTGCAACCGTACTGGGCATTCGGTGGCGGTCATCAACGGCCGCGAGGAGCTATGGGGAAAACAGGGGCGACCCCCCACACGTGGTCAGGCCGTTGCACTGATTTGACCATGGTGCACCTGGGCAGGGATAACCCAGGGTGCATTTTGTTGCAATGCTGCATTTCAGAAAATGCCTATTCCAGTAACTGCCTGAACCCCTCTATCGGCAATGGCCGGCTATGCAAGTACCCCTGATACAAATGACAGCCGAGCTTCTGCAGGAAGGCCAGTTGTTCCACGGTTTCCACGCCTTCGGCAATTACTTCCAGATTCAAGCTGCGGGCCATGGCAACAATGGCACGGATGATTTCAGCGTCATTGGGATCGTGAGTCGCGTCACGCACAAACGACTGGTCGATTTTCAGCCCATCCACCGGCAAACGCTTGAGGTAGGTCAGGGATGAGTAACCGGTGCCAAAATCATCCATCGCAAAGCTCACGCCAAGTTTTTTCAGGCGACGCATCTTCATTACCGTGTCGTCCAGATTCTGAATCACGATGCCTTCAGTGATTTCCAGCTTCAGCAAACTGTAGGGCAGATGGTGTTGCGTGAGGCTGCGCTCGACCCGCTCCACAAAGTCGTTCTGGCGAAACTGCCGCGGGCTGATATTCACGCACAGGCTGAAATTCAACGGGTCCACCAGGCCCTCGGCAATCAACCGCGCCAATGCGCTGCATGCTTCGTCAAGAATCCAGGTACCCACCTCGAGGATCAAGCCGCTGTCCTCCAGCACCTTGATGAATTCCGCCGGCGACTGCGCCCCCAGTTGCGGGTGCTGCCAGCGCACCAGGGCCTCGGCGCCGACGATCCTATTGCCACGCGCATCCACCTGGGGCTGGTAGTGCACGCTGAATTCACCGCGCGACAGGGCCAGACGCAGGTCGGTTTCCATGCGCAGGCGCTCGCTGGCGGTTTTTTGCATGCTGTTGTGAAACATTTGGGTGGTGTTGCGCCCCGAATCCTTGGCGCGGTACAGGGCGATGTCGGCGCGTTTGAGCAGGTCGGCGGGGGTGGTGCCATGGTCGGGGATCAGCGCCACGCCGATGCTTGGCGTCACCTGCAGACGGTGGCCGTCGAGGAACATCGGTTCGGAGAGCAATTCGCGCAGGGTATCGGCCAGCGCCTGTACCTGGCTGCTGACTTGCGTGCGTGAGCCCTCCAGGCCGCTGAGCAGGACCACGAACTCGTCACCGCCCAGGCGCGCCACCGTATCCTCCATGCGCACACTGGCTTCCAGCCGTGCGGTGACGATTTTCAACACGGTATCGCCCACCGGGTGACCGAGGGAGTCGTTGATGTGCTTGAAGTGGTCGAGGTCGAGGAACAGCAGCGCGCCGCGCAGGTTGTGGCGCTTGAGCAGGGCGATCTGCTGGCTCAGGCGGTCCATCAGCAGCGCGCGGTTGGGCAGGTTGGTCAGCGGGTCGTGATAGGCCAGGTGGCGGATCTGTGCCTGGGCGCTTTTCAGCAGGCTCACGTCCCGTGCGGTCAGTAGCAGGCACGGCGTTTCATTCAAGGTAATCGGTTCGACCGACACCTCCACTGCCAGCACCTCGCCACGCTTGTTGTGCCAAAGCATTTCAAGATGATGGATGCGCCCCTTGATCTGCAGTTCGGCCAGCAGCGCGGTGCGCTGGTTTTCATCGGCCCAGATGCCAATCTGGTACAGGGTGAGGCCGATGGCTTCTTCGGCGCGATAGCCGGTCAGGCGACAAAACCCATCATTGACCTCCACATATCGACCCGTGTCGCGCTCGGTGATCGAAATGGCGTCGGGGCTGGAATGGAAGGCTTTGGCGAACTTCTCTTCGCTGGCCTTGAGCGCCGCCTCCGAACGTTGCTGCTGGGTGATATCGCGCAGGGTCGTGACGATGCACGGCTGCTCATTGACCTTGATCAGGCGGCTGGAAATCACGCAGGTCAGGCTCTGGCCGTTCCTGGCATGCACCACGATGGCCACATTGCTCAATGACTGTTCGCGAATCACCCGCTGGATGCGTTGCAGGCGCTTGCTCGATTCATCCCACAGGCCGATCTGCTCGGCGCTTTTGTCGATCACTTCGGCGGCCGTCCAGCCAAACGTCTGGGTGAACGCCGGGTTGATCTCGATGAACTCGCCACTGTCCAGGCAGGTGACGCAGATCGGGTCGGGACTGGCCTGGAACAGGCTGGCGAATTTCTCTTCGGACGCGCTCAGGCGCTGCTCGCGTTCCACCTGATCGGTGATATCGAGCAAGGTACCGGCCATGCGCAGGGGCTTGCCGGATTCGTCACGATACAGCCGTGCGCGGCTTTCCAGGTAGCGCACGCTGCCATCCTCGGCGGGTACGCGGTAGGTCAACTGGTAGTTGCCGTCGGCGCCTTCGCGCAGGCTGCGGTAGGCATGGCGCATGCCCTCGCGGTCCTGATCGGACATGCCTTCAAAAAACGCATCGAAGGACTCGTGGAACGGTTCGCTCGGCAGGCCATGGAGCTGGGCGGCGCGGGCCGAGCCGTAAAGCATGCCGGTGGGGATGTGCCAGTCCCAGGTGCCCAGTTGTGCCGAGTCCAGCGCCAGGTCCAGGCGCTCCTGGCTGTCCTTGAGCGCCTGCTCGGCGTTTTTGCGCTCGGTGGTGTCGAGGAAGGTGCTGATCAGGTAGGCCTCACCGTCCAGTTCGACCTTTTGCGCACTGAGCGTGCCATCGTGGATCTGGCCGTTGCTGGCGCAGAACTGCACTTCCATGGTGATGGATTCACCTTTGCGCTGAGTCGCCTTGACCAGGTGCGTGCGTTGCTCCGGATGACGCCACAGGCCCAACTCCAGCGTCGTACGGCCAATGACTTGCGCCACCGGCCAGCCGAACAGCAGTTCGAAATGGTGGTTGGCCTCGCTGATCAGGCCGTCGGACTGGCGCGTCAGCAGCACCATGTTCGGGCACAGGTGAAAGAGCGTGGCGAAGCGTTTTTCAGAGTGGCTGAGGGCGTGTTCCCGCTCGCGCTGGTGAGTGATCTCGCGGATCACCCCGATCATTTGGCGCCTGCCGTTTTTGTCCGGCACCAGGCTGCCGTTGATTTCCAGCCAGTGCAGGCTGCCGTCGGGCCATTGGATGCGGTGATGCATGGCCTGTTCGACCGGTTCGCCGGCCAGCACCGCATGAAATGCCCTGACTACGTGGGCGCGGTCTTCCGGCGCCAAAAGGTCGAGGTAGTTGAGGTCATTGGGCAATGGCTGGCGCGGATCGTAGCCAAACAATGCCTGAGTGCCTCGGGACCAGTTGATTTTCCCGCTGTCGATTTCCCAGCACCATGCGCCCAGCCGCGCGGCATTGAGTGCCGACAGCAGTTGCGGGGCGCTGTCCCAGCGTTGTTCCGCCTCTTGGGGATCCAAGGCGTAGATGCGGGGCAGTGGTGGCACGGAATCAACGGGGTTGGGCATTATTCAAAGGGCCTCGGCTCGATGGGAAGACAGCGCGGTTCGCTTGAAGCCCGAGGCCGCACAACGTCATGCCGGTATCCCTGGCGGATCGACCTGTGCATCCAGAAGGCTCATGAAAGCCCGCGCAGCGTTCGACAGCGTCCTTTCGGTGTGCACGATATAGCCTAGCTGGCGACGCAGCTGTATGCCCGGCAACGCGATACTTGCCACCTGATCATCCAGCATGGTGCGTGGCAGCACGCTCCAGGCCAGGCCGATGGACACCATCATCTTGATGGTTTCCAGGTAGTTGGTGCTCATCGCGATGTTCGGCGTCAGGCCCTGGGCTTCGAACAGGCGGCTGACAATATGGTGGGTAAAGGTGTTGCCGCCGGGAAACACCGCAGGGTGCCCGGCGATATCGGCCAGGCTGACCGAGCCGTTGCTGATCAGGCTGTGTTCGGGGGCCACCACGAAATCCAGCGGGTCGTCCCACACGGACGTCGCGCGCACCAGGTTGTGCGGCTCGGGCGCCAGGGTGATGACCGCCACTTCGGCGCGTCCGTGGAGGATTTCTTCGTAGGCCACTTCCGAATCGAGGAATTGAATATCCAGCGCCACGCTCGGGTATTGCCGAGTGAAGGTGCGCAAAACCGGCGGCAGGCGATGCAGGCCTATATGGTGACTGGTAGCCAGCGTGAGGCGCCCGCTGACTTCTCCGGTCAGGTTGGTCAAGGCGCGACGGGTGTCGTCCAGCACATTCAGAATCTGATAAGCACGCGGCAGCAAGGCCCGCCCGGCTTCGGTCAGGCCCACTTCACGACCCAGGCGATCGAACAGGCGCACCTTCAATTGTTGCTCCAGGCCGGCAATGCGTTTGCTGATGGCGGGTTGAGTCAGGTGCAGGCGTTCACCGGCGCCGGAGAAGCTGCCGGTTTCGGCGATGGCGATAAAGGCGTTGAGGTTGGCCAGGTCCATGGTGCTATTCCAGTTGGTAATCCAAAGCATAAAAAATATGAATTTGAGTTATTTAATGTAGCGCCATACCATCAGCCTCACAAGCCAAAGGGTTATTGAAAGCCCGGCGCATAGAAACACCGCTGATGAGGACCGACTGATGGCCGGCAAAACGCTTTACGACAAGCTTTGGGATTCCCATGAAGTGAAACGGCGCGATGATGGGTCGTCGCTGATCTACATCGACCGTCACATCATCCATGAAGTGACCTCGCCCCAAGCGTTTGAAGGCCTGCGGCTGGCCGGGCGCAAGCCTTGGCGCGTCGACTCCATCATCGCCACCCCGGACCACAACGTGCCAACCACCCCGGAGCGCAAAGGCGGCATCGAAGCCATTGCCGACCAGGTGTCGCGTTTGCAGGTGCAGACGCTTGACGACTACTGCGATGAATATGGCATCACCGAATTCAAGATGAATGACGTGCGTCAAGGCATCGTCCACGTGATCGGCCCGGAGCAGGGCGCGACCCTGCCGGGCATGACCGTGGTCTGCGGTGACTCCCACACCTCCACCCACGGTGCGTTCGGTGCCCTGGCCCATGGCATCGGCACCTCCGAGGTGGAGCATGTGTTCGCCACCCAGTGCCTGGTCGCCAAGAAGATGAAAAACATGCTGGTTCGCGTCGAAGGCACCTTGCCGTTTGGCGTGACCGCCAAGGACATCGTGCTCGCGGTGATCGGCAAGATCGGCACCGCCGGCGGCAACGGCCATGCCATCGAATTCGCCGGCAGCGCCATTCGCGACCTGTCCATCGAAGGCCGCATGACCATCTGCAACATGTCCATCGAAGCCGGTGCCCGCGTCGGCATGGTGGCGGCGGACGAAAAGACCGTCGAGTACGTCAAGGGCCGTCCATTCGCTCCGCAGGGCGCTGATTGGGACGCCGCCGTCGAAGCCTGGAAAGACCTGGTGTCCGACGCCGACGCGGTGTTCGACACCGTGGTCGAACTCGACGCTGCCCAGATCAAGCCGCAAGTCAGCTGGGGCACGTCGCCGGAAATGGTGTTGGCCGTCGACCAGAAGGTGCCGGACCCGGCCCAGGAAGCCGACCTGGTCAAGCGCGGTTCCATTGAGCGCGCCCTGAAGTACATGGGCTTGAAAGCCAATCAGGCGATCACCGACATCCAGTTGGATCGCGTGTTCATCGGTTCCTGCACCAACTCGCGGATCGAAGACCTGCGCGCCGCAGCAGTGATCGCCAAGGGCCGCAAGGTTGCGTCGACCATTAAACAAGCCATCGTCGTGCCGGGTTCGGGCCTGGTCAAGGCGCAAGCCGAAGCGGAAGGCCTGGACAAGATCTTCCTCGAAGCCGGTTTCGAATGGCGTGAGCCGGGCTGTTCCATGTGCCTGGCGATGAACCCTGACCGCCTGGAGTCGGGCGAGCATTGCGCATCGACCTCCAACCGTAACTTCGAAGGTCGCCAGGGCGCCGGTGGGCGTACCCACCTGGTCAGCCCGGCCATGGCCGCCGCCGCCGCCGTCAACGGTCGTTTCATCGACGTTCGCGAATTGATCTGAGGAATACCCGATGCGTGCTTTTACACAACACACAGGTTTAGTCGCGCCGTTGGACCGTGCCAACGTGGACACCGACCAGATCATCCCCAAGCAGTTCCTGAAGTCGATCAAGCGCACCGGTTTCGGCCCCAACCTGTTCGACGAATGGCGCTACCTGGACGTGGGCTATGCCTACCAGGACAACTCCAAGCGCCCGCTGAACAAGGACTTCGTGCTCAACGCCGAGCGTTACCAGGGCGCCAGTGTGCTGCTGGCCCGGGAAAACTTCGGTTGCGGCTCCAGCCGTGAACACGCGCCGTGGGCCCTGGAAGAATATGGCTTTCGCAGCATTATCGCGCCGAGCTATGCGGACATCTTCTTCAACAACAGCTTCAAGAATGGCTTGTTGCCGATCATCCTGAGCGACGCCGAAGTGGATGAGCTGTTCCAGCAAGTGGAGGCCAATGTGGGCTACCAGTTGACGGTGGACCTGGCCGCACAGACCGTGACCCGTCCGGATGGCAAGGTGTACCACTTCGAAGTGGACGCCTTTCGCAAGCACTGCTTGATCAATGGTCTGGACGATATCGGCCTGACCTTGCAGGACGGCGATGCGATTGCGGCATTTGAGCGCAAGCAGCGGGCGAGCCAGCCGTGGTTGTTTCGCGATTGAGGTAGGCAGGACCGTCGCTATCGGGGGCAAGCCCCCTCCCACATTTGAATGTATTCACAGATCAAAAGATGGGAGGGGCTTGCCCCGATGAGGCCGGTGTTAACAACACAAAATCCAGGGAAAGCCCCCATGACCACCACCGCCCACACCCAAGTCGTGCAAAAACAATTCGGCGAACAAGCCGCCGCCTACCTGAGCAGCGCCGTTCACGCCCAGGGCACCGAATTCGCGCTGCTTCAGGCCGAACTGGCCGGGCAGGGCAGTGCACGACTGCTGGACCTGGGTTGCGGTGCCGGTCATGTCAGTTTCCATGTCGCGCCGTTGGTGAAAGAGGTGGTGGCCTACGACCTGTCCCAGCCAATGCTCGACGTGGTGGCCGCCGCTGCGCAAGATCGCGGTTTCACCAATATCAGCACCGTGAACGGCGCCGCTGAACGCCTGCCGTTCGCCGATGGCGAGTTCGACTTCGTGTTCAGTCGTTATTCGGCCCACCACTGGAGCGACCTCGGCCTGGCCCTGCGCGAAGTGCGGCGAGTGCTCAAGCCGGGCGGCGTGGCGGCCTTCGTGGACGTGTTGTCACCGGGCAGCCCGTTGCTGGACACTTACCTGCAAACCGTCGAAGTGCTGCGCGACACCAGCCATGTGCGTGATTACTCCGCCGCCGAGTGGATGCGCCAGCTCAGCGAGGCCGGCTTGCATGTGCGCAACAGCAGCCGCCAGCGCCTGCGCCTGGAATACACGTCGTGGGTCGAACGCATGCGTACCCCGCAGGCTTTGCGCGCAGCCATCCTGGAGCTGCAACAGGCAATGGGCCAGGAAGTGCGCGATTATTACGAGATTCAAGCCGACGGCACCTTCAGCACTGACGTGCTGGTGGTGTGGGCCGAGCGCTGATTGATTTTTCCCGACCTGCCCACGAGCAGGTCGCTCGATGAAATGAGGAACCCATGAGCAAGCAGATTCTGATTCTCCCTGGCGACGGTATTGGTCCGGAAATCATGGCCGAGGCGGTCAAGGTGCTGGAATTGGCCAACGCCAAATACAGCCTGGGCTTCGCGCTGAGCCACGACGTGATCGGCGGCGCAGCCATCGACAAGCACGGCGTGCCCCTGGCCGACGAGACCCTGGACCGTGCCCGCGCGGCCGACGCTGTGCTGCTGGGCGCCGTGGGCGGCCCGAAGTGGGACAAGATCGAGCGGGATATCCGTCCTGAGCGCGGCCTGCTGAAAATCCGTGCGCAACTGGGCCTGTTCGGCAACCTGCGCCCGGCCATCCTCTATCCGCAACTGGCCGACGCCTCGAGCCTCAAGCCGGAAGTGGTGGCGGGCCTGGATATCCTGATCGTGCGTGAGCTGACCGGCGGTATCTATTTCGGCTCGCCACGCGGCGTGCGCGAGTTGGAGAATGGCGAGCGTCAGGCCTACGACACCCTGCCGTACAGCGAGAGCGAAATCCGCCGCATCGCCCGTGTCGGTTTCGACATGGCCCGTGTACGTGGCAAGAAGGTCTGCTCGGTCGATAAGGCCAACGTACTGGCTTCCAGCCAACTGTGGCGTGAGATCGTCGAAGAGGTCGCCAAGGATTACCCGGACGTCGAGCTGAGCCACATGTACGTCGACAACGCCGCCATGCAACTGGTGCGTGCGCCCAAGCAGTTCGACGTGATCGTCACCGACAACCTGTTCGGCGATATCCTGTCCGACCAGGCGTCGATGCTCACCGGTTCCATCGGCATGCTGCCGTCGGCCTCCCTGGACACAAACAACAAAGGTATGTACGAGCCGTGCCACGGTTCTGCACCCGACATCGCAGGCCAGGGCATTGCCAACCCGTTGGCGACGATTCTGTCGGTGTCGATGATGCTGCGTTACAGCTTCAACCTGAGCGATGCGGCCGATGCGATCGAGAAGGCCGTAAGCCTGGTACTGGACCAGGGCTTGCGCACCGGCGACATCTGGTCGCAGGGCTGCACCAAAGTCGGGACGCAAGAAATGGGCGATGCTGTAGTCGCCGCGCTGCGGAATCTGTAATCTCTCGGGCCCGCTTGCAGTTGTTGCTGCAAGGCGGCCCACTTTTTAACAAGGTGTAGTTGCGATGAAACGTGTAGGTCTGATCGGTTGGCGCGGCATGGTCGGTTCCGTGCTCATGCAGCGGATGCTGGAAGAGCAGGATTTCGATCTTATCGAGCCGGTGTTTTTCACCACTTCGAACGTAGGTGGCCAAGGGCCGTCCGTGGGCAAGGATATTGCGCCGCTCAAGGATGCCTACAGCATTGAAGAGCTCAAGACCCTCGATGTGATTCTGACCTGCCAGGGTGGCGACTACACCAGCGAAGTCTTCCCCAAGCTGCGCGAAGCCGGCTGGCAGGGCTACTGGATCGACGCCGCGTCGAGCCTGCGCATGCAGGACGATGCGGTGATCATCCTCGACCCGGTCAACCGCAAGGTCATCGACCAGCAGCTGGACGCCGGCACCCGCAATTATGTGGGCGGCAACTGCACCGTCAGTCTGATGCTGATGGGCCTGGGTGGCTTGTTCGAGGCCGGTCTGGTCGAGTGGATGAGCGCCATGACCTATCAGGCGGCCTCCGGTGCCGGCGCGCAGAACATGCGTGAACTGATCAAACAGATGGGCGCGACCCACGCTGCGGTTGCCGATCAACTGGCCGACCCCGCCAGCGCGATCCTGGATATTGACCGCCGCGTGGCCGACGCCATGCGCAGCGAAGCTTATCCGACCGAAAACTTCGGCGTGCCATTGGCCGGTAGCCTGATCCCGTGGATCGACAAGGAACTGCCGAACGGCCAGAGCCGCGAAGAGTGGAAGGCCCAGGCCGAGACCAACAAGATCCTCGGTCGCTTCAAGAATCCGATCCCGGTGGATGGCATCTGCGTGCGCATCGGCGCCATGCGCTGCCACAGCCAGGCGCTGACCATCAAGCTGAACAAAGACGTGCCGATCGCCGATATCGAAGGGTTGATCAGCCAGCACAACCCCTGGGTCAAGCTGGTGCCGAACAACCGCGATATCAGCATGCAGGAGCTGAGCCCGACCAAGGTCACCGGCACCCTGAATGTACCGGTGGGCCGTCTGCGCAAGCTGAACATGGGCAGCCAGTTCCTCGGCGCGTTTACCGTTGGCGACCAGTTGCTGTGGGGCGCGGCCGAGCCGTTGCGTCGCATGCTGCGGATTTTGCTCGAGCGTTGATCGCTGCTTGTACCGGGAAACCCGCGCTCTGGTGACAGGCGCGGGTTTTTTGTTGCCTGCCAGGGCCTAATCGGGGGCAAGCCCCCTCCCACATTTGAATGCGTTCACACATCACCCTGTGGGAGGGGGCTTGCCCCCGATTAGGCCATCAGCCACTCCACAAGCCCCAGGCCAATTGCCTCACCCCCTGTCACCCGGTAAAGTGCCGCTCCCCCGCAATGCCCGAGGCAAGCCCCATGACCCAGACCTTTGAAATCGCCGTGATCGGCGCCACCGGCACCGTTGGCGAAACCCTGGTACAGATTCTCGAAGAGCTGGACTTCCCGGTAGGCACCCTTTATTTGCTGGCGGGCAACAATTCCGCCGGTGCCTCGGTACCGTTCCGGGGCAAGAATCTGCGGGTAAAGGAAGTCGACGAATTCGATTTCAGCAAGGCGCAACTGGCTTTCTTCGCGGCCGGCCCGGCGGTGACCTTGAGCTTCGCTCCACGCGCCATTGCCGCCGGTTGTTCGGTGATCGACTTGTCTGGCGCGTTGCCTGCCGAGCAGGCGCCGCACGTGGTGCCGCAAGCCAATGCCCATGTGCTCAAAGACTTGAAGAAACCGTTTCAAATCGCCAGCCCGAGCCCGTCCGCCACTTACCTGGCGGTGGTGCTGGCGCCGTTGCGTGGCCTGCTGGATATCCAGCGCGTGAGCGTCACCGCCAACCTGGCCGTGTCTGCCCTGGGCCGCGAGGCCGTGAGTGAGTTGGCCCGCCAGACCGCCGAGCTGTTGAATGTGCGTCCGCTGGAGCCGACCTTCTTTGATCGGCAAGTGGCCTTCAACCTGCTGGCACAAGTCGGCACGCCAGACGCCCAGGGTCACACGGCGCTGGAGAAACGTCTCGTACATGAATTGCGCGCCGTACTGGAAACACCTTTACTGAAAATTTCCGCCACGTGCATTCAAGCCCCGGTGTTTTTCGGCGATAGCCTGACTGTGTCGCTGCAGTTGGGCGCGCCGGCCGATCTGGCTGCGGTGAGCGGCGCGCTTGAGGCGGCGCCGGGTATCGAGCTGGTCGAGGCGGGCGACTACCCAACGGCAGTCGGCGATGCAGTGGGTCAGGACGTTGTTTATGTAGGACGAGTGCGCGCGGGCGTCGACGACCCGGCGGAACTAAATCTGTGGCTGACGTCAGATAACGTACGCAAAGGGGCTGCGCTTAACGCCGTGCAGCTGGCGCAGTTGTTGATAAAAGGCCTTGCGTAAAAGATACTTGGCGTCAATTTGTAGATTGATTCTCACCAAGCGCTATGCTTGGCCCAAAGCGGAACACAAGCGTGTCGGTGACCTATCGGCTCGCCATGCCTTATGGCAGCGGTTACCAACCTTCTCGCAAGCCGGGGAGTGTTCAGACAAAGGATGAGGCTATGGTTCAAGTTCGCAAACTGGTGTTAGCAATAGCGGCCGCCTCGGCGCTGTCCTCCGGTATGGCGCAGGCGCTGCAACTTGGGGAGATGACCCTCAAGTCGAAGTTGAACCAGCCGCTGTCGGTGGAAATCGAGTTGCTCGACGTCGGTGGCCTCACGGCGTCCGAGATCACCCCGAGCCTGGCGTCGTCCCAGGCGTTCGTCGATGCGGGTGTCGATCGCCAGGCCTTTCTCGACCAGCTCACCTTTACGCCGGTGGTCAATCCCAATGGCCGCAGCGTGGTGCGCGTCACCTCCGACAAACCGCTGCCCGATTCCTATGTGCGCTTTCTGTTGCAGGTGCAATGGCCTAATGGCCGCCTGATGCGTGACTACAGCGTGCTGCTCGATCCCGCCAAATTCGACCCGCCTACATCGGCTGCCAGCGCCCCGGCGCCGCGCTTGAGTGCGCCGGCCGGCACCGCGTCCGCCGTCAGCAAGCCTGCGCAACATACCACCACGGCTCGCGACACCTTGTGGGAAATTGCCGAGAAAAACCGCAATGGTGGCTCTGTGCAACAGACCATGCTGGCCATTCAGGCGCTCAACCCAAATGCCTTTGTCGATGGCAACATCAACCGCTTGAAAACCGGCCAGGTCCTGCGCCTGCCGGACACCGTGCAAAGCACCGCGCTGGCGCAACCCCAGGCGATCGCCGAAGTGACTGCGCAGAACGCCGCCTGGCGCCAGGGCCGCCGTACCGCCAACCAGCAAGTGGCAGGCAAGGCCCAGTTGGACGCCACCAAGCGCACCGAGACTGGCAACGCGCCGTCGAGCACCAATGCCAAGGACAACCTGAGCCTGGTGTCGGCCGAAGCAGCCAAAAAAGGTGCAAACGGCAAGGCGGGCGACAGCCGTGCGTTGAGCGACAAGCTGGCGATGACTCAAGAGCAACTGGACACCACCCGTCGCGATAACGAAGAGCTCAAAAGCCGCGCGGCAGATTTGCAAAGCCAGTTGGACAAGCTGCAAAAGCTGATTCAACTGAAAAATGATCAACTGGCCCGGTTGCAGGCCGAGAAGGGCGATGCAGTGGCGCCCGTGACGGCAGCAGCAGCGCCCGAGGCGGCGGCGATGCCTGCGCCGTCGGCCGATGAGCCGGCGCCTGCCGCACAAGCCCCGGTTGCCGCACCTGCTCCGGAACCTGCCAAGCCGGTTGCCGCGCCTGCAACCACCGAAGGCAAATTCAATGAGCTGTTGACCAACCCTATCGTGCTCGGTGTGCTCGGTGGTGCGGCCATCATTCTGGCGTTGCTGCTCCTGCTGCTGTGGGTGCGTCATCGCAACGCCCGTCTTGAAGAAGAGAAGCACCTGCGCATGGCGCGAGCGCTGGCTGAGGAGCCGGAGTTCACATCGAGCCTGGAGCGCGACCTGCCCTCCGACAGTTTCGAAGGCCTGGAAGTGCCGCCGCCGAATGTAGCGCCTGCACCCGCGCCTGCGCGCGCTCCGGTGGTTGAGCCGGTCGTGCCGAGCGTCGCCTCGGTGCTTGCGCCGCTGGCGGTTGCGGTTGCCCCGCAGAACGCCAACGATGCGCTGGCCCAGGCCCAGTCCCATATCGACCGTGGCCACCTGAACCAGGCGGCCGATGTGCTCGAACAAGCGATCAAGCACGAGCCCAAGCGCAGCGATCTGCGTTTGAAGCTGATGGAAGTGTACGGCCTGCAAAATGACAAGGACGGTTTCGTCAATCAGGAGCGGCAACTGGTGGCCAACGGTGAAAACCATGCCCAGGTCGAGCAGCTCAAACGCCGTTTCCCGGCCATGGCGGTATTGGCGGCAGGTGTAAGCGCGGCAGTGGCCGCTGCAGCCCTGGACGCCCAGTACGTCAAGGATTTGCTGGAAGACAAGCCGGCTGCGTCGCAGCCGGAACCGTTGGACACCGATTTCGATCTGAGCCTGGACGAGCTGGAAGCGGCATCGCCGGCTGAGGTCGATGATCAGCAGACATTCGAGGCGCTTCTTCAGCAGCAGACGGCAGCCAATGCACGTGCCGATGAACTGTCGGACTTCGACCTTGATCTGCAACTGGACGCACCGGCGTCTGCGCAATCGGATGACGACTTCCTGTCCGGGCTCGAAGAGCAGATGAAGGACGTGTCTGCCGTCGAGCCGCCGACCCTGACCCCAGCAGCTCTGGACGACTTCGATTTGCCGGAAGATTTCGACCTCTCCCTGGCGGATGAGCCCGAATCGGCGCCCAAGCCGGATGCCTTCGCGTCGGAGCTGGATGACGTCAACGCCGAGTTGGACCGTCTGTCCCAGAGCCTGGAGCACCCCTCCATCGAACCCTCGTTCACGGCTGAAGATGCGGCGCTCGGTGACGATGAGCCTGAGTTCGACTTCCTGTCGGGTACCGATGAAGTCGCCACCAAGCTGGACCTGGCCCAGGCTTATATCGACATGGGGGATGCCGATGGCGCCAAGGACATCCTGTCCGAAGTACTGACCGAGGGCAACGAGACCCAGCGCGGCGAGGCCAAGGAAATGCTCGGCCGAATCTGAAGGCTGATAAACATCCATTGTGAGACAGGGCGTGCTTCCTCCCACAGTTGGCTTGGCGCCCCTCTCCAACAAAAGCGCCCGTCGCGCAGCCGTCGCCTTTATAATGGCTGCCTTCGCGCAACTCATCAGGCTCTCAGTTCTTGGCAAATATAGATAACGCGGCCGCCGAAATGGCGGCCGCAGGCTTTTACCGCATCGCGCTGGGCGTGGAATACAAAGGCTCGCGCTATCGCGGCTGGCAACGCCAGGCATCCGGCGTGCTGACGGTGCAGGAAACCCTGGAAAACGCTTTATCGAAAGTCGCTGACTCGCCGGTGTCGCTGATGTGTGCCGGGCGGACCGACGCGGGCGTGCATGCCTGCGGTCAGGTGGTGCATTTCGACACCCAGGCCGAACGCTCGATGAAGGCCTGGGTAATGGGCGCCAATATCAATCTGCCCCATGACGTTAGCGTCACCTGGGCCAAGGTCATGCCGGCGCATTTTCATGCGCGCTTCAAGGCCATCGCCCGGCGCTACCGCTACGTGATCTATAACGATCAGATCCGCCCGGCGCACCTGAACCAGGAAATTACCTGGAACCACCGCCCGCTGGATGCCGAGCGCATGGCCGAGGCTGCGCAACACCTTGTGGGGGTGCATGATTTCAGCGCGTTCCGTGCCGGCCAATGCCAGGCCAAATCGCCGATCAAGGAAGTCCACCATCTGCGCGTGACCCGTCATGGCAAGATGATTGTGCTGGATATCCGTGCCGGGGCGTTCCTGCACCATATGGTGCGTAACATTGCGGGTGTGCTGATGACCATCGGTACCGGCGAGCGTCCGGTGCAATGGGCCAGGGAAGTGCTGGAAAGCCGCGTGCGCCGTACCGGTGGGGTGACGGCGCATCCGTTCGGCCTGTATCTGGTGGAGGTGGAGTACCGTGATGAGTTCGAGCTGCCGGAGCGTTTTATCGGGCCACACTTCCTCACCGGTTTCAGCGAACTTGACGGCTGACGCCCGGAAGAGCTTTTGTTACCATCCGGGACTTTCTCGGTTCAATCCCTGAGGTTTCTACGATATGTCAGCCGTTCGCAGCAAGATTTGCGGGATTACCCGCATCGAAGACGCGTTGGCGGCGGTCGAGGCGGGGGCGGATGCCATTGGTCTGGTGTTTTACGCCAGGAGCCCGCGAGCGGTGAATGTGTTGCAGGCGCGGGCCATCATCGCTGCGCTGCCACCGTTCGTGACCACTGTGGGCTTGTTCGTCAACGCCAGCCGGTGTGAACTCAATGAAACCCTGGATTCCGTGCCGCTGGACATGCTGCAGTTTCATGGCGACGAAACCCCGGACGAATGCGAGCGCTATCAGCGCCCCTACATCAAGGCGCTGCGCGTCAAGGCCGGCGATGATATCGCTGCCGCCTGTGCCGCCTATACGGGGGCGCGCGGGATTCTGCTGGACACCTATGTCGAAGGCGTTCCCGGCGGTACGGGCGAAGCGTTCGACTGGTCGCTGATCCCGGCGCGCTTGAGCAAGCCGGTGATTCTGGCCGGTGGGCTCACCCCTTTGAATGTCGGCGCGGCCATCGAGCAGGTCCGGCCGTATGCCGTGGATGTCAGCGGCGGGGTGGAGCAGGGCAAGGGCATCAAGGATCACGCCAGGATTCGCGCATTCGTGCAGGCCGTGCGCAACAGCAGCGGTGCGATGTGACGGCTGGCAGTCTGCCGCCGTCCATAACTACCACTGTGTAAAACAGCACCGGCGCCGCCTGCGGGAGGCCCGGAAACGAAGTGGCAACCCTGCGCTGGCAGGTTGTCTGGAAGGCTGAGGATACAGGCGGGAAATGGCTGGTCGAGCCTCTGACCCCGTCCCGCCGACATCATCGCCACATATGAATTTAGCTCAAGGGCATACGCGGGGCTGTGTTCAAGCCACCGGTACTGGAGAAAGAAAGCATGAGCAACTGGTTAGTAGACAAACTGATCCCTTCGATCATGCGTTCCGAGGTGAAGAAAAGCTCGGTTCCTGAAGGTCTGTGGCACAAGTGCCCGTCCTGCGACGCGGTGCTGTACCGCCCGGAACTGGAAAAGACCCTGGACGTTTGCCCCAAGTGCAACCACCACATGCGTATTGGCGCACGCGCGCGTATCGACATCTTCCTCGACGCCGACGGCCGCAACGAGCTGGGCGCTGACCTGGAGCCGGTCGACCGTCTCAAGTTCCGCGACAGCAAGAAGTACAAGGACCGTCTGGTCGGTGCGCAGAAGCAGACCGGCGAGAAAGACGCGCTGATCTCCGTCAGCGGCAAGCTGCTGGGCATGCCGGTAGTGGTGTCGGCGTTCGAGTTCTCCTTCATGGGCGGCTCGATGGGTGCCATCGTCGGCGAGCGTTTCGTGCGCGCTGCCAACTATGCCCTGGAAAACCGTTGCCCGATGATCTGCTTCGCCGCCTCCGGTGGCGCGCGTATGCAGGAAGCGCTGATTTCCCTGATGCAAATGGCCAAGACCTCGGCGGTATTGGCGCGTCTGCGCGAAGAAGGCATTCCGTTCATCTCGGTATTGACCGACCCGGTGTACGGCGGCGTTTCCGCCAGCCTGGCGATGCTGGGCGATGTGATCGTCGGCGAGCCGAAGGCCCTGATCGGCTTCGCCGGCCCGCGCGTCATCGAGCAGACCGTGCGTGAAAAACTGCCGGAAGGTTTCCAGCGCAGCGAGTTCCTGCTGGAACACGGCGCCATCGACCTGATTATCCCGCGCGGCGAGCTGCGGCCACGGCTGGGTAACCTGCTGGCGCAAATGATGGGCCTGCCAACGCCTGTCTACGTCGCACCCAAAGTCGAGCCGATCGTTGTGCCGCCGGTGCCGGCAAACCTATGACCGAACGTTCCCTGGGCGAATGGCTCGCCTACCTTGAGCAGTTGCATCCGTCCGCCATCGACATGGGCCTGGAGCGCTCGCAACAGGTAGCGGCCCGCCTGGGGTTGGGGCGTCCGGCACCGCGTGTGATCACCGTTACCGGCACCAATGGCAAAGGCTCGACCTGCGCCTTTGTCGCCGCGTTGCTGCAAGCCCAAGGGCTGAAAGTCGGCGTATACAGTTCGCCGCATCTGCTGCGCTATAACGAGCGGGTGCAGCTCAATGGCGTCGAAGCGAGCGACGCGCAACTCTGCGAAGCCTTCGCCGCCCTCGATGCGGGGCGTGGCGATATTTCCCTGACCTATTTCGAGATGGGCACCCTGGCGGCGTTGTGGCTGTTCGAGCGTGCGCAGCTCGATATCGTCGTGCTGGAAGTGGGCCTGGGCGGGCGTCTGGACACGGTCAACGTGGTGGATGCCGACGTGGCGCTGGTCACCAGTATCGGTGTCGACCATGTCGATTACCTGGGCGATACCCGCGAATCCGTGGCGTACGAAAAGGCCGGGATCTTTCGCCCGGGCAAGCCTGCGCTGTGCGGTGATCTTGACCCACCGCAACCCTTGCTGGACAAGGTGCGTGAGCTCGATTGCCCGTTTTACCTGCGCGGGCGTGATTTCAGTCTCGAGATCGGCGATCAGCATTGGCAATGGTCCGGGCGCGATGCGCGGGGTCAACAGGTAGTGTTGCGCGATTTGCCGCTGCTGAACCTGCCGATGGAAAATGCCGCGCTCGCGCTGCAAGCCTATCTGTTGCTGGATCTGCCGTGGAATCCCGGGCAAATTGCCGCAACCCTGCTGGCGACGCGGGTAGTGGGGCGCCTGGATCGGCGCGCCGTCGAGTGGCAAGGCAAGCGTCTTAACCTGCTGCTGGATGTGGGGCATAACCCCCACGCCGCTGAATACCTGGCGCAGCGGCTGATGCGCACGCCATTGTCCGGCCGTCGCCTGGCGGTGTTCGGCTTGCTGGCTGACAAGGATCTTGATGGCGTGGTTGCGCCGTTGCTCGGCAGCGTAGGGGCCTGGGCCGTTGCACCGCTTGATACCCCGCGTAGCCGTGCGGCAGCTGAACTGCAAGTTGCCTTGCAGAACCTTGGTGCGCCGGTGGCGTCGTATGCAAGCGTCACTGCGGCCCTTGAGGCGCAATGTGCGGTGGCGACGGCCGACGACGAGATTCTGTTGTTCGGATCATTTTATTGTGTTGCCGAGGCGCTCGAATGGCTGGCCCGGCGCTCCACGGAGGAAGCTGCACATGGCATTACTCGATAGCGCATACAAGCAGCGGATGGTGGGAGCCCTGGTGTTGGTGGCATTGGCGGTGATTTTCCTGCCGATGCTGTTCTCCCGTCAGGACGAACAGCGCCAGGTGGTGGTTGAAGCGCCGGCTGCGCCACAGGCGCCGGTGGTGCCTCAGGTTCAGGTGGAACCGGTGGTGGTGCCTGAACCGCAAGCGCTGCCTGAGCAAGAGCCCGTGCCGACCGACGCCGAGGTCGCTGCACAGCAGGCGCCGTCCATGCCGGTGCAGCCGAGTGTTCCGGTGGTCAAGCCGGCTCCGGCAGCGCCTGTCGCAGCCGCCAAGCCTGCCGCGCCGACCCCTGCGCCCAAGCCGGTCGCGCCACAGCCGGCCGCGCCGGGCAAGCCGGATGTCGGTCAGAGTCGTATCGACCCGAATGGGTTGCCGATCAGTTGGTCGATTCAAGTGGCCAGCCTGGGCAACCGCGAAGGCGCCGACGCCTTGCAGAAAAAGCTGCGCGCCCAAGGCTACAACGCGTATATCCGCAGCGCCGATGGCAAGAACCGTGTGTTTATCGGCCCGCTGATCGAGCGCGCCGAAGCCGATCGCCTGCGCGATTTGCTCGATCGCCAGCAGAACCTCAAGGGGTTTGTGACCCGTTTCCAGCCTGAGCGCGGCTAGGCGGCACGATAAGGTCAAAATGTGGGAGGGGGCTTGCCCCCGATAGCGGTGGGTCAGTCAGTACATCTGACACTGAACCACTGCCATCGGGGGCAAGCCCCCTCCCACATTGTTTTCAGCGGTCTTGAAATAGTGTTCGCACTGCCCAATCTATTGATTTGCAAAGCACCCGTAATCACCGCTTACCGATAGCCCGGCGCTCTGCTAAAATGCGCCGCCTTATCCGTACGTAGGCTGCACTGTGCCATTTACCTGGGTTGATTGGGCGATCGTTGCAATCGTCGCCATCTCCGCTTTGATCAGTCTGAGCCGCGGCTTCGTAAAAGAAGCACTGTCGTTGCTGACCTGGATCATCGCAGGAGTCGTAGCCTGGATGTTCGGTGGTTCACTGTCGGTCTACATGGCCGGGTACATCGAGACACCCTCGGCCCGCGTCATCGCGGGCTGCGCCATCATGTTCATCGCCACGCTGCTGGTGGGGGCAATGGTCAATTATCTGATTGGCGAGTTGATACGTGTCACCGGTCTTTCCGGGACCGATCGATTTCTCGGCATGGCCTTCGGCGCCGCGCGGGGCGCGTTGCTGGTGGTCGTGGCGGTCGGGCTGTTGAGCCTGGGGCCGGTACAGCAGGATGCGTGGTGGCAGGAGTCGGTACTCGTGCCAAAATTTCTATTGGTTGCAGATTGGTCCAAGAACCTCATATTGGGGTGGAGCAGTCAGTGGCTGGCCAGCGGAATCAGCGTACCCGCTGATCTTCCGTTCAAGGAACACCTCTTGCCGGCCAACACGCCTCAGTAAGTGGTGTTCAGTCAAGATTCATTAAGTAGGGGTTGCGTCGCATGTGTGGCATCGTCGGTATCGTCGGTAAGTCGAACGTCAATCAGGCGCTGTATGACGCGCTAACCGTCCTCCAGCACCGCGGCCAGGATGCTGCCGGTATTGTGACCAGCCACGACGGCCGGTTATTCCTGCGCAAGGACAATGGCCTGGTGCGTGACGTGTTCCACCAACGTCATATGCAGCGCCTGGTCGGGCACATGGGCATTGGCCATGTGCGTTACCCGACCGCCGGTAGCTCGACCTCGGCCGAAGCTCAACCGTTCTACGTCAACTCGCCTTACGGCATTACCTTGGCGCATAACGGCAACCTGACCAACGTTGAACAGCTGGCCAAGGAGATTTACGAATCCGACCTGCGCCACGTCAACACCAGTTCCGACTCGGAAGTACTGCTCAACGTGTTCGCCCACGAGCTGGCCCAGCGCGGCAAGCTGCAGCCCACCGAAGAAGACGTGTTTGCCGCGGTGATCGACGTGCACAACCGGTGCGTCGGTGGTTACGCCGTGGTGGCGATGATCAC
This sequence comes from Pseudomonas sp. CFBP13528, assembly GCF_005233615.1. Lineage (NCBI taxonomy): Bacteria > Pseudomonadati > Pseudomonadota > Gammaproteobacteria > Pseudomonadales > Pseudomonadaceae > Pseudomonas > Pseudomonas sp. CFBP13528. The sequence goes on from NZ_QGAJ01000004.1 coordinate 147,571, forward strand.
CGGTTACGGCATCGTCGGTTTCCGTGACCCCCACGGCATCCGCCCGATCGTGTTCGGCCAGCGTCACACCGACGAAGGCGTCGAGTACATGATCGCCTCCGAAAGCGTGTCCCTGGATGTACTGGGCTTCACGTTGATCCGCGACCTGGCACCGGGTGAAGCGGTCTACATCACTGAAGACGGCAAGCTGCACACCCGTCAGTGCGCCGTAGCGCCGAAACTCACGCCATGCATCTTCGAACACGTCTACCTGGCGCGTCCGGATTCGATCATCGACGGCGTGTCGGTCTACAAGGCACGCCTGCGCATGGGTGAGAAGCTGGCCGAGAAGATCCTGCGCGAGCGTCCCGAGCACGACATCGACGTGGTCATCCCCATCCCGGACACCAGCCGTACCGCTGCGCTGGAGCTGGCCAACCACCTGGGCGTCAAGTTCCGCGAAGGCTTCGTCAAGAACCGTTACATCGGCCGTACCTTCATCATGCCCGGCCAGGCGGCACGCAAGAAGTCGGTGCGCCAGAAGCTCAATGCCATCGAGCTGGAATTCCGCGGCAAGAACGTTATGCTGGTGGATGACTCGATCGTGCGTGGTACCACCTGCAAGCAGATCATCCAGATGGCCCGTGAAGCCGGCGCGAAGAACGTGTATTTCTGTTCTGCCGCGCCCGCCGTGCGCTACCCGAACGTGTACGGTATCGACATGCCGAGCGCCCACGAACTGATCGCCCACAATCGTTCCACGCAAGACGTGGCCGACCTGATCGGTGCCGACTGGTTGATCTACCAGGACCTGCCTGACCTGATCGAGGCGGTTGGCGGCGGCAAGATCAAGATCGCCGAGTTCGACTGCGCCGTGTTCGATGGCAAGTACGTGACCGGTGACGTCGATGAGGCCTACCTGAACAAGATCGAGCAGGCGCGCAACGACTCGTCCAAGATCAAGACCCAGGCGGTCAGTGCGATCATCGATCTGTACAACAACTGAGTAGACACCGGCCCTGAGGGGCCGGTTTTGTATCTTAAACAAAGAATTTGTGTAAGGAGTCGCAGCATGAGTCAGGAATGGGATGCCGGTCGGTTGGACAGCGACCTCGATGGCGTAGCTTTCGATACCCTGGCTGTGCGCGCCGGCCAGCACCGTACCCCGGAAGCGGAGCACGGTGACCCGATGTTCTTCACCTCCAGTTATGTGTTCCGCACGGCGGCCGACGCCGCCGCGCGCTTTGCCGGTGAAGTGCCGGGCAACGTTTACTCGCGCTATACCAACCCGACCGTACGTGCGTTCGAAGAGCGCATCGCCGCCCTGGAGGGCGCAGAGCAGGCGGTGGCCACGGCGACCGGCATGGCGGCCATCCTGGCGGTGGTGATGAGCCTGTGCAGTGCTGGCGATCACGTACTGGTGTCGCGCAGCGTGTTCGGTTCGACCATCAGCCTGTTCGAGAAGTATTTCAAGCGCTTCGGTATCGAAGTGGACTACGTGCCCCTGGCGGATTTGTCCGGGTGGGATGCGGCGATCAAGGCCAATACCCGCCTGCTGTTCGTCGAGTCGCCGTCCAACCCGCTGGCGGAACTGGTGGATATCGCCGCGCTGTCCGAAGTGGCGCATGCCAGGGGCGCCATGCTGGTGGTCGACAACTGTTTCTGCACCCCGGCCCTGCAACAGCCGTTGAAGTTGGGCGCGGACATTGTGGTGCATTCGGCCACCAAGTTTATCGACGGCCAGGGCCGTTGCATGGGTGGCGTGGTGGCCGGTCGCGGCGAGCAGATGAAGGAGGTGGTGGGCTTCCTGCGCACCGCCGGCCCGACCCTGAGCCCGTTCAATGCCTGGATCTTTCTCAAAGGCCTGGAAACCCTCAGCCTGCGCATGAAGGCCCATTGCGCCAATGCCCAGGCCCTGGCCGAATGGCTGGAACAGCAGGACGGTATCGAGAAGGTGCATTACGCCGGCCTGAAAAGCCATCCGCAGCACGCCTTGGCTCAGCGCCAGCAGCGCGGTTTCGGCGCAGTGGTGAGTTTCGAGGTGAAGGGTGGCAAAGAGGGCGCCTGGCGCTTTATCGATGCCACGCGTCTGATCTCGATCACCGCCAACCTGGGTGACAGCAAGACCACCATCACGCACCCGAGCACCACCTCCCACGGGCGTCTGGCGCCGCAGGAGCGTGAAGCCGCGGGCATCCGTGACAGCCTGATTCGCATCGCGGTCGGGCTGGAGGATGTGGCGGACTTGCAGGCTGACCTGGCCCGCGGGCTGGCGGCCTTGTGATCGAGTGGTCCATGGAGGCCGCAGCGGCCACTAACGGGCGCGTTGCGCTGGTAACCGGCGCGGCGCGCGGCATTGGTCTCGGGATTGCGGCGTGGCTGATCAGTGAGGGCTGGCAGGTGGTGTTGACCGACCTGGACCGAGAGCGCGGTTCCAAGGTGTCCAAGGTGCTGGGCGAGAATGCCTGGTTTATCACCATGGATGTGGCCGACGAGAAGCAGGTGGCCCAGGGTGTCGCCGAGGTATTGGGGCAGTTTGGGCGCCTGGATGCGTTGGTGTGCAATGCGGCGGTGGCCGATCCGCGCAATATCACCCTGGAAAGCCTCGACCTGGCGTACTGGAACCGCGTGCTGGCAGTGAACCTCAGTGGGCCGATGCTGCTGGCCAAGCATTGCGCGCCGTACCTGCGCGCCCATGGTGGCGCTATCGTCAACCTGGCCTCGACACGGGCCCGCCAGTCGGAGCCGGACACCGAAGCCTACGCGGCGAGCAAGGGTGGCCTGCTGGCGCTGACTCACGCCCTGGCGATGAGCCTGGGGCCGGAAGTGCGGGTCAATGCGGTCAGCCCCGGCTGGATCGATGCGCGTGATCCTGCTGCGCGGCGGGCCGAGCCGCTTACCGATGTCGATCATGCGCAGCATCCGGCGGGCCGGGTAGGGACGGTGGAGGACGTGGCGGCCATGGTGGCATGGCTGCTGTCGCGCCAGGCCGGGTTTGTCACCGGACAAGAGTTCGTGGTGGACGGCGGCATGAGCAAGAAGATGATCTATGAGCAGTGAGATGCAGATTCAAGCTGCAAGCTGCAAGTGAGAGCAGATTTTTGCTGGCTTTGAACTTGCGGCTTGAAGCTTGCTGCTTACAGCTGTTTTTGAAAAAAACTCAATCCTGCTATTGACTTAGGTCCGCTACCTGCGTAAATTTCGCGGCCTCAACGAAGCAAAGGGTGATTAGCTCAGCTGGGAGAGCATCTGCCTTACAAGCAGAGGGTCGGCGGTTCGATCCCGTCATCACCCACCACTTCTTGAGAGTTTTGCCTTAGGGCAAGACGCAACGTTAAAGGTTGCACCGACGCGCAGCGGTAGTTCAGTCGGTTAGAATACCGGCCTGTCACGCCGGGGGTCGCGGGTTCGAGTCCCGTCCGCTGCGCCATATTTTCCAGGTTCGATGTGTCGAGCTTGAGATTGAACAGCCCAGGTTGATCGATCAGATGTTCAAAGGTGATTGAGGCTTTACGCTCAGTCAGCCAAGCGATACGCAGCGGTAGTTCAGTCGGTTAGAATACCGGCCTGTCACGCCGGGGGTCGCGGGTTCGAGTCCCGTCCGCTGCGCCATATCTGCCTCAAGGCCCGCTGAACGCCTTGGAGCACAAAGAAGCCGATGGCTGCTTTGATCCGATAGCAAAGACCCTGGTCGAAAGACCGGGGTTTTTTGTGTCTGCGATTTGTCTAATCCAGGCGAGTAGCCGGCGAACCGGCTCCCGTTGTTCATCAAAAACCCAGTTTATCCCGCAGCCCGTAATACCACGCGCCCATTGCGGCAAACGGTGTGCGTAAGAGCTGTCCGCCTGGGAACGGGTAATGGGGCAGGTCGGCAAACGCATCAAAGCGCTCGGCCTGGCCTCTCAATGCCTCGGCCAGGACCTTGCCTGCCAGGTGCGTATACGTCACGCCATGGCCGCTGCAGCCCTGTGAGTAATAGATGTTGTCGCCGAGGCGGCCCACCTGTGGCAAGCGCGACAGGGTCAGCAGGAAATTGCCGGTCCAGGCGTAGTCAATCTTCACGTCCTTGAGCTGTGGGAACGCCTTGAGCATCTTTGGTCGAATGATCGCTTCTATATTCGCCGGGTCCCGCGCGCCATACACCACGCCGCCGCCGAAAATCAGACGCTTGTCGCGGGTGAGGCGGTAGTAGTCGAGCAGGTAGTTGCAGTCTTCGACACAGTAATCCTGCGGCAACAAGGTCTTGGCCAACTCATCGCCCAGTGGTGCGGTGGTGATCACCTGGGTGCCGCACGGCATTGATTTCGCCGCCAGCTCCGGCACCAGGTTCCCCAGGTAGGCATTGCCCGCAACAATGATGAACTTGGCCCTGACCTTGCCTTCGGCGGTATGCACCACCGGGTTGGCGCCGCGCTCGATGCGCACGGCGGCCGACTGCTCATAGATTGTGCCGCCGAGGGACTCGACGGCCGCCGCTTCGCCCAATGCCAGGTTGAGCGGATGGATGTGTCCACCGCTCATGTCCAGCAGGCCGCCCACATAGTTGTCACAGGCCACGACTTCGCGGATACGGCGCTCGTCCAGCAGTTCAAGTTGCGTATGGCCGTAGCGCTCCCACAGGCGCTTCTGTGATTCCAGATGGCCCATATGCTTGCTGTTGAGGGCGGCGAACACACCGCCGTCCTTCAAGTCGCACTGGATCTGATATTTGGCCACGCGCTCGCGAATGATCCTGCCACCCTCGAATGCCATCTCGCCCAGCAACTGCGCCTGCCTGGGCCCGACGCTGCGCTCGATGACGTCGATGTCGCGGCTGTAGCTATTGACGATCTGCCCGCCATTACGGCCGGACGCACCAAAACCTACCCTGGCGGCTTCCAGGACGGTTACGCGAAAACCGTTCTCGAGCAGAAACAGCGCGCTGGAAAGACCGGTATAACCGGCACCAATTACGCAGACATCGGTTTCGACCTCGCCTTGCAATGCCGGGCGCGGCGGAACCGCATTCGCGGAGGCGGCGTAATACGACTGGGGGTAGGGGGTGTTCGCCATCCTGGAACCTCTGTTTTATATTTTTTACGAGTGCGGCGATCCTACCTGAGTTGAAAATTGCCTGCCAGCCACGCGTAATTCGCGGGCGCCTGACCCGCGAATAAAAAATTCGCATATTCATAGGGTTAGCTGCAAAAAAGATGTTGACACCCTTACGGAATTCCGTAGAATGCCGCCTCACAGCAGGCACGTAGCTCAGTTGGTTAGAGCACCACCTTGACATGGTGGGGGTCGTTGGTTCGAGTCCAATCGCGCCTACCAAACAAAATCCGCTCTGCTGGGCGGTCTAGAAGGGCTCACCGAAAGGTGGGCCCTTTTTTGTTGCCTGAAATTCGGGCAATACCACGCAAAGCGGCGCGTTGCGGCGCACTTGCGACGCTGACGTCTCGGTCAACAGAAAAGCGTCGCCACCGACAGCAGGCAAATGATCTGGACCACCATCTGGCAACGTATCTCGCCAATTGCTGTCGCCATACTGCTCATCTGACCGGCATACATAGCTGGAGCCCTCATTGTCGGCAATAGCACCCTGGATGCTGCGTAGGCGCATCATCGTTGAGTATAGGGCGAATCCCGAATCCCTCCAGTTGCCGATTCCAGCAGTGCCAATCTCGACAAAATTTATTGGTCTGCAGCAACAGTTTTTCTTGTTGGACACCTCCCGCCTCAAGGCAGCAAAGTTGCCGCCACTGCTCGACCTTCCGGGTCAACAATAAAAAAACCGAGCCGACTGCACGCCACTTTCATGCTGTGAGCCTCTTGCTCACATCCTGCTGTAATGGCGCCGCAGCGCGCACTAAAGGACCTCTCCGCCATGCAAACTGTTGTGAATTTATGGCCGTTGATCGGCGTACTTGTCATCGTGGTCGGCTTTGTATTGCGCTTCAATCCGTTGCTGGTGGTCACTGCCGCCGCTATCGCTACCGGGCTCGCCGCTCAGTTTCCGCTGGAGAAAATTCTCGCCACCATGGGTGACGGTTTCCTTCAGACCCGTGCACTGCAATTGATCCTGTTATTACCGCTGGCGGTGATTGGCCTGTTGGAGCGACATGGCTTGCGCCTGCATGCACAGAATTGGATCGCCCGTTTCGAGCGCGCGACGGTCGGGCGTCTGCTGATCATCTATCTGTTTGTACGTGAATCCACTGCGGCCATGGGACTGACCAGCCTGGGTGGGCATCCGCAGATGGTGCGGCCGTTGCTGGCGCCGATGGCCGAAGGCGCGGCGGAAAAACGCTATGGCAAGCTGCCGGACAAGCTGCGTCACAAGGTATTGGCCATGTGTGCCGCCACCGACAACGTGGGGCTGTTTTTCGGTGAAGACATCTTCGTCGCCTTTGGTGCGATCGCCTTGATGCATACCTTTCTGCTGGGCTCGGGGATCGATGTGGAGCCCCTGCATATCGCAGTGTGGGGCATCCCGACGGCGATCTGTGCCTTTATCATTCATGCCATTCGACTGCATCGATTCGATCGACGGTTGACCCGTGAGATGACCGTCGCCCCCTCGGTGGAGGCTGCGCAATGATTATTTCCATTCAATATCTGTATTGGCTGGCCGGTGTGCTGTTGCTGATCACCGCCGGCATGATCCTGCTGGATCGCACCCATCCCAAGCGTTGGTCGAGCGCGCTGTTCTGGCTGCTGTTTGCCATTCCGTTCCTGGTGGGAGAGCGCCTGCCCTCGGTGGTCATCGGTGGTGGCGTTGTAGTAATGGCGCTGATTGCCGGCCTGGGTGGCGTTGGCCGTGGCCAGCATGCGCAATTGCATGACAAGGCGGCCCGCGCCAGTGCCGCTCGCCTGGGTCACAAGCTATTCATACCCGCGCTGGCCATTCCGCTGACCACGGTGATTGGCTCGGTATTGCTCAAGCACACCGAAATCGGCGGTGTGCCGCTGCTTGATCCGAAGAATACTACCTTCGTCTCTCTCGGCATCGGCTGCCTGATCGCCCTTGGCCTGGCCTGCTGGCTGACGCGCGATACACCCGTGCAGGCCTTGCGCGAATCGCGTCGCCTGACCGAAGCCCTGGGCTGGGCCATGGTGCTGCCGCAGATGCTGGCCATGCTCGGGCTGTTGTTCAATGAAGCCGGGGTTGGCACAGCGGTCGCCCACATCACCACCACTTACATCAATCTGGATTTCAAATTGGTGGCGGTAATGGTCTATGTGCTGGGCATGGCGTTGTTTACGGTGATCATGGGCAACGGCTTCGCAGCGTTTCCGGTGATGACCGGCGGCGTCGGCGTGCCGGTGCTGGTGGGCATCTACGGCGGCAACCCGGCGGTCATGGCCGCGATCGGCATGTTCTCCGGCTACTGCGGTACGCTGATGACACCGATGGCGGCCAACTTCAATATCGTACCGGCAGCATTGCTGGAACTGCCGGACAAGAACGCGGTGATCAAGGCCCAATTGCCCACCGCGTTGATGATGCTGGTGGTCAATATCGTGCTGCTTTATCTGTTGATGTGAGGCCAGGATGAAAACCCTATTGCTGACCGGCTTCGAGCCTTTCGACCACGACGTGGTGAACCCCTCCTGGGAGGCGGTACGCCTGCTGGAAGGGGTAGAGCTGAGTGATGACGTGCGGATCGTCGCGCGCCGATTGCCCTGCGCCTTTGCCACTGCTGCCCAGACCTTGCTTGGGCTGATAGAGGAGCTGCAACCGGCCATGGTCATCGCGACCGGCCTGGGCCCCGGGCGCAGTGATATTTCCATTGAGCGCGTCGCGATCAACGTCAATGATGCGCGTATCCCGGACAACCTCGGCGCCCAGCCGATCGACACGGCAGTGGTGGAAGGTGGGCCTGCCGCTTACTTCTCGACTTTGCCGATCAAGAGCATGGTCAGGACGGTACGTGAGGCGGGTATTGCGGCCTCGGTTTCGCAGACGGCTGGGACTTTCGTGTGCAATCAGGTGTTTTATCGATTGCAGCATGCGCTGGTGGGTACTGAGGTGCGCAGTGGATTTATCCATGTGCCGGGCTTGCCGGCGTTCGGTCAGCCGTCGATGGAATTGCCTGTGTTGGTGGAGGGCTTGCGCCTGGCGGTCTCGGCCGCCTGGCGAACCCGGATGGATATCGTGGAAACAGGTGGCCGGGTGAGCTGATTTAGTTCGAGGGGCTATAACCTCGACTACAGTTAAACAAGCGTCCACCTAGGAAGTACACCATGATCAAGTCCTCTAAGTTCGTCTCTGTCGCGTTGTCGCTCGCAGTGTTGGCAGGCAGCGGTATGGCCCTGGCTGACCCCGGCAATGGCAAGGGTCAGGGCAACAACAAAGGTAATCATTCGGCGGGGCAGGGCCACGACAAACCCAAAGGCAAAGGCTCGGCCGGTAACCGCGGGCCCAGCGTTGATCGAGGCGGTGTGCTGAGCCTGGTGGGTGGTAACCGCGATTACTGGAGTCCAGGGCCTGCGTTGCCGCCGGGTATTCAGAAAAATCTGGCTCGCGGCAAGCCGCTGCCGCCCGGTATCGCGAAGAAACTCGATGGTCGCCTGGCGGGGCGCCTGCCTCATTACGATGGGTATGAGTGGCAGCAAGCGGGTACGGATCTGATATTGGTAACGATCGCCACCGGTATTATCTACGAAGTGCTCAACGGGGCGTTTGATTGAAGGGGCGATGGTTCACGCTTCCCGTACGGGAAAAAACAACTCGAAAGTCGTTACGCCATCTTCACTGCTGACGCGATACCGCCCGTTATGCAGCTGCATGATGGTGGCCACGATCGACAGCCCCAGTCCATTGGATTGGGAGGAGCGCTCGCGGGACTCATCCACCCGGTAGAACCGTTCGAACAGCCGCGGCAAATGCTCGGCGGGAATGGTCTCACCCTGGTTGCTGACCCTCACGTTGACGCCCTCGTCGGTTGCAATCGCCTGGATGCTCAGCGCCGAGCCCGGCGCTCCATACTTGATGGCGTTGGCGCACAGGTTCGCCAGGGCGCGGCGCAGGAGCATCGGCTCAGCCCAGATCTCGCCTGCGCCCTGGACCACGATATGCATGCCCACGTCAGCGGCCAACCCTTCGAAATAATCCGCGATGCGCTCCACTTCATCCGCTGCGTCCAGCGCCTGGCGCTGGCGCAACGCGCTGGCCGGGTCGGTGCGCGCCAGGAACAGCATGTTGTCGAGCATCCGCGCCAGGCGTTCGAGCTCCTCGACATTGGACGCCAGCAGTTGCTGGTAGCTGTCGACACTGCGTTGCTGCTGCAGGGCAACCTGGGTTTCGCCGAGCAGGTTGTTGATCGGCGTGCGCAGTTCGTGGGCCATGTCGGTGGAGACCTGGCCCAGTTGCACAAAGCCCTTGGATAAACGCTCAAGCATGGTGTTGAACGACTCGATCATCGGTAGCAGTTCTTTCGGGGCGCCCTCGCTGTCGAGGCGCTCGGCCAGGTTGCCGACGCCGATCCCATGCGCATGCCGGGCCAGGCGGCGCAAGGGCAGCAGGCCGCGATGCACCAGCAGGTAACCGGCCAATGCCAGGATGATCGCAGCGATGCTCGCCAGGATGTAAACGCTCAATCGATAGCTGGCGAGTACGGCGGTGCGCTCGGTCATCAGGCGGCCGCTGGTGACTTGCAGGCTGCCCAGGTCGCCGGTGTTGATGGTCGCGGCTACCGTCGAGAAGGGAATGCCGTTGAGCCCCGGCACGTGCTGCACATCGCTCAGCGCCAGTACGTGATCCCTGGGCACCGGCTCTATCGCAGGCAGTTTGATATTCGCCGGGTTCACCAACAGCAAGGGTTGTTGACCGGGGGCTGCGATGCTCAATACGGATTCGCGGTTGCCGAGCATGTTCTGGAACAACTCGGGTTTGGTCTTGATCAGGTCCAGGGTATTGCTGTCGCTGAGCAGGTTGCGCAGTTGATCCACTCGGGAGATCAGCGCGGTGTCGTCGCGGCGGATCAGCTCGCGCTCCAGCTCGCGGTACAGTGCCACGCCCAGGGTGGTCATCAGGGCAAAGGCGAGCAGGGCGAAGATCAGCGCCAGGCGCAGGGTCAGCGAGTGATGACGGCTGCGACTCATGGCTGGGTATCGAAGCGGTAGCCGATGCCGCGCACGCTATGGATCAACTTGAGCTGGAACGGGTCGTCGATTTTCAAGCGCAGGCGTCGCACGGCCACGTCGACCACGTTGGTGTCACTGTCGAAATTCATGTCCCAAACCCGCGAGGCAATCAGCGAGCGTGACAGCACCTGGTCCTGGTGAGTGGCGAACAGGTGCAGCAGGGCGAACTCTTTATTGGTCAGGGTAATGCGCGTGCCGGCGCGGGTGACGCGGCGCTTGAGCACATCGATTTGCAGGTCGGCGATCTGCAGGTGCTCTTCTTCCCGAGTCGGGCCGCGTCGGGTCAGGGTGCGCAGGCGCGCGACCAGTTCGGCGAAGGAGAAGGGCTTGATCAGATAGTCGTCGGCGCCCAGCTCCAGGCCTTTGATGCGGTCGGCGATATCATCGCGGGCGGTCAGGAACAATACCGGCGTATCGGCCTCCTTGCGCAGGCGGCGCAGCACTTCCCAGCCATCCATTTTCGGCATCATCACATCAAGCACGATCACGTCGAACGGCGTTTCCAGGGCCTGGTGCAAACCGTCCACGCCATCGCGGGCCAGGCTCACGCTGTAGCCCAGTTCCTGCAAGCCATTGAGCAGATAATTGCCGGCCTTGGGTTCGTCTTCGACTATGAGGATGTTCATGGGAAATGCCCTGATTCAATGGGTTGCGCCAGTGTAGCCTGATCAATTGTCACTGGCGCAACCGATGCCTTGCACCCGGTAGTCCAGCACATGTTCCCGGTCCTGATGATCCAGGTAGCGCAGTTGCGCCGGGACGATACCGCATTGGCCATAGGTGTCGGTACTGGAGAGCACCTTCGCCACATCCAGGTGCACGAAAAAGCCGGTTTGATCATGGATCACGGGAGCGGCTGGGGCGGTGTCGGCGGCAAACACCGAGGCGGTGGCGAACAAGGCAATCAAGGCGAGGGCAAAGCGTTTCATGGCCAAATCTCTCTGTGAAGGTTGGCTGCCGGGGTCGGCAGTGAGTTCACAGTAATCAGGCGACCCGAACAGCCAGCCAACAGGATGATGACAAGTTCGTCATTCAAGGCTTGAGGCGGGTGCCTCGCAGCGTTTACAAGTGGCGAGGTGAAACGTAGATTGCAGGGGCCGCTCATGGTTTGAGCACTTGAGGAAGCCGCGTCGTGTCCAACCGAAATCCTGCCATATTGACTCAGCGTTACCGTGCCTTTCTGTTCGATATGGACGGGACCCTGCTTAACTCCATTGCCGCCGCCGAGCGGGTATGGAGCCGTTGGGCCGAACGCCATGGCCTGGATGTGGAGGCGTTCCTGACCACCATCCATGGCGCACGCGCGATTGATACGATCACGCGCCAGGCGTTGCCGGGTGTGGACGCCCAGGCTGAAGCGGCGTGGATTACCGCAGCTGAAGTGAACGATGTCGAGGGCGTCGTGGCGATTGCCGGCGCGGTAGAGTTCTTGAAGCGCTTGCCTGCCGATCAGTGGGCGCTGGTCACGTCTGCGCCCAAGGCACTGGCATTGCGCCGAATGGACGCTGCGGGTATTCCGGTGCCGGCGGTAATGGTGACGGCCGAAGATGTCGCCAGCGGCAAGCCAAATCCGGCCTGTTATGTGCTCGGTGCCCAGCGCCTGGGCGTGGCGGTGCAGGATTGCCTGGTGTTCGAGGATGCGACGGTAGGCATTCGAGCCGCAGAAGCGGCGGGAGCGGATGTGATGGTGGTGACCTCGACGCACCTGGCTGCCATGGCGACCGAGCATGCCTGTATCGACGGGTATGAGGGGCTGCAGGTCCTGCGAGAAGCGGATGGCCTGCTGACTGTGCGCGAGCTGGAAGACCGTCAGCGTGTTGCTTTTTGATGCGCGCGATGCGCCTCACGCTGGCATAGCTTGCGCAAGATTGTCTTCTGCATCGGCTTGAGGCAGAACGCAAACAGGTAGGCACACAGCAGTAATGCCAGGTCCAGCCAGGAGTGGTCAGCCGCGTCGACAGCCCCCTGGACTTCCAATCGCAACCCATACCCTAGCGCCAGAAAGACCAGGCCTATCAGCAAGGTGATCGTCCAGGACAGGGAAACCATGGGCTGTGTAACGGTTGGCCTCATCGACGTGCTCCTGAATGCACACGGACCGCAGGATGACGTGGGATTTGGCTGCAAATGATGCAACAAGTTCCTGGCATCATGGCAGTTTCATCTTGCAGCGCGGGGGCATGTACGAGGCGTACAGCTGGGATAAAGAAGGCGAAAGGGCCGATCAGGTTTTCGCCAGCCGTTACGGTGAAGCAAAAGGCTGGCTACTGGAGGTGCTTCAAGGCGTCTGGTTTTTGTCCGGCGCAGTGAGGCCAGCCTGGATGCGCTGATAGATTTCCTCGCGATGCACGGCCACATCCTTGGGGGCGTTGATGCCGATTCGTACTTGCTGGCCGCTAACGCCCAGGATGGTGATCGTAATGTCATCACCGATGTTTATGCTTTCACCAACTTTGCGGGTGAGTATAAGCATGGACTTCTCCTTGATTACTTTTAAGGACACATGTTCAGACAGGGCAGGTGTCAGATGTGCGTAGCTTACTGCGAAGCGCTTCCCTGTGACTGCCTCTTTTAGGACGCATAGAGGCGACATTAATTCCCATGGCGGCATCATACAGGTCGCGATACATGATTCGCATTGTTTAAGCCAACGTTTATGACGGCCAGAATAGACAGTGAATGGTAAAGTCGCCTCTTTATCTTCAAAGGAGCAGGGCAGTGCGTAAAGTAGCGATGGCAATTGCGGTGTTGGCATTGGCCGGATGCGGCGAAGGTAACCCTGTCGATGCCCCCAAGGCCAAGCCTGTCGTGACCGAAAGCCAGCCACAGACCGGTGCGATTGCCGCGCAGGAATGGGATGTATGGGTGGGGGCGCCGGATCACAAGCTGCAGGCGATCACTGACTTGACCGCCTGGTTGCTGGAACATGGTTTCAATTTTTATATCGTGAAGGCAGACGGCAAGGACCAGGTACTGCTTGGCCCGTTTGCCACCAAGGCCGAGGCTGAGGCCAAGCAGGCACTGCTCAACGAAAAGATGGCGCGGGCCAAGAAGAACGACACCGTGTCAGAGGTCATCGAGCACAAGGTCGCGCAGTAACGGGCCGGGTGGGCGCCAGTTGCGCCCACCTTCAGCCGCAGGCCTTCAGATTCACCGGGCCGACAAATTCATTGCCTCGGCCCATTACACAGCCCACCGTCTGGTTGCGCTGGCGCTCCCAGGCTTGCACCGGGTAGGTCTTGTTCCAGGCTTCATACAGTTGGCGATCCTGTTTCGACAGGCGCAGGCCGTATTGCTTGCTCATATAAAAATAGGTGCGTGCGATCATCCCGCGAATCGACGGACGCGGCATGACCTTCTTGGCCTTGAAGTCCACCTGGGTCAGGCATGAACCGTATTGCCCGCTCTGCACCGGCAGCCAGCCGAAGCTGAAGTTGTTACGGTCGCCATTCACCTCGCCGATGCTCGGCACCAGGTTGTGCAGGTCTGCTTCGGCACGCTTGAACACGTCGTCATGGCGCGTGCAGTTTTTACGCCCGCCAGTTTGCCAGCACTGGCGCTGATGGCCGATCTGCCAGGCGGGCACAATATGTTCCCATTCGATGCGCGCAGCGCGGTTGGCGTTCTTGCGCGGGATATAGCCGCAGGCTTTCAGGTCTATGCGGTTGCCGGTGTATTTGCAGCCGCAGTAAAACTCGGTGGATTGAGGGGCGTAGAGCTTCCAGGCGATTTTTTTGGCTTCACTGAAGGTTCGGGGGGCTTGGGCGTTGGCGGTGACGGCAAAAAACAGGCAGCACACAGCGAAAAAACGGACACTCATTCAATCAATCTTCCTTCGGCACAACCCAGAAAATCTGCACGCCGCCATCATCCCTGTAGGCGAGGGTGACGTTGTCGTTTTCCGCAATTTCTTCAAGCAGGCGCGCCCACTCGTCCTCGGGCTCTTCCGGCAGGCGGAAGATCAACGCCGCCTTGGCTTTCTGGGCGTTGGTCGAATTAATGATTTTTTGTACGCGAATGGCCAGGCGTTGGTAGGCGTCCGGCATTGCGGGTGCTGCGGAGGAGGGCTTTGCCACGGAGTATTCCTTAGTAAGCTGTACGCACATACAGTATTTAACTGTAGGTAATTTCGCAACTGCTTAAATTCAAAGACGTCCGTCTGACAGCGAAAATGGAAATTTGCTGTGATTTGCTGCGAGAAGTTTTAGGCGTAAACCTGATGTGGCGAGGAAGCAGGCTACCTCGCCACCCTTTCAGGTAGGTCTGGAATCAGTATTCCCAGAACATCCGTTGCAGCTCTTTGCTGTCCTGGGTCTTGGTCAGGGCGACCATTGCCAGGATGCGGGCCTTCTGCGGGTTCAGGTCAAGGGCTGCCACCCAGTCGTATTTATCGTCTGGCTGTTCAGCGTTACGCAGCACCATGCCACCGGCATTAACGTGCGAAGAGCGAATGATCTGCACGCCTTGTTTACGCAACTCCACCAGTGCCGGAACGACCTTGGATGACACCGAGCCATTGCCGGTGCCGGCATGGATGATCGCTTTGGCGCCGGCTTGGGCCAGGGCTTTGTAGGCAGTGTCGCTCACGTTGCCGTAGCCGTAGGCAATTTCAACGTCAGGCAGGCTCTTGATGGTCTTGATGTCGAATTCCGAATCCATGGTGTGACGCTTGGCCGGCAGGCGGAACCAGTAGGATTTGCCTTCAACGACCATGCCCAATGGGCCCCATGGGCTCTTGAACGCCTCGGTCTTGATATTGATCATCTTGCTTACGTCGCGACCCGACTGGATCTCGTCGTTCATGGTCACCAGCACGCCTTTGCCGCGTGCATCCTTGCTGCCCGCTACCGCGACGGCGTTGTACAGGTTGAGCATGCCGTCCGCCGACATGGCGGTACCCGGGCGCATGGAGCCGACCACCACGATAGGCTTGTCGGTTTTTTCAACCAGGTTGAGGAAGTAGGCGGTTTCTTCAAGGGTGTCGGTACCGTGGGTGATCACGATGCCATCCACGTCCTTGCTGTCAGCCAATTCGGCGACGCGGCGACCCAGTTGCAGCAGGTTTTCGTTATTGATGCTTTCCGACGCAATTTGCATCACTTGTTCGCCGCGAACATGGGCGATCTGGCTAAGCTCAGGAACGCCGGCGATCAATTGTTCGATGCCGACTTTGGCCGCCTGGTAAGTGGCGCTGTTGGCCGCACTGGCGCCCGCGCCAGCAATGGTGCCGCCAGTGGCGAGGATCACCACATTGGCGAGCTTGGTCTCGACTTCTTTTGCCTGAGCAGCGACAGGGAACAGCAGCAGGAGGGCTAGCGCCCCGGGAACAAAGGACTTCAATGCAGATTTCATTATTTTTCTCTCTGGTTTTGACGAGTGCGGTAGCAGATTTATCCAGAACACCCGGGCGACTCTGAACGTCCGAGGCGCTGTGAAAAAGCAGGATTTGTACCAGGCCAATGATGAAAGCATAGATAAAATAACTTATTGATTTAGAACAACTTAAATTGCTTGTTCAGGCTGGTCTGACACGGTGCTGTCCGGCTTTCCGAACGCGGGAGGCGGTGATGTTCGGTTGTCCGAAAGCCTTGATGGTATTTACGTCGGGCCACGTGTGAAATCGTTGCCAGCCCTGTCGTTTTAAACAGCGCCTGAGTGAACGGCGGTTTCAGGAATGAAAGGTGAGCGGCGACCGTTGACAAATCTCGACAAGGTTCTCATAGTTCTGCCAACGCAAACGTTTGCGAGATGTTTCTTCGGTGCAAGCGTTGCTCACAATAATCATAAGATCGGAGTACACCCATGAAGCTGCCATTTGCAGGACGTCTTCTCGCTGTCGCTGTGCTTGCCACCGCATCCGCTGCCCTGCCTCTCTCTTCTGCATTCGCTGACGACGCTGCCGCCAAGCCCAAGGTCGGCCTGGTGATGAAGTCCCTCGCCAACGAATTTTTCGTGACCATGCAAGAAGGGGCCAAGGACTACCAGAAATCCCACGCCGCCGACTTCGACATGATCACCAACGGCATCAAGAACGAAACCGACACCAGCGCGCAGATCGATATCGTCAATCAGATGATCCTGGCCAAGGTCAACGCCATCGTCATCGCACCCGCCGATTCCAAAGCGCTGGTCACCGTGCTGAAGAAAGCCTCGGATGCCGGCATCAAGGTGGTCAACATTGACAACCGCCTGGACCCGGACGTGCTGAAAAGCAAAAAACTCGATATCCCTTTCGTAGGCCCGGACAACCGCAAAGGCTCCAAGCTGGTCGGTGACTACCTGGCCAAGCAACTGGCCGCGGGCGACAAGGTCGGTATCATCGAAGGCGTGCCGACCACCACCAATGCGCAGCAGCGCACCGCAGGCTTCAAGGATGCGATGGATGCGGCGGGTATGAAGATTGTCTCCACCCAATCCGGTAACTGGGAAATCGACCAGGGCCAGAAAGTCGCCTCGGCGATGCTGAGCGAATACCCGGACCTCAAGGCACTTCTGGCCGGTAACGACAACATGGCCCTGGGCGCCGTCTCCGCCGTACGTGCGGCAGGCAAGGCCGGTAAAGTGCTGGTGGTGGGCTACGACAATATCGAAGCCATCAAGCCGATGCTGCAGGACGGTCGCGTGCTGGCAACCGCCGACCAGGCCGCTGCCCAGCAAGCCGTGTTCGGCATCCAGAATGCGCTGAAGCTGGTCAAGGGCGAGAAGGTCGATGCCACCGATGGCGTGATCGAAACCCCGGTCGAACTCGTCCTCAAGAAGTAATCCCGGCAGTAGCCAACAGCGCTCGCTCGTCCTGAGCGGGCGCCTGGAGATTTTTCCTATGTCATCTTCCGCCCCGAACGCTGTCCTCTCGGTCAGCGGTATCGGCAAGACCTACGCCCAGCCGGTTCTGTCCGACGTCACGCTCACGCTCAATCGTGGTGAAGTGTTGGCGCTGACCGGTGAAAACGGCGCAGGCAAAAGTACCTTGTCGAAGATCATCGGCGGGTTGGTCACGCCGACCACCGGCAACATGCAGTTCAAGGGTCAGGATTATCAACCCGGCAGCCGCACCCAGGCCGAAGCGCTGGGTGTGCGCATGGTCATGCAGGAGCTCAACCTGCTGCCGACGCTGACGGTGGCTGAAAACCTGTTCCTGCATAACCTGCCCAGCCGTGGTGGCTGGATCAGCCGCAAACAGTTGCGCGCGGCCGCGACCGAAGCCATGGCCCAGGTGGGCCTGGACGCAATCGACCCGGACACCCTAGTGGGCAGCCTGGGCATTGGTCATCAGCAAATGGTCGAGATTGCCCGCAATCTGATCGGCGATTGCCATGTGCTGATTCTCGACGAACCGACGGCGATGCTCACTGCCCGTGAAGTCGAGATGCTGTTCGAACAGATCACCCGCCTGCAGGCCCGAGGCGTGGCGATTATTTATATTTCGCATCGGCTCGAAGAGCTGGCCCGTGTGGCCCAGCGCATCGCTGTATTGCGCGACGGCAAGCTGGTCTGTGTCGAGCCGATGGCCAATTACAACAGTGAACAACTGGTGACCCTGATGGTAGGGCGCGAGTTGGGCGAGCATATCGACCTGGGCCCGCGCACCATCGGCGAGCCGGCCTTGACGGTCAAAGGCCTGACGCGCTCGGACAAGGTCCGCGACGTATCTTTTCAGGTGCGCGCCGGTGAAATCTACGGTATTTCCGGCCTTATCGGCGCCGGTCGTACCGAGTTGCTGCGCCTGATTTTTGGTGCCGATCCGGCCGACAGCGGTACGGTGGCGCTGGGGCCGCAGGCCAACGTGGTCAGCATTCGCTCCCCGGTCGACGCGGTCGCCCATGGGATTGCCCTGATCACCGAGGACCGCAAGGGTGAAGGCCTGCTGCTGACCCAGTCCATCAGCGCCAACATCGCCTTGGGCAACATGCCGGAGATATCTGCGGGCGGTCTGGTTAACAGCCGCGATGAAACCGCCCTGGCCAAGCGTCAGATCGACGCCATGCGCATCCGCAGCTCCAGCCCGGCGCAATTGGTGTCCGAGCTGTCCGGTGGTAACCAGCAAAAGGTGGTGATTGGCCGCTGGCTGGAGCGCGATTGTGCGGTGATGCTGTTCGATGAGCCTACGCGCGGCATCGACGTCGGCGCCAAGTTCGACATTTATGCCTTGCTCGGCGAGTTGACGCGCCAGGGCAAAGCGCTGGTGGTGGTCTCCAGTGATCTGCGCGAGCTGATGCTGATCTGTGACCGCATCGGCGTATTGTCCGCCGGACGCCTGATCGAAACATTCGAACGCGACCGCTGGACCCAGGACGAATTGCTCGCCGCCGCCTTTGCCGGCTATCACAAACGTGACGCGCTGCTCAACGAGGCAGCGCCTAGGAATACCCCATGAAAACAACCACTTCCCCCGGTAAAACGGGCGGCAACTTCTACGGCCTGGGCACCTACCTGGGCCTGGCGGGCGCATTACTGGCGATGATTGCGCTGTTCTCGGTACTCAGCGATCACTTCCTGTCTTATGACACGTTCAGCACCCTGGCCAACCAGATTCCGGACCTGATGGTGTTGGCGGTGGGCATGACCTTCATCCTGATCATCGGTGGCATCGACCTCTCGGTAGGCTCGGTGCTGGCGTTGGCGGCGTCGGCGGTCAGCGTGGCGATTCTGAGCTGGGGCTGGAGCGTATTGCCGGCTGCCGTACTGGGCATGGGCTGCGCCGCATTGGCCGGCACGCTTACTGGTTCTATCACCGTGGCCTGGCGTATTCCGTCCTTTATCGTGTCCCTTGGCGTGCTGGAGATGGCCCGGGGCGTGGCGTACCAGATGACCGGCTCGCGCACCGCTTACATCGGTGACTCGTTTGCCTGGCTGTCCAATCCGATCGCGTTCGGGATTTCGCCGTCGTTCATCATCGCATTGCTGGTAATCATCGCCGCGCAGCTGGTGCTGACCCGCACCGTGTTCGGTCGCTACCTGATCGGTATCGGGACCAACGAAGAAGCGGTACGCCTGGCCGGCATCAACCCCAAGCCCTACAAAATCCTGGTGTTCAGCCTGATGGGCCTGCTCGCCGGTGTGGCCGCGCTGTTCCAGATCTCGCGTCTGGAAGCGGCGGACCCGAATGCCGGCTCAGGCCTGGAGTTGCAAGTGATCGCCGCTGTGGTGATTGGCGGTACCAGCCTGATGGGCGGACGCGGCTCGGTCATCAGTACGTTCTTTGGTGTGCTGATTATTTCGGTACTGGCGGCGGGCCTGGCGCAGATCGGCGCGACAGAACCCACCAAACGCATCATTACCGGTGCGGTGATCGTGATCGCCGTCGTCCTCGATACGTACCGCAGCCAGCGCGCCAGTCGGCGGGGCTGAACCATGGCAACGATCAAGGATGTGGCGGCGCTGGCGGGCATTTCCTATACCACGGTGTCCCATGTGGTGAACAAGACGCGCCCGGTCAGCGAACCTGTGCGCGTCAAGGTCGAGGCGGCGATCAAGCAGTTGGACTATGTGCCCAGTGCGGTAGCGCGCTCGCTCAAGGCCAAGACCACGGCGACGATCGGGCTGCTGGTGCCCAACAGCCTCAACCCGTATTTCGCGGAGTTGGCCCGGGGCATCGAGGATTACTGCGAGCGTAATGGCTATTGCGTGATCCTCTGCAACTCCGACGACAACGCCGAAAAGCAGCGCAGCTATTTGCGCGTGTTGCTGGAGAAACGTGTCGACGGCTTGATCGTGACCTCGGTGGGCGGCGATGACAGCGGCCTTGCTGCTGGCTTGAGCGCGGTGCGCACGCCCATGGTGATCGTCGACCGGGCACTGGATGGTATTGATGTCGACCTGGTGCGCATCGATCATGAAGAGGGTGCTTACCTGGCGACCCGGCACTTGCTTGAATTGGGCCATCGTGACATCGCCTGCATCGCCGGCCCTGCGCATACGCGCGTGGCGCAAATGCGTCTGGCAGGCTATCGACGTGCGTTGCGCGAGGCGGGTGTTGAAACAGCGGCCGAGCGCATCCGGGAAAGTGATTTCACCAGCACCGGCGGTTATGCCGCCGCCGTGCAATTGCTTGCGCAGCAACCGCCCAGTGCGATTTTTGCCTGCAACGACATGATCGGTTTTGGCGTGCTTCGCGCCGCGGCAGAGCGCAATATCCGTGTGCCGGGCGAGCTGTCGGTGATAGGTTTCGATGATATTCAAATGGGTCGCTATGTCTATCCTGCGCTGACCACGGTCGGGCAGTCGATCGTACAGTTGGGTGAGACAGCGGCTGAATTATTACTGCGACGTATAGCGACACCCCAACTGCCGGTCGATCAACGCATCGTGACGCCAAGCATTGTCTTGCGTGAGTCGACGGCGCCGTTGGCGGGTGTGTTTGCCCAATACCGCTGAACCGAATTGATGAGTACTGATGTATGCCAGCGAACGTAGTGGTAGTAGGCAGCTTGAACATGGATCTGGTCACCCGCGCCAGTCGCTTGCCGCGTGCCGGTGAAACACTTGTCGGCCAGACGTTTTCCACTGTCCCCGGTGGCAAGGGCGCCAATCAGGCCGTCGCCCTGGCGCGTCTCGGGGCGGATGTGGCCATGATCGGTTGCGTCGGCAGCGATGCCTATGGCGGCCAATTGCGCGATGCGCTATTGGTCGAAGGTATCGATTGTCAGGCCATCAGCACCGTGGACGGCTCCAGTGGTGTCGCGCTGATCGTGGTGGATGACAGCAGCCAGAACGCGATTGTAATTGTGGCGGGCAGTAACGCTCAGTTGACGCCCCAGTCGTTGACGGCCTGCGATGCTGTATTGCAGGCTGCCGACGTGATCATTTGCCAGCTTGAAGTGCCGATGGACACCGTCGGGCATACGCTCAAGCGCGGCCGCGAGCTGGGCAAGACGGTGATCCTCAACCCGGCGCCGGCCAATGGGCCCTTGCCGGCCGAGTGGTATGCCTCGATCGACTACCTGATTCCCAACGAAAGTGAAGCCGGTGCCTTGAGCGGTGTTGCGGTCGATTCGCTCGACAGCGCCAAACGCGCCGCAACAGCGCTGATCAAGGCTGGTGCCGGCAAAGTCATCATCACCCTTGGCGCTCAGGGCGCACTTTTTGCTGACGGCAACAGCTTCGAGCACTTGGTCGCACCCAGGGTCCGGGCAGTGGACACCACGGCTGCCGGCGATACTTTCGTGGGTGGCTTTGCCGCCGCGCTGGCAGCCGGCAAGAGCGAAGCCGAGGCCATCCGTTTTGGCCAGGTCGCGGCCGCGTTGTCGGTGACCCGTGCCGGCGCCCAGCCTTCCATTCCTACGCTGCACGACGTACAAGGTTTTGTGCCCTCATGAAAAAGACCCCTCTGCTCAATATCGCCCTGTCCCGCGTGATCGCATCATTGGGGCACGGCGACATCCTGGTCATCGGGGATGCCGGCCTGCCGGTGCCTCCCGGCGTCGAATTGATCGACCTGGCGCTGACCCAGGGCACTCCGGATTTCATCAGCACCCTGCGCGTTGTGCTCAGTGAAATGCAGGTGGAAAGCCACGTGCTGGCTGAAGAAATCCTGCTCAAGCAGCCTCCGGCGCTAGTCGCGCTCAACGCGCTGGCAGAGCAGGCTGCGCTGGGCGAGCGACGCCTGCTCAGCCATGAAGCGTTCAAGCAATTGAGTGGCAGGGCGCGCGCGGTCGTGCGCACCGGCGAATGTCAGCCTTACTGCAATATCGCGCTGGTATCCGGCGTAACCTTCTAGAGTCCCCCTACGACAAGGAGTGTTTTATGCAACGTGGTCTTCCATCCCTGAAAAACCTGTTTCGGAGTGTTCTGCTTTTGTCCGCGTTAACAGCAGCGAGCGCCCAGGCGGCGGAAAAAATCGACCTGATCATCGATACCGATCCCGGTGCCGACGATGTGGTTGCTTTGCTGTTCGCCATGGCGTCTCCAGAGGAACTGAACATTCGCGCACTGACGACAGTGGCCGGCAACGTCCGCCTGGACAAGACCTCGCGCAACGCACGCCTGGCGCGCGAATGGGCAGATCGCGAGGACATCCCGGTTTACGCGGGTGCTCCAGCGCCGTTGCTGCGCAAGCCGATCTATGCCGAGAATATCCATGGCAAGGAAGGTATCTCCGGTGTCACCGTGCATGAGCCGAAACAAGGCCTGGCTGATGGCAACGCGGTGGATTATCTGATCAAGACCCTGACGACCGCCAAACCCCACAGCATCACCATCGCCATGCTCGGCCCGCAGACCAACCTGGCCCTGGCCCTGACCCAGGCGCCGGAAATCACTCAAGGCATCAAGGAAGTGGTGGTAATGGGAGGCGCGCACTTCAATGGCGGCAACATCACGCCGGTGGCCGAGTTCAACCTCTTCGCCGACCCGGTGGCCGCAGAAATTGTGCTTAAAAGTGGCGTGAAGTTGACCTACCTGCCGTTGGACGTCACCCATAAAGTGCTGACCAGCGAAGCGCGCCTGAAGAAGATCGCAGACCTGAACAACAACGCGAGCAAAGTCGTCAGCAATATCCTTAACGAGTACGTCAAGGGCGACATGGAGCACTATGGCATTCCCGGCGGCCCGGTACATGACGCTACGGTGGTCGCTTACCTGCTCAAGCCATCGCTGTTCAGTGGTCGCCAGGTCAACGTGGTTGTCGACAGTCGGGAAGGCCCGACCTTCGGCCAGACCATCGTCGATTGGTACGACGGCCTGAAGCAGGACAAGAACGCCTTCTGGGTCGAGAACGGTGACGCCCAGGGCTTCTTCGATCTGTTGACCGAGCGCCTGGCGCGTTTGAAGTAAACCGCTTGCCGGTCGGCGCTCGCCGGCCGGTTCTTATTCGCGCTCTTGTGCGCCCACATGGTCGGCCGGGTATTTCTCGAATACCTGGCCGATGAAAGCGTGCGCGCCCTGGGTGCCGAGCTCCTTGACCAGCAAGTCGATACCAATGATCGCCAGCTCCTCCGCACTACCGGGGCTATAGGAGCTTTGCCCCAGGGGCCATTTGGCTTTGATATCGGCTTGGAGCGTTACGGTGGTCATGGAAAATCTCGCGGGCTGTAAGTACTGGGGCAATGCGCTGGCGTGCGGCTGCAGCGGGCGCAGTTAAGCATTTTACGCGGGGTTTGGCACTGCTACTTAGGCATAAGGAAAGGGGTGTGCGACACTGCCGCCCTGTTTATTGGCCGGGAAACACCGCGTGCAGATCGATTTGAATAAGTCTGAAGACCTTAATCTGGCAGCTGTGCGGCAACTGATTGCCAGTGCCAGTGACGATGAACATGCCCAGCTTCGGGTCACCAACGCCGGTATCGCCTACATCTCTTCAGGAAAGCTCGTAGGCGGCGTAGATATCGACGGGCTGCTGTTTCGCTTGGAGACCTGGGCGAAGGGGTCGGGGTATGTAGGAAATGTGGCTGCCAGTGACGAGGTGTGGGTGACGCAGATTTTCAACGCGCTGAAGCAGAACTGGCCAGAGCCGTCGTCTGACTACATCGATATCTACTGAGCATGTTCATATCTGGTCACGATTGACTGGACGCTTGCCTGGCGTGACTCAGGCAGACTTGCGGGTGAGACGTTAACGTCTTGAAACCAATCGGTTCAATCGCTGTCGCACGATCTCTGTTCACTTTTTTATCATAGGAGGCTTCATGCCTTGGAAGCTCGCATCATTCGGTACTTTGTTGGCGGCGCTCGCATTGGCGGGTTGCAGCACCCCGGGTGCCTCTGAGCCAGGCAAAGATGCCAGCGTGACCGATGCCGGTCATAGCCGCTGTGAGTCGAAGGCCGCCGAGTACACAATCGGCCAGAAAGCCTCGCCTCAACTACTGGAGCAGGCGCGTACCCGTGCCGGTGCACAAAATGCACGCATCCTCAAGCCCAACGACATGATCACGCTGGAGTATCGCTCCGACCGCTTGAACCTGAATGCCGACGATAATCTGGTGATCACACGGGTCAATTGCGGCTGATAGCCTGCGGCTTTAGCAGCGCCCATAAAAAACCCCGTCACATGGACGGGGTTTTTTTAGCTCAGCGGAGAATTACTCGGCGCGAACCTGTGCAGCTTGCATACCCTTTTGGCCTTTCTCAGCCACGAAGGAAACGGTTTGGCCTTCTTTCAGGCTTTTGAAACCGTCGCTTTCGATAGCTTTGAAGTGTACGAACAGGTCGTCACCGCCACCTTGAGGAGTGATGAAGCCGAAGCCTTTTTCATCGTTGAACCATTTAACGGTGCCGGTTTGGCGATTAGACATGGTGTATCTCCAAGAAACATATATTTTCAGTAGTGCTGTGCTGCTCAGGCCAACTGGGCACACAGGGCTATCATAGTCGAAATGTTCGACTTGGGAGCCCCCCCAAGGCATTGTTTGCTAATCAATCGCGTTGCGTTCAATCCAGATTCTGGCTGAGAGCCCCGGCCTGCGGGGCTTTGCGGCGAAATATCAGCTATTAAAAAAAGCCGTAAAAGCTACGTAATTTGTGAGAAATAGCAGTTTTTAGGCAGTTTTTTTGGCAAAAAGGACGCCTGATCAGCGGCCGTTCTTACTTTTTCTTGACGACTTTGCAGGACGAAATAGCCGCTACTGCTTTGTTCTTGAGCTCCGCGCTGGCGTTCTGATTGGTCATCAGTTCTTTGATTTCCGCGGTGCTCAAATCGGCGTTGATCTTGTCGGCGCCACATTCGCAGTGGGCTTTGGCAGTTTTGACGTCCACGTTCTGGCTGGCCGCGGAGCTGCAGTCGTTGACGAAGGCGTCACGGGCACCGGCCGGCCAGTTCGATGGCGCCGCGGCTTGCGCGCCGAGCGAAAGGAATGCCAGGGAAGCGGCGAGGGCGAGGGTCGAGGTAAAACGCATCATGGGATGCTCCTTTGGGTCGAGGACGAACGGCGATTCTCGGGGTGTTTGAGGCCTGACGTACAGTTCAAGTTCACTTTTGCGCCCATAAAGCCTGGAATTTGCTTTTACCCCGGTCGTGTCGGCGCGATGACCGTTCATCTGTGCTAGCATCGTCGGCTTGGCTTTTCCCAGGTGTGCCATTTGCCGCCTTGTCAGGTCTTTTTTTGTTCACTCCAGTCACTCTGGTTCGATTATCGGTTGGCCGAAAGGCTCCTGCCGCTGTAAGGCAGGCATTCAGCATTGAACAGCCTGGTGTTGGATCTTGTACTGGCTCATCCCAACCCACGTGACCTTTGGTAGGGGTCACCACTAGGAGAGGAGGCGCCATGCCAACTATTACTCTACCCGACGGCAGTCAACGTTCATTCGATCATCCGGTTTCCGTAGCCGAGGTCGCCGCATCCATTGGTGCCGGCCTGGCCAAGGCCACCGTGGCCGGCAAGGTCGATGGCCTGCTGGTCGATGCCAGTGACCTGATCACCTCCGATGCCAGCCTGCAGATCATCACGCCCAAGGATCAAGAGGGGCTCGAGATTATTCGCCACTCTTGCGCGCACCTGATTGGCCATGCGGTCAAGCAGCTGTACCCGACCGCCAAGATGGTGATCGGCCCGGTAATCGAAGAAGGCTTCTATTACGACATCGCCTATGAGCGTCCTTTCACTCCGGACGACCTGGCGGCCATCGAGCAGCGCATGCACGCGCTGATCGAAAAAGATTACGACGTGATCAAGAAGGTCACCCCGCGCGCCGAAGTGATCGACGTGTTTAGCGCCCGTGGCGAAGACTACAAGCTGCGCCTGGTGGAAGACATGCCGGACGAGCAGGCCATGGGTCTGTACTACCACGAAGAATACGTGGACATGTGCCGTGGCCCGCACGTGCCGAACACGCGCTTTCTCAAGTCGTTCAAGCTGACCAAGTTGTCCGGTGCCTACTGGCGCGGCGACGCAAAGAACGAGCAACTGCAACGTATCTACGGCACCGCCTGGGCCGACAAGAAGCAGCTGGCCGCCTATATCCAGCGCATCGAAGAAGCCGAGAAACGCGACCACCGCAAGATCGGCAAGCGCCTGAACCTGTTCCATCTGCAGGAAGAAGCGCCGGGCATGGTGTTCTGGCATCCGAACGGCTGGACCCTGTACCAGGTGCTCGAGCAGTACATGCGCAAGGTTCAGCGCGAAAACGGCTACCTCGAGATCAAGACCCCGCAGGTCGTCGATCGCAGCCTGTGGGAGAAGTCCGGGCACTGGGCCAACTACGCCGACAATATGTTCACCACCCAGTCGGAAAACCGCGACTACGCTATCAAGCCGATGAACTGCCCTTGCCATGTGCAGGTGTTCAATCAAGGCCTGAAGAGCTACCGCGAGTTGCCGATGCGTCTGGCCGAGTTCGGTGCCTGCCACCGCAACGAACCATCGGGTGCGCTGCACGGCATCATGCGCGTGCGCGGCTTTACCCAGGACGACGCCCATATTTTCTGCACCGAAGAGCAGATGCAGGCTGAATCGGCCGCGTTCATCAAGCTGACCATGGACGTTTACCGCGATTTCGGCTTCACCGAAGTCGAGATGAAACTGTCCACTCGTCCGGAAAAACGCGTCGGCTCCGACGAACTCTGGGATCGCGCCGAAGCTGCACTGGCCGCAGCACTCGACAGCGCGGGCCTTGCGTACGACCTGCAGCCGGGCGAGGGCGCGTTCTACGGTCCCAAGATCGAGTTCTCGCTGAAAGATTGCCTTGGCCGTGTCTGGCAGTGTGGTACCCTGCAGCTCGATTTTAACCTGCCGATCCGTCTGGGAGCCGAATACGTCTGCGAAGACAACAGTCGTAAACACCCGGTTATGCTGCACCGGGCGATCCTCGGCTCGTTCGAACGGTTCGTCGGCATCCTGATCGAGCACTACGAGGGCGCGTTCCCTGCGTGGCTGGCTCCGACCCAGGCAGTGATCATGAATATCACTGATAAACAGGCAGATTTTGCCGCTGAAGTTGAAAAAACACTCAACGAAAGCGGATTTCGTGCCAAGTCCGACTTGAGAAATGAAAAGATCGGCTTTAAAATCCGTGAGCATACTTTGCTCAAGGTTCCCTATCTTTTGGTTATCGGAGATCGGGAAGTCGAGATGCAGACTGTCGCTGTGCGTACTCGTGAAGGTGCTGACCTGGGCTCGATGCCCGTCGCCCAGTTCGCTGAGTTCCTCGCGCAAGCGGTTTCCCGGCGTGGTCGCCCAGATTCGGAGTAATTACTATTAAGCGTGAAATGAGACAAGATAAACGAGCTGCACCGAAAGCCCCGATCAACGAGAATATCTCGGCACGCGAGGTTCGGTTAATTGGGGCTGAGGGTGAGCAGCTTGGGATTGTGTCAATTGAAGACGCGCTTCTTAAGGCTGAAGAAGCCAAGCTCGATTTGGTGGAAATTTCCGCCGATGCTGTACCGCCTGTCTGCAAGCTGATGGACTACGGCAAATCGATCTTCGAGAAGAAGAAGCAGGTTGCCGCAGCCAAGAAAAACCAGAAGCAGATCCAGGTTAAAGAAATCAAGTTTCGTCCAGGGACGGAGGAAGGGGATTACCAGGTAAAACTGCGCAACCTGGTACGTTTCCTGAGTGATGGGGACAGGGCCAAGGTATCCTTGCGATTCCGCGGCCGTGAGATGGCCCACCAGGAGCTGGGGATGGAACTCCTCAAGCGGGTTGAAGCTGACCTGCTCGAGTACGGTTCGGTCGAACAGCATCCTAAGATGGAAGGACGCCAGCTGATCATGGTCATCGCCCCGAAAAAGAAGAAGTAATCAACAGGGCACGGCAGGCCTTCTGATTATGTTTATCAACTGAATGCGGAGTACCGAACATGCCAAAGATGAAAACTAAAAGTGGTGCTGCTAAGCGGTTTCTGAAAACTGCTAACGGCATCAAGCACAAGCACGCTTTCAAGAGCCACATCCTGACCAAAATGTCGACCAAGCGTAAGCGTCAACTGCGCGGTAGCAGCTTGCTGCATCCGTCTGACGTGGCAAAAGTCGAGCGCATGCTGCGCCTTCGTTAATTTTGGTTCAAGAATAGAGGAAGTAACTCATGGCTCGTGTTAAGCGTGGCGTCATGGCCCGTAAGCGTCACAAAAAAATTCTGAAACTTGCTAAAGGCTACTACGGCGCGCGTTCACGCGTATTCCGTGTTGCCAAGCAAGCGGTAATCAAGGCAGGCCAATACGCCTACCGTGACCGTCGTCAGAAAAAACGTCAGTTCCGCGCTCTGTGGATCGCTCGTATCAACGCTGGTGCACGTGTTAACGGTCTGTCCTACAGCCGTTTCATCGCTGGCCTGAAGAAAGCGTCCATCGAAATCGACCGTAAGGTTCTGGCTGAACTGGCCGTGAACGAAAAAGCGGTGTTTGCTGCGATTGTCGAGAAAGCTAAAGCCTCCTTGGCTTAAGTACCCCCGACAGTCACCCTGGGTTGCTCCTGTAGCCCAAGGTGGTAAACGTCATAAATAGGGGAAGAGCCTTCAAGCTCTTCCCCTATTTTGTATCTGGAGTCTGTACATGGAAAACCTGGACGCGCTCGTCGCGCAAGCTCTTGAGGCTGTGCAAAGCGCTGAAGATATCAATGCCCTGGAGCAAATCCGGGTTCACTACCTTGGCAAAAAAGGTGAATTGACTCAGGTGATGAAGACCCTGGGGAATTTGCCTGCTGAAGAGCGTCCGCAGGTCGGGGCTCTGATCAACGTTGCCAAGGAGCGCGTCACCGAGGTTCTCAATGCGCGCAAGGCGTCGCTGGAGGAGGCCGATCTTGCGGCCAAGCTCGCCGCCGAGTCCATTGACGTGACCTTGCCTGGCCGTGGCCAGGCGTCGGGCGGTCTGCATCCGATCACCCGGACTCTGGAACGCATCGAGCAGTTCTTTACCCATATCGGCTACGGCATTGCCGAAGGCCCTGAGGTTGAAGACGACTATCACAACTTCGAGGCGCTCAACATCCCAGGCCATCACCCGGCCCGGTCGATGCACGACACCTTCTATTTCAACGCGAACATGCTGTTGCGCACCCATACCTCGCCGGTACAGGTCCGCACCATGGAAGCGAACAAGCCGCCGATCCGCATCGTCTGTCCGGGCCGTGTGTACCGTAGCGACTCCGATATCACCCATTCGCCGATGTTCCACCAGGTCGAAGGCCTGCTGGTTGATCGCGATATCAATTTCGCCGACCTCAAAGGCACCATCGAAGAGTTCCTGCGGGTGTTCTTCGAGAAAGAGCTGGCGGTGCGTTTCCGTCCATCCTTCTTCCCGTTCACCGAGCCTTCCGCTGAAGTCGATATGGAATGCGTGATGTGCAGTGGTAAAGGCTGTCGTGTCTGCAAGCAGACTGGCTGGCTGGAAGTGATGGGTTGCGGCATGGTCCACCCTAACGTGCTGCGCATGTCCGGGATCGACCCGGAAGAGTTTTCGGGCTTTGCCTTCGGCATGGGCGTTGAGCGTCTGGCCATGCTGCGTTACGGCGTGAACGACTTGCGTCTGTTCTTCGACAACGACTTGCGGTTCCTCGCGCAATTTCGCTAGTCGTAACGAATCTTTAGGAGAGCAGGATGAAATTCAGTGAACAATGGCTGCGCGGCTGGGTAAGCCCGCAGGTGGATCGCGACGCGCTGGTTGCGCGTCTGTCGATGGCCGGTCTTGAGGTCGATAGCGTTACCCCGGCCGCCGGTGTATTCAGTGGCGTGGTGGTGGGCGAGGTGCTGAGCACCGAGCAGCACCCGGATGCCGACAAATTGCGCGTGTGCCAGGTCAGCAACGGCGCAGAGACCTTCCAGGTCGTGTGCGGAGCGCCCAACGTGCGCCCGGGCCTGAAGATCCCGTTTGCCATGATCGGTGCCGAACTGCCGGGCGACTTCAAAATCAAGAAGGCCAAGCTGCGCGGCGTCGAGTCCAACGGCATGCTGTGCTCCCAGGCTGAGTTGCAGGTGGGTGAGGGCAATGACGGTCTGATGGAGCTGCCGGCCGATGCGCCGGTGGGCCAGGACATTCGTGTTTACCTGGAACTGGAAGACGCCAGCATCGAGGTCGACCTGACCCCGAACCGTGGCGACTGCCTGTCCCTGGCCGGCCTGGCCCGTGAAGTGGGTGCGCTGTATAGCGTGCCTGTCACCCGTCCTGCGGTTGCCTGCGTGCCTGCCGTGCACGACGAGGTGCGCTCGATTGACGTGTTGGCGCCAAACGCCTGCCCACGTTACCTGGGGCGCGTGGTCCGTAATGTCGACCTGTCCAGGCCAACCCCGCTGTGGATGGTTGAACGCCTGCGCCGCGCTGATGTGCGCAGCATCGATGCGGCCGTCGACATCACCAACTATGTGATGTTGGAGCTGGGCCAGCCGCTGCACGCGTTTGACCTTGCCGAAATCCACGGCGGCATCCGCGTGCGTATGGCAGAGGAAGGCGAGAAGCTGGTACTGCTCGACGGCCAGGAAGTCAGCCTGCGCGCCGACACCTTGGTCATTGCCGACCACTCCCGCGCCTTGGCGATTGCTGGCGTGATGGGGGGCGAGCACAGCGGTGTATCCGCGACCACTCGCGACGTATTCCTTGAAAGCGCGTTCTTCGACCAGATCGCCATCGCCGGCAAGGCCCGTTCCTACGGCCTGCACACCGATGCATCGCACCGCTATGAGCGTGGCGTGGACTGGAAGCTGGCCCGTGAAGCCATGGAGCGCGCCACTGGCCTGCTGCTGGACATCACCGGCGGCGAAGCCGGTCCGATCACCGAGATCGTCAACGAACAGTACCTGCCGTCCATTGCACCCATCACCCTGCGTGCCAAAAGCGTCGAGCAAATGCTCGGCCTGGTGATTGAGCCTGCCGAGATCGAGCAACTGCTGTCGGCCCTCGGCCTCGCCATCTCTGCGGGTGGGGAAGGGCAGTGGCACGTTGAAGTGCCAAGCCATCGCTTCGATATCAGTCTGGAAGTCGACCTGATCGAAGAACTGGCTCGCCTGTACGGCTACAACCGTCTGCCGGTGCGCTACCCGCAAGCGCGTCTTGCGCCACAACCTAAGGCCGAGGCGCGTGCGCACCTGCCTGAGTTGCGTCGCCTGCTGGTGGCTCGTGGTTATCAGGAAGCGGTGACCTACAGCTTCATCGATCCAAAGCAATTCGAGCTGTTCAACCCGGGCGTTGAGCCGCTGTTGCTGGCCAATCCGATTTCCAATGACATGGCGGCCATGCGTTCGTCGCTGTGGCCAGGCCTGGTCAAGGCGCTGTCTCACAACCTGAACCGTCAGCAGGATCGCGTGCGCATGTTCGAAAGCGGCCTGCGTTTCGTCGGTCAACTCGATGGCTTGAAGCAAGAGCCGATGCTGGCCGGTGTGGTCTGCGGCAGCCGCCTGCCGGAAGGCTGGGCCCAGGGCCGCGACGCCGTGGACTTCTTCGACGTCAAGGCCGACGTGGAAGCGGTACTGGGCTTTGCCGGTGCGCTGGATGCGTTCACGTTCCTGCCCGGCAAACACCCGGCGCTGCACCCAGGCCAGACCGCGCGCATCGAGCGCGAGGGTCGCTTGGTCGGCTTTGTCGGCGCCATTCACCCGGAACTGTCGAAAACCCTGGGTCTGGACCGTCCAGTCTTCGTTTTTGAACTGGTCCTGGCTGAAGTTGCGTCGGGCAAGATGCCCAAATTCAGCGAGTTGTCGCGCTTCCCTGAAGTGCGTCGTGATCTGGCCTTGATCGCCGATCGTGAAGTCGCCGCCACTGCCGTTCTGGAGGTAATCCGAGAAAATGCAGGGGAATGGCTGACGGACCTCAGGCTATTTGACGTCTATCAGGGTAAAGGCATTGATCCGCATAGAAAAAGCCTTGCAGTTGGCTTGACCTGGCAGCATCCATCGCGCACTCTTAATGACGATGAGGTGAATACCACGACACAAAATATCCTCACCTCGCTCGAACAAAGGTTGAACGCCACGTTAAGGAAGTGACGTATGGGGGCTTTGACGAAAGCTGAGATGGCGGAACGTCTGTACGAAGAGTTGGGTCTGAACAAGCGCGAGGCCAAGGAATTGGTCGAGCTGTTTTTTGAAGAGATCAGGCACGCTCTGGAAGACAACGAACAGGTCAAATTGTCCGGTTTCGGCAATTTTGACCTGCGGGACAAACGCCAGCGGCCCGGCCGCAATCCAAAAACGGGAGAAGAAATCCCGATCACGGCTCGCCGTGTGGTCACCTTTCGTCCAGGGCAGAAGTTGAAGGCCCGAGTTGAGGCTTATGCTGGAACCAAGTCATAACGACGAACTACCCGTCATCCCAGGCAAACGCTACTTCACCATCGGTGAAGTCAGCGAGCTGTGTGCGGTAAAACCGCACGTGCTGCGCTATTGGGAGCAGGAGTTTCCTCAGCTCAACCCCGTCAAACGCACCGGGAACCGTCGGTATTATCAGCGCCAGGATGTGCTGATGATCCGACAGATCCGTGCGTTGCTGTACGATCAGGGGTTCACCATCAGCGGCGCGCGCCAGCGCATGTCCGGTGATGAAGCCAAAGACGACACCACCCAATACAAGCAACTGATCCGCCAGATGATCTCCGAACTCGAAGATGTGCTGGTGGTATTGAAAAAGTGATTCAAGCTTTTAAAATACTTCCACATTTCAAAAGCTTGCGGTATATTCCGGTTCGCTTCGTTAAGAAGCAAGCCCAGTAACACGCCTAGTCGGGGCGTAGCGCAGTCCGGTAGCGCACTAGCATGGGGTGCTAGGGGTCGAGTGTTCGAATCACTCCGTCCCGACCATATTATTCAATGACTTAGCCCAATCTTCACCGGTTGGGCTTTTTCATGTCTGCGAAAAAAACCTACTGGAATTCCTGGCCCGCCGCGGGCTGTTAAGGACCGAGGTGTTGGCGCATAGGCGCCTCAGCCTGGCAAACATCTCTTCGACGGTGCAGTTGATCTGCATAGACGTGGAATCAGATGCGTTCTGCCTCACCTGGCATGACGCTGCGAGCGAACCATTGCACCTTTGATCACGTCTGTGCGAATGGCCGACGGTTGCCCAGCGCTGTTACGCGCATAGCTGCAGAGCGTGATCGGCAGCTCTGCTATATCAAGAAAAGTGCCATCCATGGCCAGGGTGTAGCGATCGTCGTCAATATCGCCGCAGGTGGTGCTGATCGCCGAGTTCACGCTGTAGTAGTAATGCTGGCTGAAACCGTTGCGCTGGTTTTCCCAGGCGATGTGATAGCGGTGCTTGAGCAGCGGGGCCGGTGCCGGGTTGGTCAGGAATACCGAATGGGTGAACACATTGCGCAGCAGTGCTTCGGTCAGCGGCTGCTCGGCCTTTTGTACCCCGAGTATGCATAGCACATGCGGCCCCAGCACTGGGCCGATGGGCTGGTTGATGTAGGCCTCGTCAGAGGCGGCAGCAACTTGGTATCCGAGTGTGCGTGCGCAATCGCTGATGTCATTCACGGCCTTGAATCGGTAGAACGGCTCCTGGATCGAGAACCTCAGGTTCCAGGTCGGATGGGTAATCTGGTCGGCGGCGTCACGTTTTAAATGCACATACGGTTTCAGATTCCACGGCTCGTCCAGCGTGATGTCAACGGCCTTGAGCTGGCAGGTTGGGGTGTCGTTACGGAAAACACCGTCTACAAAGCAGTAGTACAAGTCGTTGGCAGGATAGCTGTAGTTGAATTTGGCGGCTTCGCACGCCGAGTTGTTCTGGCAGCTGTTGAGAATGTCCTTCTGAATGGCAGACGCGACTTTGCTGATGATGCTGGTGATTTCATTGGTGTTCCGGTCCAGCATCGGACTGCCGGAGCTGCCTGGGCGCAGACCGTTGCAGCGGTTGTGCAAGGCGCTGGGAAACACGCCGGGGTGTTCGGCAAAACTGTTGAGGGTCGACTCCGCGCAGGCACTCATGCGCAGGCCCTTTTTTAGAAAACCGGTCGGCGCTCCCACATGGATCACTTCTCGATCCGTTGTCTGACGATGAGCGGCGAGCTTGAGGGGCATGATCGCGCTGGCCACCAGCACGGCCAGTGACGTATCCAGTTCGAGTACGGCCAGGTCAGTGCCCGCCATGCTGCTCCAATGTGCCGTCTTGACGGCGTAGGTGGCATGCCGTTCGGGGGTGTCATGAAAGTAATTGAAGGTCACGTCGGCGGTGAACGCCTGGCGGATGCGCGCCGTACCGTAGCTATAGAACACACAATGCCCGCTGGTCAGCACATAAGCCGGGCCGACGGCCTTACCCTGGCGATTGCGCGTGTCGAGCAGCACGGCATTGCAGGTCTGGCCCAAAGCGTTTTTCAGTAAACCGATGCCGGTCCATTGCGGGTACCGCTGGTTTTTATTTTCAAGTGCCACCGAAGGTGACTGTTCGGTAAGGCCCTCGGCCAGGTCCCTGGCGTGGCTGGGCGAGACAGTGCTGAGCAATAGGAAATACAAAAAGACGCAAGCGATGTGAGTCAGTGCCATAAGGGCCTCGGCAAGGAAGTCAGTGATTGGCTGAAACTACTCGATCAGGTCAAGGCCGGTGATATACAGGGCTATTGCGTGAGCCTTTGACGGGGGCCTCTGTCACCGTTTTATTGAGGTTCCGAGCGATGGCAGGCACCCGGCGCGCTGCCTCATGAGCCTGCGGCTCACTATTTCGCGTGATAGCACTGAGCTATCAATGCAGTGCGTAATACTCAATGGATTGGTTATCCGGCATCGACGTATCTTCAACGCACCCAGCGTGATTGGCTCACCGCGCCCCTCGCGTCATCCGCATCAACCCAGTCCCATGACGGGCATATTTCAGAGTAAGCCATGAAGAAAACGCTCTCGTTGGCCACACGCATAGGGCTGAGTTTCGCAGCCATCCTGGCACTTCTGATGTTGATCACTGCCATCGGCATTCAGCGCGTTGGGTTCATTGATGGCACGTTGGGCGACGTCAGTGAAAACGCGGCGAAGGTGCAGCGCTACGCCATCAATTTCCGTGGCAGCGTGCATAACCGTGCCATTGCTATCCGGGATGCGGTGCTCGTGACGAGCGACCATGATCTGGACACATACTTGTCGCAGATTAAAACCCTGGAGCAAGCCTACGCCGACTCGGCGGCGCCAATGGATCAGTTGTTCACACGCGCAAGCGTTACGGGCGAAGAGCTTCGACTGCTGACCGCAATCAAGGAGATTGAACAACAAACCCTCACATCCACCCAGGCGGTCATTTCAATGCGCCGAGCGGGGGACATTCCCGGAGCCCAGGCGCTTCTGATGCGTCAAACGTCTTTGGATTACAGCGAGTGGTTAAAGCGCGTGAATGCGCTGATTGACTATGAAGAAGCATCCATCAAGGCCAAGCTTGGCGCGGTGCAGGAAACGGCCAGCCAGTTCAGTACCCTGATGCTGATCGCGACCAGTATCGCCCTGCTGCTGAGCGTCACGTTATCGGCGGTGATTATTCGCTTCGTTAAATCGACGTTGGGCGCCGAGCCCACTGAGGTGGCATTGGCCATTGAGCGTCTGGCGGCGGGTGATCTGAACCAGACTATTTGCACTGATTACCCCAAGAGTGTGATGGGGGTGCTCAAAGACGCGCTTGTGCACTTGGCGCAGACTATTCAACAAGTGCGCAGGGCGGCCCAGGAGGTCAATCAGTCCTCCATCCAATTGTCTGCCACCTCGTCGACCAACAATAACCAGATCAACCTGCAAACCCACGAAGCCGAGCAGGTAGCCACAGCCATCACGCAAATGGCCGCTACTGTCAGCGAAGTATCCGGGTATGCCGCGCAGGCAGCTGATGCGTCCCGCGTGGCGGACATCGAAGTGGAAAACGGTAATCGATTGGTTGCCAGCACTGCCGTTGCCATTGACCAACTGGCAATAATGCTGGAGCAAACCACGGGTACCGTAGATCAGGTATCCAAATACAGTGAAAATATCGAGTCAGTGATCGATGTCATCAACTCCATCGCCTCTCAAACTAACTTGCTAGCGCTGAACGCTGCTATTGAGGCGGCGAGGGCAGGAGAGCATGGGCGTGGATTTGCGGTGGTCGCCGATGAAGTGCGCTCGCTGGCCAACCGTACCCAGCAGTCAACCGAGGAAATCCGGGAGATGATCAGCACGCTGCAATCGGGGACGCAAGCCGCCTCGCAAACCATGCGCAACAGTTGCGAGCTGGCGAGCCAAACCGTCACACAAACCCGCAGCGCGCAGAGTGCACTGGCCAGGATCAGCGAGCAGGTTGGCGCCATCAGTCATATGAACGCCCAGATTGCCAGCGCTTCTGTACAGCAGAGTGGCGTGGCTGATGATGTTGCTCAAAACATCAACCGTATTCACGGCTCCACCGTGCAATCAGCCACCGGCTCGCATCAAGTTGCAACCGCTAGCATGGAACTCTCGCAGTTAGCGGATCGCCTTACGGCGAAAGTGGCTTTTTTCACGGCGGCTTAGGATATCAGGTTGGGGCAGGACGACGTCTTTGACACACCGGGGGCTGAGGTCGGTACTTTCTCGCCGCATCCTTTATCTGCGGCGGACGGCCTCAATATCATTCAGGTGGTGCCGATAGACTTGCTATGACCCTATAGGCGGTTTTCCATGTTCAATACCAAAATCAAGAACCAGCTTCACGCTCAGACGGCAGAGCTGTTGGAGCTGCGCCAACTGCGCGATGGCCTCAACCGCGAAATGCTGACAATGAGCATCGACCCGACATTCAAAATTATCGCGTGCAACGAAAATTTCGCACGCGCCTTGGGCTACGACCAGGATCGGCTCCTGGGTCGCGCCATGGCTGATGTTGTTCCGCAGTACGTGTCCAAGCTCCCATGCTTCCATAACTTTCGAGCAGCGGTAGCGGCCGGTAAATCCATCTCTGATGAATACAGATACCTGCACGCTGACGGTTCCCTGGTGTGGCTTCACGCACATTGGCAACCGGTAAAGGATGAAAATGGCAGGTTGAGCCATGTGACCTGCCATGCCACGAACATCACTTCGCGCGTGGAACAAGCGTCGGAAAACACATCCTTCATCGATGCATTACTTCGTTCGACGGCCGTGATCGAATTCGATCTTTCCGGGCATGTGCTCATGGCGAATGAGCAGTTCCTGAAAGCGATGGGCTACAACCTGAGCCAGGCTAAGGGCAGTCACCACCGTATTTTCTGCAGGCCGGAGGAAGCGTCGTCGCAGAAATACAAGGAGTTCTGGTCCACTTTGAACAAGGGTGAGTTTGTCGCCGGGCGATTTGAGCGTGTTGACAGTAGCGGTAGGACGGTATGGCTGGAAGCGACGTATAACCCGGTTTATGACACCGAAGGAACGCTCTGCAAGGTCGTCAAGTTTGCGACGGTTATCACCGACCAGGTTGCGCGTGAGCAGGAAGTCAGTGAAGCAGCCCAAACTGCATTTGAGATCTCCCAGCAGACGGATGTCACTGCTCAGCGCGGAGCCGTCGTAGTCAACGATACGATGCACACCATGCGTAAAGTCGCGGGTGATATGCAGGCTGCCTCCGGCGGGGTAGAGGCGCTCGGGAAGCAGTCGTTGTTGATCAGCTCGATCATTCAGACGATCAGCAGTATTGCTCAGCAAACCAACTTGTTGGCATTGAATGCTGCGATTGAAGCTGCTCGCGCAGGTGAGCAGGGGCGAGGCTTCGCTGTAGTAGCGGATGAAGTTCGACAACTGGCTGGCCGCACCAGTACCGCTACTGAAGAGATCGCATCGGTGGTGTTGCAGAACCAGAAGCTGGTGGAACAAACCGTCGCTGAGATGGCAAACAGTAAGTCCCAGGCAGAGCAAGGCCTTGAACTTGCCACGCAGGCAGGCCAGGTCATTGTTGAAATCCAGGATGGGGCCAAGAGAGTCGTCGAGGCGGTGGGCAGGTTCGCGACTCAAGTGGCTTAGGTCGCGCAGGAATCGTTGGTCGCACTGTTCTCGCCGATCGAAGCCTCTGCCCGCGACGTCGAAGAATCGTCCTTTATCTCATTACCTTCGTTGAGAGTTTGATGGAACACGCCGAAGATCTGTCAACCCTTGAGCAACGTCGTCTTCTGCGAATCCGTGAGCTATGTCTGCTCGACGATCAGCGCGATGATACGTTTGATCAAATCGTTGCGCTCTGTGCTGAATACTTCCGAGCACCCATTGTGCTCATTTCAATTGTGGATGAACACCAGCAGTGGTTCCGCGCCAAGGTCGGCGTAAGCATCAATGCAACGCCCCGCCGCGAATCTTTCTGTGCTTATACCTTGTACTCCCATGAGTTTCTCGAGGTGCCGGACGCGATGCTTGATCCGCGTTTCCAGGACAATCCCCTGGTCACCGGGCTTCCAGGTATCCGGTATTACGCGGGCGCGCCGCTGACCACTGACGACGGTTTGGGTCTTGGCGCTCTGTGCGTGATTGATACCGTCACCAGGCCAATGATGAGCGAACAAGATGCCTCAATGCTGAGGCATCTGGCTGGACTGGTGATGAGTCGAATCATTGCGCTCAGATCAGAAAGCTATGTTGACCCTGCCACAGGCTTATACAACCGCGCTCGGCTTGAGAGCGACATCGGCAATGCTCAGAATCGCCTGCAAGTCTGTAGTCTCGTCGTGATTGATGTGATTTCTCCCGACTTTTTGAACGAGGTAGTCAAGACGTTGGGCTATGAGTTTTCTTTGGACTTGATGTTGGCTATCAAGGAGCGCTTGTTAAGGATTGTTCCACCCGAATCCCGGCTTTACAAAATCAGTCCTACACGGTTCGGCCTTATTGTGCCTTGCCCCATTGGAGAAGCTGTCAGCAAAGCGGTTATCAATGACTACATCACGCCGGTACTGTGCCACGACATTCCTTTGCAGATGACCGTCGGCGTGGGCTTGTTGAAACTTGAGCGTTCAGGTGAGTCGCCGCATGAGTGTCTGCGTCTGGCGATCAGCGCCGCGGATGATGCCCGAGATCGAATGGTTGGCTGGGGTTACTACGAGGATAAACTGGACGCCACGCAGCAGCGCACTTTTATTATCTTGAGCTCGCTGGCAACGGCTATAGCCGGCGATGAACAATTCAGAATGGTCTACCAGCCTCGTATTGATATAGGTACTGGAACATGCACGTCGGTTGAGGCGCTACTGCGCTGGGAGCACCCGCTTCTGGGGGCCATCGGACCTTCAGAGTTCATCCCGCTGGCGGAAAAAACAGCGTTAATGGAGCAGATCAGTCTGTGGGTCTTGCGAAACACGATCGACCAGGCGGCTCAGTGGCAGCGCAAGGGCTTGAATTTCAAGGTGTCGATCAATGTCACTGTGCAGGACATCGAGTCTTCAATATTCATAAACGCTCTGGTACGTAGGGTTCGACAGGCTGATTTCGATCCTCGGTTACTTGAAGTGGAGTTGACTGAAAGCGCCCGCATAGGTGATTTCGAAAGCGTCCTGCGCCATCTCAATCAGCTGCGTGCGTTGGGTATCGAGATTGCCATTGATGACTTCGGAACGGGCTATAGCAACTGGTCCCACCTGCAACGGCTGCCCGCCAGTGTCGTTAAATTAGATCGTTCACTGATTGAAAACCTGGTTCAGCAGTCCAGAAGTCAGTGTCTGGTACGCACAATTATCAAACTTGCCAATTCGTTGGGGTACCGCGTGGTGGCTGAAGGTGTTGAGAACCTGCAAACGTATGAGCTTGTCCGTGGGTGGGGGTGTCATGAGGTTCAGGGATATCTGATCGCAAGGCCGATGGAGGCTACAGCGATACCCGGGTGGGTCTCTAATCGCGCCCAGGAATAATTATCCAACTGCAGGCTGTCCCTTTTTTTCACCTCGCCTGTCATTCCAGGCAGTGAATAAAATCGAGAGCCTTCCCATGCCCGCAGTCCCCGCCATGTCCTTGCGTCCCTTACTGAAACTGAGCCTGATGCTCAGCCTCAGCACCAGCCCGCTGTTCATCCCGCTCAGTTACGCCGAAGACGCCGCCGCCCGTCGCAGTTACCAGGTACCCGCCGGCAGCTTGAGCGCGGCGCTGACGCGTTTCGCCGGGCTGGCGGGGGTCAACCTGTCGGTCGATCCGGCGTTGGTCAGCGGTCGCAGCAGCGGTGGCTTGTCCGGCGATTATGCCGTGGAGGAGGGCTTCGCACGGTTGCTGCAAGGCTCCGGTCTGCAACTGCAACCGATGGGGGAGCAGGCGTATGTGTTAGTGGCGGTGCCGGAGGGCGCGAGCCTGCAATTGGCGCCGACGTCGATTGTGGGCACCACAGGGCTGGCCGACGGCGACACGTATGCCGGTGGTCAGGTGGCGCGTCGCGGTTCGCAAGGGCTGCTGGGCTCGCGGGACTTCATGGAAACGCCGTTCAGCATGACCACCTACACCGCGGATGCGGTGAAGAACCAGCAGGCGCGCACCCTCGGCGATCTGATCGCCAGCGACCCTTCGGTGCGTGCCACCAACCCGGCCGGCGGGCGTTATGAGCAGTTCACCATCCGTGGGTTCAGCCTGTTCAACAGCGATGTGGCCTATAACGGCTTGTACGGTGTGTTGCCGACTTACACCATCGACATGGAAATGGCCGACCGCGTCGATATCCTCAAGGGCCCGACGCAGTTGATCAATGGCATCTCCCCTCGCGGCAGTGTCGGCGGCGGGATCAACGTGGTGCCCAAGCGTGCTACCGACAAGGACATCAATTCATTCACCGGCAGTTGGGCGTCCGACAGCCAGGCCGGTGGCGCGGTGGATATCGGGCGTCGGTTTGGCGAGGACAACAAATTCGGTATCCGTTTCAACGGGGTGAAACAGGCCGGGGATACGGCGTGGGATCATCAGTCGGTTGACCGCGAAATGGCGGTGCTCGGCCTGGACTTTCGCGGCGAGCGCCTGCGTCTTTCCACCGATATCGGGCGTACCGAGCGGGACACCGATGCGCCCCAGGAGCGCGTGCAGGTCGGCGCCAATGCCAAGGTGCCAAGCGCCAATGATGTGCGACGCAACTACGCGCAGTCCTGGAGCAAGGCCAGTACCAACGACACCTTTGGCACGGTCAACGGCGAGTTCGATCTCAGCGACAGTGTGATGCTGTACGGCGGGGTAGGCGCGCGCAAGAGTAACCATGACTTCCTGCGCCACGCGGTTTCGGTCACCAACAACGCCGGGGATTTCAGCGTGCTGCCGCGTGATTTTACCCGCGATGAAAACGTGCGCACCGCCACTGCAGGCGTGCGCAGCTGGTTCCACAGCGGGCCGGTCAGTCATGAAATCAACCTGGCGGCCAGCTACTTCTACATGGACTTTGAAAACGGCGGGGCGCGGTATGCGGCGGCGCCGAGCAACCTCTACAATCCGGTACAGACCCCGGCGCCCTCACGGCCGACGCGCTTTGATTCCAAGGTCTATACCGAAAATACATTCAGCGGCGTGGCCTTGTCCGACACCCTGGGCTTTTTCGACGACCGTTTGCTGTTGACCCTTGGCGCGCGCTGGCAGCGGGTGAAGGTGGATGACTGGACCGACAACGTCAAAGGCGCCACCGCCTACGATGAAGAAAAGATCTCGCCCTCGGGCGGCGTGCTGTTCAAGGCCACCGACAAACTGTCGTTGTACGCCAACTATATGGAAGGTCTGAGCCAGGGCAAGGTCGCACCGTCCACCTCGATCAACGAGGACGAAATCTTCCCGCCCTTTATCAGCCGCCAGATCGAAGCGGGCGCCAAATACGACGCTGGGGCCTTTGCCGTGACCGCCGCCGTGTTCCGTATCAGGCAACCGGCGTATGAGACCAACGCCACCTCGCGGGTGTTCGGCCCCAACGGCAAGCGCCAGAACAATGGGATGGAATTGAGCGTGTTCGGCGAACCACTGAAGGGCTTGCGCCTGCTCGGCGGGGTGATGTACATCGACAGCGAACTGACCCACACCACCAACGGTACGTTCGACGGCAATCGCGCGCCCGCCACACCCAAATACAACGTGAACCTGGGCGCCGAATGGGACGTGCCGACGCTGGAAGGCCTGACCCTGACCAGTCGCGGCATTTACTCGAGCTCACAGTACCTGGACCAGTCCAACGTCAAACAGATCGACGCCTGGAACCGCATCGACGTGGGTGCGCGTTACGCGTTCAAGGTCGATGACAAGCGCATCACCCTGCGGGCCAATGTGGAGAACGTCGCCGACAAGCGCTACTGGAGTTCGGCCGGTGCGTCGGATGACAGTGAGCCGGGATTGACCCTGTCGACCCCGCGTACCTACCTGTTGTCGGCCACTGTCGATTTCTGAGGGCTGTAAACACCCATCAACCTGTGGGCGGGGGCTTGCCCCCGACGCCGATCGCGCGCCTTTTGATGCGGGCAATCAGGCGATGGAAAGCCTGATGAGCCATGCCACACCGCCGACGCGATCTTCTTCGCCAATGACAACCTGGCCGCCGGTGGCTTGCTGGCGGGGCAGCGTGCCGGGTTGAAGATCCTCCAGGACTGCGCGGTACTCGGTTTCGGCGATTACCCGTTTGCCGAAATGCTGTTGCCGAGCCTGAGCACCAGCAAGCCGCCGGCGTTGGAAATCGGTGTGCTGGCGGCCACGCGGG
This sequence comes from Pseudomonas sp. CFBP13528, assembly GCF_005233615.1. NCBI lineage: Bacteria > Pseudomonadati > Pseudomonadota > Gammaproteobacteria > Pseudomonadales > Pseudomonadaceae > Pseudomonas > Pseudomonas sp. CFBP13528. Next base: position 190,117 of record NZ_QGAJ01000004.1, read on the forward strand.
TGCTGGAAAGCCTTGGCGGACTGCCGGTGGTGGTTGAGGTACAGCGCTTGAAGCTGTTGGACTGCCGCTTGATCAAACGCGAAAGCGCCTGAGCTTTATTTGCGGCCCAGGGGCAATTTGGATACGGTGCAGGCCTGCCCACAAGGATGTTCCCATGACCGAACCCGCCCCTAAAACCCGCCGTGCACCCAAGGGAGAAAAACGCCGCGAAGAGCTGCTGGACGCGGCCTTGCAGGTGTTCTCCCTGGAGGGCTACAGCGGCGCCTCCGTGGCCCAGGTGGCGGCGATTGTCGGTATTTCCGTGGCTGGCCTGTTGCATCACTTTCCCAGCAAGATCTCGTTGTTGATGGGCGTGCTGCAACGCCGCGACGAAGTCAACCAACGGATTGCCGATGAAGTACGCGCCGAGAAGTCGTTGAGCGGGTTGCTTGGCAGCCTGCGTGCGATCAACCGTTCGAATGCCACCGCGCCTGGCGTGGTGCGCGCGTTTACCATTTTGAATGCGGAAAGCCTGCTTGATACGCAACCGGCGTGGGGCTGGTTCCAGGAGCGCTATGCGGGGATCCAGCGACGTTTGCAGGGGCAGTTCGCCGACCTGGTGGTGGCGGGGGAGGTGCGCAGCGATGTCGACATCGCCGGGCTGGTGGAAGAGATCCTGGCCATGATGGATGGCCTGCAGATCCAGTGGCTGCGCTTTCCGGAGCGGGTGGACCTGGTGGCGCGGTTCGATGCGTATATTGCGCGGGTCGAAGCGGCAATTAGAGCCTGAGTCGAACACAATCCAAATGTGGGAGGGGCTGTGCGACGATTCGACTTGCCCCCCGTTGTTAGCTTATGACTATCTTACTGATGCTCCACAATCCAAATGTGGGAGGGGGCTTGCCCCCGATGGCGGCCTCTGGGCCGACCAGGATGTTGGATTGGACCGAGTACATATCCGTTTCTGCGGTCACGGCTGCTATCGGTTCCGCTTTTACAGCGGGTCACTTTTGGAAAAGAGCCCCAAAAGTAACCAAAAAGGCTCTTGCCCCACCACTCGGCACCTCGCTCATGCTCGGTGTGCCCTCTCTCCGGCTTGAATCCGTGGGCCGCCGCAATGGGCCATCCCTGGCCCAGTGCGGCTAACCCGGCGTCCTGCCGGGTTGCCCACGGATTCAAGCCTGCGTTCGGCCAGCGTGGTTTAACGGGGCGCCTAAGATCAAAAGCAGATCAAGATCAAGATCAAGGTCAAGGTCAAGGTCAAGGTCAAGAGCGGCTCGCTGCGCATCGTGGTTAGGGGGGCGCTGCAGTATTGTGTAGATACCTGTGTAGATACCTAGGTGCCCGATAGCAGTGATTCAGTCGATACAAGTGTCGACTGGACAACCGCTATCGGGAGCAAGGCACCCTCCCGCAGGGATCAGTTGCCCGCAGCACTGCCCTGGCTGCTGTCATCGCTCATGTCATAGCCATCACCGTCGCTGGTGCCGCTATCCCCTTCATTTTGATGCAGCACGCCGCCGGTCTTCACCGTCGATTCACGCAACGTCGAATTAAGCGCCGAACGCGGCAGAGGGTTGCTGGTGGTGGTCGACAGTTCCTGGCGGAACGGGTTGACCAGCTTGGCGTTCAGGCGGATGTCCTGGGACGAAGCGCCCACCGACAGGTTGAAGCTGTCGGCATCCACCACCCACTGCTTGCCGGCCACATCGTAGTAGGCCAGCGAGCGGTCGTTGAGCTCGATGGTCACGCGCTTGCTCTGGCCAGGCTTGAGGAACACTTTCTTGTAGCCCTTGAGCTCCTTGATCGCGCGTTCGACTTTCGGGTTGTTCTGGCCCACGTACAGCTCGGCCACTTCGGCGCCTGCGACCTTGCCGGTGTTGGTCAGATCGAACGACACCTTGATCGGCGCACCGGCCACTGCGACGCCAGGGCTGACGCTGATGTTGCTGTAGCCGAAGGTGGTGTACGACAAGCCATAACCGAACGGATACAGCGGCTTGATGCCCTTCTTCTCGTAGCCGCGATAGCCCAGGAACAGGTCGTCCTTGTAGCTCATCTCGCTCAGGGTTTCCTGATTGTCGAACTTGGGGAAAGTCGCATAGATCGGGTTGTCTTCGATATTGCGTTCGATACTGATCGGCAGCTTGGCCGACGGGTTGACCTTGCCCAGCAGGATCTCTGCCAGGGCCTGGCCGCCGTTCTGCCCAGGGTAGAACGCGTGCAGTGCGGCCGGCACCTGGTCGATCCAGTCGCTCATCTTCAAGCCGGTGCCGCCGTGCAGGGTGACCACGGTGTTCGGGTTGACCTTGGCGATGCTCTGGATCAGCAGGTTCTGGTATTCCGGCAGGTCGAAGCTGTGGTCGAAGCCTTCGCCCTCGTATTCATTGCTGTTGCCGGCTGCCACCAGTACGGCGTCGTACTGGGCCAGGTCCTGTGGCGCAACCAGCGAGGCCCAGCTCATCTGCACGCCGACCAGGCCGCCCATGGTGGAGAGGTAGCCGTTGCGGCGCGAGTATTCGAGCTTGATGTCGACCGGTTTGCCCGCTTCAAGATTGACCTTGGCGAACACCGGGATGGTCGGCGGAATGCTGTTGTTCGGCAGCGGCTTGCCGTCGCCGTTGTCGAGGACTTTCTTGCCGTTGACGTACAGGCGTACCGCACCGTCGGCGCGGATCTTGAACACCTGTTCGCCGCTGACGGTCGGGGTGATCTGGCCGCTGTAGCGAATCGACGTGGCGGCGGTATCGCCATTCACCGGCAGGCTGTCGGTGGACCAGTCGAGGTTGATGTGGCTGTCAGTGCGGGTGGCAGCCGGGTCACCGGACCAGTTGGTGTTGCTGAAGAACTCGGTCTTCAGGCCTTTGACGCTAGTGCCATTGCTGTCGGCATGGGTCCAGCTGGAGGTGGCCGGGTCCAGCGACAGCCCGTCGATGAACTCGACCTTGGCGCCTGGCGCCAGTTGCTGTAAGCCGCTCAGCTCGCTGATGTAGTTGGCGGCCATCACATTGGCGCTGCCGAAACCGGTAGGCGGCGCGTACTTGGCCAGGGTGCCGACCACGGCGATGCGCTTGACCTTCTTGGCGTCCAGCGGCAGCAGGCTGTTCTGGTTTTTCAGCAGCACGATGCCTTCGCGCGCGGCATTGAGCGCCGTGCGGTTGCTGGTGGCGCTGTTCATGTTGTGGCTGGTCAGCGGGGCTTTGCTGTCGAACGTGTACAGGTAGATCTGCTTGAGGATGCGGCGAACCTTGTCATCGATGGTCGCGCTGCTCAGCTCACCACTGTCCAGGTACGGCTTGAGGACGGTGCTGTTCATCTGGTAGCCCATCATGTCCAGGTCAGTACCGGCCTGTGCTGCCGGCAAGCCGTCGACCACGGCGTTGTAGTCACTCTGGACGAAGCCCGGATAGCCCCATTCGGTTTTCAGGATGTCGCGCATCAGGTGCTTGTTCTGGCACGCGAACTCGCCGTTCACCTTCTGGAATGCACACATCATCATCGCGACTTTGCTGTTCTTGGAGGCGGACTCGAAAGGCGGCAGGGTCATCTCGCGCAGCACGCGCTCGCTGATGGTTTCGTTGAGGTGGAAGCGGTTGCTTTCCTGGTCATTGGCGGCGAAATGCTTGGCGTTGGCCCACACGCCGCGCGACTGAATCCCGTTGATCACTGCCGGTCCCAGGCTGGCGCCGAGGAAGGGGTCTTCACCCGACAAATACTCGAACGCACGGCCGCTGTACGGCATGCGGTACAGGTTGACGCCGGGGCCGGTGACGAACTGATATCCGCCGCTGGCGGTGTCGTAGCCCAGGGCGCGGCCCAGGTCGATGGCGCGACGCGGGTTCCAGCTGGCTGCCAGGTTCGGCCCGGACGGGTATACCACGCCCTGCGCGTTGCCTTCACTGGTGTAGCGCACGCCGACACCGCCGTCGGCGCCGTGGATCTGCGGGATGCCGTACTGGATCAGCGGCTTGACGTCCCAACCGCCAGTGCCGCCGATGTAGGCGAGTTTTTCTTCCATGGTCATCTTCGCCAGGGTTTTGTCCGCGGCCTTTTCTGCGCGGCTCACCCGGCCCTCGTCCAGGGCCGGGCTGGTGGCCGCATGCACCTGGGACACGGCCAGTGCCAGCAGGGCAAATGCCGACTGCGCACCGATCAATTTGCGTTTGTTCATGGGTTTCTCCGACAACTGTTTATTGAAAATAGGGCGCCAAGACGCGCGCTTCACACAGCGCGCTCGTCACTTTTTCACGGGCAATAGTCCGCCTTGATCGCAATTTTTAACCAATGGCTAATTGCAACTACTTGGCAGTTTTTGCAGTATTAAAAGTTTAATAATTGTAGTGATTGTTGTTATGGGTAGTGCCTAAGTGGCATCACGCGATAGCGTTTTGAACCGCTAAAACTGCATAATTAAGGCAATTCTTGCGGTTATAAGTCAAACAAAAGCTAATTTTTGCGTGAAATAAGAAATATTTCATTACGTTTTGGAACTAAGGTTAAACCTACCAGTCGATTGGTTTAAGGAAATTTATGGCGGCATGGCGAACTAGTGGCGTTGCCCGGTAGTTCTAAAAGGCCATGTTTTATACAAGCTGTCATTCACAACGCTTTGGTGTAGGGTCTTGATCGAATTCAAGGCGCCACTTGAGCTGTCCGCTGTTTTTGAACTGGAGAATGTTTATGAAAATGTCCCTGATGGGTGCCGGCCTCGTGCTCGGCGTTGCACTGAGTGGCGCGGCCATGGCCGCTGAATCAACCGACGCCGATGCGACGTCGGGTGCTACCGATTCCACCGTGCTGACCCAGACCCACGACGCCAAGGCGGCGAAAAAACAGAAAGCCGAAACCACCAAGGGCGGCCGACCGCTGAGCAGCAGCCAGGCCGCGCCGAAGACCTCGAACTAACCTGGAAACGCGGTCCCCTGTGGGAGGGGGCTTGCCCCCGATAGCGGTGTATCAGCCAGCACATGCGCCAACTGGTCCACTGCTATCGGGGGCGAGCCCCCTCCCACAAGGGTTCCTGCAGTTCTGTAGAACATTGCCCCTCAGATAGCTGCTTATGCCAAGTCCCTCAACGCCCATCGATGCCTGCCAGATGCACGTCCCGGATACCGAACAGGTCTGCGCGTGGCTGATGCAACAGGCCGGGTTGAAAACGGTGGACCTGGAGCGCGCCCGTCGCCTGTCCCAAGAGGGCGCCGACACTGAATTACTTGGCCTGCTGACCCGCCTGGGGTTGGTCTCCGAAGTCGAACTGGCCCGCGCCTGGGCCGACCTGCTCGGCGCGCCGCTGCTGCTGGCCGACGCCGCGCCACCTTTGCTTGACCCTTTACCGAACCTGACCGAGCGCTTTATGCGCCACTACCAGGTGGTGCCCGTGGGCTGGAGCCAGGGTGGTCTGCGCGTGCTGGCAGCCAACCCGTCGCGGGTCTACCCGTTCCAGGCCATGGCCTATGCCTGCGGCGTGCCCGTGTGGCTGGCGGTCGGCCCGCGCAACGAGGTCGAAACCCTGATCGAGCGCTACTACGGCCAGGGGCGCTCGGCCATGGGCACGCTGATCGAAAACCTCGACGAGCAGAGCGGTGCGCTGGAAGACATCGAACACCTCAAGGACATGGCCTCCGAGGCGCCGGTGATTCGCCTGGTCAACCTGATCCTGCAGCGCGCGGTGGAACATCGCGCCTCGGACATCCATATCGAACCCTTCGAAAACCAGCTCAAGGTGCGCTACCGCATCGACGGCGTGCTGCACGAGGCCGAGGCGCCACCGTCGAGCTCATCCGCCGCGGTGATTTCGCGGGTGAAAATCATGGCGCGCCTGGACATCGCCGAACGGCGTCTGCCCCAGGACGGCCGGATCATGCTGCGCATCCAGGGCAAGGAGCTCGACCTTCGGGTGTCTACCGTGCCCACTAGTTTTGGCGAATCGGTGGTCATGCGTCTGCTTGACCGGCAGACCGTTCAGTTCGATTTCCAGAGCCTGGGCTTCGACGGACAGCGCCTGGAAACCTTCCTTGAAGTGCTGGAGCGGCCCCACGGCATTCTGCTGGTGACCGGCCCGACCGGCTCGGGCAAGACCACCACGCTGTACACCGCGCTGTCACGGCTCAACACCGCCGAGCGCAAGATCATCACGGTTGAAGACCCGGTGGAATATCAACTGGAAGGCATCAACCAGATTCAGGTCAAGCCGGCCATCGGCCTGGATTTTGCCGGCGCGCTGCGCTCTATCGTGCGTCAGGACCCGGACGTGATCATGATCGGCGAAATCCGCGACCTGGAAACCTGCCGCATCGCTATTCAATCGTCGCTGACCGGGCATTTGGTGCTTTCTACTTTGCACACCAACAGCGCGGCGGCGAGTATCACGCGGCTGCTTGACATGGGGGTCGAGAGCTACCTGATTGCCTCGACCGTCAACGGCATCCTGGCCCAGCGCCTGGTGCGCCGCCTCGACCCTGCCACTCGCGAAGCTTTTGAGGCACCGCCCGAACTGATCGCCGAGCATGGCCTGGACAGCTTTACCGATGCGCGACCGATCATGCTCTATCGCCCGCGTGCCAATGCGCCGGGCGGTGGTTACCACGGTCGCAGCGCAATCACCGAATTGCTGGTGATGAATGAAGAACTGCGCGGCCTGCTGATGCGCCAGGCCGACGCCGCCACCCTCGAAGCCGCCGCCCGCCGTGGCGGCTTGCGCACTTTGCATGAAGAAGGCCTGCGCCAGGCCGTTGCCGGCGTGACCTCGCTGGAAGAAGTGCTGCGCGTGACCCGCGGGGAGGGCACGTGAGCCTGTTCAAGTACCGCGCGCTCGACAGCCAGGGCGCTGCGCAAAACGGCACGCTCGACGCCAAGGACCTCGACGCCGCCGTCGCCCTCTTGCACAAGCGCGGGCTGCTGGTGTTGCAGGTTGACGTCGCCGGTGCCCAAGGGCTGCTCAATGCCCTTGGCCGTGGTCAGTTGAGCGGCGCGGCGCTGGTCAGTTTCACCCAGCAACTGGCCACCCTGTTAGGCGCCGGCCAGCCGCTGGAGCGCTCGCTGGGCATCCTGCTCAAGCAACCTGGCCAGCCGCAGACCCGCGCCCTCATCGAGCGTATCCGCGAACAGGTCAAAGCCGGCCAGCCGTTATCCAAAGCGCTGGAGGAAGAGGGCAGCACGTTCTCGCCGCTGTACCTGAGCATGGTGCGCGCGGGCGAGGCGGGCGGCGCCCTGGAAAACACCCTGCGCCAGCTCAGTGACTACCTGGAGCGCAGCCAATTACTGCGGGGCGAGGTGATCAACGCGCTGATCTACCCGGCCTTTCTGGTGGTCGGCGTACTGGGTTCGCTGGCGCTGCTGCTGGCCTATGTGGTGCCGCAGTTTGTACCCATTTTCAAAGACCTCGGTGTGCCCATTCCGCTGATCACTGAAGTGATTCTCGGGCTCGGCCAGTTTCTCGGGGCCTACGGCCTGGCAGTGTTGGCCGGGTTGATTGTGATGATCTGGACACTGGCTGCACGCCTGCGTGACCCGCAGCGCCGTGAACGTTATGACCGCCGCGTGCTCGGCATCCGGGTGATCGGCCCGCTGCTGCAACGGGTCGAAGCGGCGCGGTTGACGCGCACCCTCGGCACCCTGCTGAGTAACGGCGTGGCGCTGCTGCAGGCGCTGGTGATCGCCCGGCAGGTGTGCACCAACCGCGCGCTGCAAGCGCAAGTCGCCCAGGCCGCCGAATCCGTCAAGGGCGGCGGCACCCTCGCCAGTGCCTTTGGCGCGCAGCCGCTGCTGCCCGACCTGGCGCTGCAAATGATTGAAGTCGGCGAACAGGCCGGCGAACTCGACAGCATGCTGCTCAAGGTCGCCGATGTGTTCGACGTTGAAGCCAAGCGCGGCATCGACCGCCTGCTCGCCGCGCTGGTGCCGTCGCTGACCGTGGTCATGGCGGTGCTGGTGGCGGTGATCATGCTCGCGATCATGCTGCCGCTGATGAGCCTGACCAGCAATATATGAACCCTCAAGGAAGCAAGCCGATGCGCCATACCCGATTCAAGTCTGCCCGCCGCCAGGGCGGTTTTACCCTGCTGGAAATGCTCGCCGTGATCGTGCTGCTGGGCATCGTCGCGACCATTGTGGTACGCCAGGTCGGCGGCAATGTCGACAAGGGCAAGTACGGCGCGGGCAAGGCGCAACTGGCGAGCCTGAGCATGAAAATCGAAAGCTACGGGCTGGATGTCGGCTCGCCGCCCAAGTCCCTGCAGCAACTGGTCGACAAGCCGGGCAACACCGCCGGCTGGGCCGGCCCGTATGCCAAGCCGTCGGACCTCAAGGACCCGTTCGGCCATGCCTTCGGCTATCGCTTCCCCGGCGAGCACGGCGCGTTCGACCTGATTTTCTACGGTCAGGACGGCCAGCCCGGTGGCGAAGGCTACAGCGCCGACCTGGGCAACTGGGAATAACGGCTGAACATGGCCAACGCCCAACGTGGTTTTACCTTGCTGGAGATGCTGGTGGTGATCGTCTTGATCAGCATCGCGGCCGGCTTGGTGGGTTTTGGCCTGCAACAAGGCCTGCGCGCCGCCAAGGAGCGCCAGGCGGTCGGGCAGATGGTCGAGGCGTTGCGCAGCACGCGGGCGCGGGCGATTGTCAGCGGCACCGCGCAAAGCACGTTGTTCGACTTGCGCAGCCTCAGCTTCCAGGCCCCTGGCCGCCCGAAAAAACACTGGCCGGCGGACCTGCAAGTCACCTTGCACACGGCCGAACACGCGGGCTCGGCGGTGGAGTTCTACCCCGACGGCAGTTCCACCGGCGGCAACCTGTTGTTGGCCAATGGCAGCCGGCGCTGGCGCATCGATATTGGCTGGCTGACCGGCAGCGTGCAGTCCAGGGCGCTGCCATGAAGCGGCAAGCCGGGTTCACCCTGCTGGAAATGCTCGCCGCGCTGACGCTGATGGCGATCTGCAGCACGGTGCTGCTGGTCGCCTTCGGCCAGAGCGCGCGCGCGCTGTTGCAAGTCGCCCACAGCGACCGCCTGAGCCATGCTGCCGTCAGCGTGATGGACCAGGAAGCAGCAGGCCTCCTGGCCAATGGCGTGCGCCACGGCGATCTGGACGGCATCGCCTGGCAGCTGCGCATCGCCCAACAGCCGACCCGGATCGGCCAGCCGCACATGTTTCGTCTCGACCTGACGGTCAGCGAAGGGCCGCGTCACGCCAGTTTCAGCACCTTGAAACTGCGTGCGGCAGGGGCCGGTTTGTGAAGCGCCGTCAGCAGGGCTTTACCCTGCTCGAAATCATGATCGTGCTGAGCCTGCTCGGCGTATTACTGACCCTGGTCGGTGGCGCGCTGCTGGGGGCCAATCGCGCGGTGCTCAAGGCGCAGCGCTATACAGTCAGCCTGGATGAAATGCGGGCCGCGCAGCAGTTTTTGCGCACTGCGATCAGCGAGGCGCTGCCCTTGGACGTGACCGAGGACGACAGCCAGACCGACGGGTTTTTCGCCGGCAGCCCGCAGCGCATGCAGTTTGTCGCGACCCTGCCGGGCGTGCTCGGTGGCGGGATTCAGCGCTTCACGCTGCAGTTGACCGGCGCCGAGGCGCAGCGCGATTTGCAGGTGGCGTTCGCGCGGTTTGAGTCTCCAGCGCAGGTCAGCGTACCGGCGTCGCGCAGTGAGCCACAGGTGTTATTGAAAGGTGTCGAAGATCTGCAGTTCAGCTATCGCGGCGTGTCGCCCAAGGGCCAGGCCACCGGCTGGATCAGCGAGTGGCCGTGGACCAAGCGTTTGCCCTCGGCGGTGCGGATTGCGGCGCGCGTCAACGGGCCGGTGCCTTGGGTCACCCAGGTGGTCGCGCTGCGGTTGAACCTGTCGGGTGGGGGCCCTGAATGATCCGGCATCAGCGCGGTGTCGCGCTGCTGTTGGTGCTGTGGGTGCTGGCGTTGCTCAGCCTGCTGCTCGGCGGCCTGGCCGGCTGGGTGCAACTGGAAACCCGCCAGGCGGCGTGGCACCGCCAGCACACCCAGGCAGTGCTGGCCGCCGAAGCGGGCGTGGCGCTGGCGATACAGGGCCTGGCCGACCCGTTGCAGCGCAAACAGTGGATCGCCGATGGGCGTGAAATCCCGTTGGTGTTCGACGATGCGCAGCTGCACGTCAGCCTGCGCAGTGAGCGCGGCAAGTTGTACTTGAACAGCGCCGAAGTCGGCGATTTCGCGCGGCTGGCCCTGGCCTGCGGCGCGACCCAGGCCCAGGCCAGCCAGCTCGCCAAGGATCTGGAGGTACGACGCAACCAGGGCCTGGCGCCGTTCAGGGTCATAGAAGAAGTGCGGCAGTTGCCGGGCATGACCCAGGCGCTGTACAGCGCGCTGGTCCCCGAGATCAGCTTGTGGAGTGGCCTGGACCGGCCCGATCCGGCCTTCGCCAGCGCGCTGATGCGCCGCGCCTTGAACCTGCCGCACCTGAGTGCGGTGGGCGCCGACCCTGGTGAAGTGCTGGTGATCGACAGTCGCGCGCAACGCCCCGGCGGCCACCACGCCCAGTTGCAGGCCACCGTGTTATTGAGCCCCGCGCAAGGCAGCGCACAACCTTATCGAGTCTTACGTTGGCAAGAATGAACGAACACTTATCCGCACGGCTGCAGCTGCTGACGGAGCCCATCACCCAGCGCTGGCGCGGCAGCCTGCTGCAAATGGGCTGGCGGCTGTGGCTCAAGGAGTTGCGTGGCTGCCTGCCGGCGTGGCTGTCGCTGCAGGACATCCCCGAGCATGTGTACCCATGGCCGCTGACCGCGCCTGTGTCGCCCGTGGCCGGCGACGCGCGCCAGGTGCTGTTGCTGGCGCCCTCGGCGGTGCTGGTGCAAGCCTTGCAACTGCCCCCGGCGGCGGCGCGCAACCTGGCGACGGTGGTGGGGTATGAACTGGACCGTTTTACCCCGTTCGATGCGGCGCAGTTGTACTTCGTCGCGCGCCAGGAGCGGCGCACTCCAACCCACGTGCACGTGACGCTGGTGGCGATCCTGCGCGAGCGCCTCGACCAGATCCTCACGGAGTGCGCCGCCCTCGGCTTGCAGCCACACGCGGTGGATGTGGCGGACGCGGCGGGCGTCCCGATGGGCATCGACCTGCTGCCGGTACCGCTGCGCCCACGCCAGCGCCCGGCGGGCAAAGGCCTGCAACGCAGCCTGCCGTGGCTGTGCGGCGCCTTGCTGATTGCCGCCATGCTGCTGTGGCTCAACGACCGCCAGCGCGTGCTCGACAGCATGCAGCAAAGCGTGCGTGCGCAAAAAGCCCAGGTCGCCCAGATCCAGGCCCTGCGCCAGCAACTGCTCAATACCCGTGGCGCCGCGCAGTACCTGATCCGCCGCAAGACCGCACAGCCGCCGCTGGCCGGGCTGCTCAACGAGCTGACCGCCTGCCTGCCGTCCGACACCTGGATCGACCAGTTGGAAGTCAACGATGGCGCCGACGTTTCATTCTCCGGGCAAAGCGCCAAGGCCAGCGCCCTGATCACCCGGGTCAAGGGCTGCCACAGCCTGGAAAACGCCCAGTTCGAAGGGGTGATCCAACCCGATGCGCAAACCGGCAAGGATCAATTTTCCTTGCGCGCCCACCTGCACCAGGAGGCCGCCGATGCGCCGACCACTGACACCCCGTGAACGTCGTGGCGCCGCCCTGATCGGCCTGGCCCTGGTACTCGGCGCCGCGTATTGGCTGTTGGTCGACAGCTGGTTCGCCGGCCCCTTGCGCGAGATGGGCGAGCAGGCCGAGCAGTTGCGCGAACAGCAGCAACGCTACGCCGGCGTATTGCGCCAGGGCGACTCCCTGCGCCAGCAACTCGAGGAGGCTCGCCAGGACCCGGCCAGCAGCACCAGCCTGCTGCCAGGCGATGACCCCAGCGCTGTGGCGGCGGACCTGATGCAACGCATCGCCGACCTGATCAACAGCCGCGCCGGCCTCGGTGGCGGCTGCAGCCTCACGCAGCGCATGCCGATCACCCCCGAGCAGGACGACAGCGAACCCTACCGCCAAGTCAAAGTCAGCCTGACCCTGAACTGCGCCATCGAACCCTTGACCGCGATCCTGCATGAGCTGGAGTACCAGCGCCCGTTTCTGTTTGTCGATGAGATGAGCATCCGCCGAGGGCCGAACGCGCCCGCCAGCGGTGGCGCCGGTCAACTGGTGGTGCACCTGCTGGTGCGTGGCTACCTGCAACCGGCTTCTGCCGCGCAGGTGCGCCGATGATCAACGCACTGCGTCCCCTGGAGTGGTTGTTGCTCGGCGTGGCCGGGCTGTTGGGCCTGTTGATGGTCGGCATCCTCAGCAGCATCGGCGATGCGCCCGAGTGGTTGCCGGCGCCCGAACCCGATGCGCGCGCCAACGCCACGGCCAAGGCACTGGTGGCTCCGAGCGCAACCCTGGAGAGCCTTGCCGGCACCTGGCAGGCGCCGCTGTTCAGCCCTGACCGCAGCCCTGACCGCGCGGTGGGCCAAGCCGCCGTCTCCAGCCTGTCGAGCCTGACGCTGACCGGCATCGTGCTGGACGGCGACCTGCGCGTCGCACTGCTCAAGCGCGCGGACGGCCCGCCACTGAAAGTCCACCAGGACCAGACCCTGCCCAACGGCTGGCGCCTGGAACACCTGACCCCCCGCGAAGCCCGCTTTGTACTCGACGGCCGCACGCAGACCCTGAGCCTGCGAGGCCTGCGTCTGCCGCCGCCGTCCACCACACCCCCGATTACCCTTCCTCACGAGTCCGCCCCTTGATCGATACATTCCCCGGCGCTTTGCGCACCACTGTGTTTTGCCTGGCCACCGCCGTTTCCCTCGGTGGCTGCGGCACATTCCCCGAGCATCTGGACCCGGACGAGGCCTTGTTGCACGAGGCGATGCAGGGCACCGGCGCGCAACGCCCGCCCGTGGACCCGGCCAGCGAACAGGCCCCGGTCGACAGCAGCCAGCCCCAGGCCAAGACACCCCCCCAGCGCCAATTGATTCGCGGCAACCAGCAGTTCGTGCGCCAACCAACAGCAGCGCCGGCTGGCAAGGCAGAGGCGGGCGGCGACATCGTGTTCAACTTCGCCGACCAGCCGATCGAAGCGGTGATCAACAGCGTGATGGGCGACCTGCTGCATGAGAACTACAGCATTGCCCAGGGGGTGAAGGGCAATGTCAGCTTTTCCACCTCCAAACCGGTGAACAAGGAGCAGGCGCTGTCGATTCTGGAAACCCTGCTGTCGTGGACCGACAACGCCATGATCAAGCAGGGCAACCGCTATGTGATTTTGCCGGCCAATCAGGCGGTGGCGGGCAAGCTGGTGCCGCAGATGCGCGTGTCGCAACCGTCCAGCGGCCTGTCGGCGCGACTGTTTCCACTGCGTTACATCTCGGCCACCGAGATGCAGAAACTGCTCAAGCCGTTTGCCCGCGAGAATGCCTTTCTGCTGGTTGACCCGGCGCGCAATGTGCTGAGCCTGGCCGGTACCCCGCAAGAGCTGGCCAACTATCAGGACACCATCGACACCTTTGACGTGGACTGGCTCAAGGGCATGTCGGTGGGTGTGTTCGGCCTGCAACGCGCCTCCGTCGCCGAGCTGATGCCCGAACTGCAAAAAATGTTCGGTCCTGACAGCGGCATGCCGTTGGCGGGCATGGTGCGTTTTTTGCCGATCGAGCGGACCAACTCGGTGGTCGCGATTTCGTCGCAGCCACAGTACCTCAGCGAAGTCGGTGACTGGATTCACACCATCGACGAAGGCGGTGGTAACGAGCCGCAGATGTATGTGTACGACGTGCGCAACATGAAGGCCACCGACCTGGCCAAGTACCTGCGGCAGATCTACGGCAGCGGCGCAATCAAGGACGACGCCCCGGCCAAGGTCGCGCCCGGTTTGCGCACCGCGACCCTGTCATCGCCCGGCACCAACAGCACGTCCGGCAGCACGCCTGGCGGCTTGAGCAATAACCTGAATAACAACCAGCCTGCCGCCGAGGATGAGGAGCAGGAGCCACAAGCCGAGGACACTGTCGAGCAAGACACCACCGAAGGCGCGCCGGCCAAAAGCCTCGACGCCGGTACGCGCATCACCGCGCAAAAAAGCAGTAACCAGCTGCTGGTGCGCACGCGCCCGGTGCAGTGGAAGGAGATCGAGTCGGCGATCAAACGCCTCGACAATCCGCCGCTGCAGGTGCAGATCGAGACGCGCATCCTTGAGGTCAAACTCACCGGCGAACTGGACCTGGGCGTGCAGTGGTACCTCGGTCGCCTGGCCGGCAATTCCACCAGCACCACGGTGGCGAACGCCGCCGGCAGCCAGGGCGCGTTGGGCGGTGGCGGGGCCGGGCTGGGGGCGGCGGATTCGTTGTTCTATTCCTTCGTCAGTTCCAACCTGCAAGTGGCCCTGCACGCCCTGGAAACCAACGGCCGCACCCAGGTGCTGTCGGCGCCGTCGCTGGTGGTGATGAACAACCAGCCGGCGCAGATTCAGGTGGGCGATAACATTCCCATCAGCCAGACCACGGTGAACACGGGGACTTCTGACACTACCTTGAGCAGTGTGGAGTATGTGCAGACCGGGGTGATTCTGGATGTGGTGCCGCGGATCAATCCGGGAGGTCTGGTGTATATGGATATTCAGCAGCAGGTCAGTGATGCGCAGGATCAGGCGTCGTCGAATAATGACACGCCGAATAATCCGCGTATCTCCACACGGTCGGTGTCGACGCAGGTGGCGGTGCAGAGTGGGCAGACGGTGCTGCTGGGCGGGTTGATCAAGCAGGACAATGCGGACTCCGTCAGTGCCGTGCCGTACCTGGGCAAGATCCCCGGCTTGCGCTGGTTGTTTGGCAACACCAGCAAATCCAAGGACCGCACCGAATTGATTGTGCTGATCACGCCCCGGGTGATCACCAGCAGCAGCCAGGCGCGGCAGGTGACTGATGATTATCGCCAGCAGATGCAACTGCTGAAGCCCGCTAACTGAAGGAACGTGGTTAAAAATGTGGGAGGGGGCAAGCCCCCTCCCACAGTTGATCCTCTTTGTGTCAGGTGTATCCGGGCTGGGCTTGGCAGGTTAGTTATTATTTATATGAATAAACATTTTTAAAAATAATGAAATTCAAGAATATTAGCTTATGCCCAAATAGCATTATATTTTTAAAATCCATTCCGTTATGTTTGATCGCAACAGCCTACCCCTGACCCCGGATGGTACCCAGCGTGATTCAGATTCTGCGCACCTGACCGGGTAATCCCCCCGCAGCAGAATCGTTGGAACGGAGTTCGACGTATGTTGCCCCTTCAAACCCCTCGCTCGCCCCACACCTAGTTCAAACCGCACCTGCACCTTGAACACCGGCCATGCCGCGCCAGGCGCGTGCCTGCCCGACTCTGCGATTTGAAAAAAGCCGGGAATAGCGATGAAGCATGTTCTACCCCCCACCGCCGCCTTGACCTTGTCCCTGTTGGCCGCCGCGGTCCAGGCCCAGGATGACAGCACCCTGTCCACCGTGGTGGTCACCGGCAACCGAGGCGCCGAGCAGCGCACCGTCACCCGCAGCCCGGTGCCCATCGATGTGGTCAGCGCCAAGCAACTGCAAAGCACCGGCAAGCCCGGTTTGATGGAGGCCCTGAGCGCGGTGATCCCGTCGCTGACCCTGCCGGAAAAAACCGGCTGGGACGCCAGCGGCATTGCCCGCGCCCCTAACCTGCGTGGCTTGAGCGCCGCCGAAGTGCTGGTACTGGTCAATGGCAAGCGCCGCCATACCAGCGCCACCCTGAACATCAACGGCATCAACACCGGCGCCGCGCCGGCGGACCTGGACCTGATCCCCATCAGTGCCATCGACCATGTGGAAGTGCTGCGCGATGGCGCCGCCGCCCAGTACGGTTCCGACGCCATCGCCGGGGTGATCAACGTGATCCTCAAGGCCGACACCCGCGGCACCTCGGTGACCACCGCGGGCTTGGGCTATGACGGCAAGAAGCAGACCGTGCAGCAAAGCCTCAACAAAGGCTTCGAAATCGGCGACGGCGGTATCGTGCAACTGGCCCTGGATGCGCGCAGCCAGAATGACGACAACAAGGCCAGCGCCAACGGCTACACCTATGAACAAGCCTATGGCCTGGCCGGCAAGTCTACGTACGGTGGCTACGGCACGCCCAAGACCAATCTGCTGACCCTGGGCTATAACGCCGAACTGCCGATCGACGACAGCCTCAGCCTGTACTCCTTCACCACCTACTCGCGGCGCAAGGCCGAGCAGGGCCAGAACTTCCGCCTGCCGACCATCACCAACACCATCACCACCGGGCCCAATGGCTATCCTTCCGGCTACACGCCCACCTGGTACATCGACGAAGACGATTTCCAGGCGGCCTTCGGCGGCAAGGGCACTGTGGGCGAGTGGGACTGGGACCTGTCCACCACCTACGGGCGCAACGAAGCGGAGCAGGGCACCACCCACAACCAGAACCCGTCCCTGGGCGAGGCCACGCCGAACAACTTCACCTCCGGCACGTGGATTTCCACCGAGCTGACCACCAACCTGGACGTCAAGCGCGGCTTCGACATCGGCCTGCAAAAGCCGCTGGACCTGTCCTATGGCTTCGAGCACCGGCGCGACACCTATGAGGTGCAGGCCGGAGACTACGCGTCCTATGCCGACGGCGGTTACTGCGTGGCGCCGGGCAATTGCGCCGCGTCCGGGGCCCAGGTCACCAATGGCATTTCCCCCGACGAAGCAAGCAGCGCCTCGCGCAACAGCGTCGCCGGGTATGTCGATGCGGGCTTCAACCCGCTGCCGGACTGGTACGTCGGCAGCGCCGTGCGTTATGAACATTACAACCAAGGAGTGGGCGCCACCCGCAGCGGCAAGCTGACCACCCGCTATGACTTCACCCCGCAATTGGCGGTACGTGCCACCGTGAGCAACGGCTTTCGTGCGCCGTCCCTGGCCAACAGCCTGTTCAGCGCGCGCTCGACCACCTATGGCGTGGTGGATGGGGTGTACCAGTCGATCAACTACGGCGTGTTGCCGGTCGGTTCGGCGGCGGCCAGGGCGTTGGGCGCCGAGGACCTCAAGCCCGAACGCTCGACCCACTTCAGCCTGGGCTTGACCCTCACCCCCACCGACCGCCTGAGCTTCACCGCCGACGCCTATGTGATCAACCTGCGCGACCGCATCACCCTCACCGGCACCCTGCTCGGGCCCGAAGTCAGCCAGGTGTTGCAGAACAACGGCGTCAACTCCACCTCCGGCGGCCAGTACTTCATCAACGGCGCCGATACCCGCACCAAGGGCCTGGACCTGGTCAGCAGCTACAACCACGACCTGGGCGCGTTCGGTGCCGTGAAGTGGACTGCCGCGTTCAACTGGAACCAGACCAGAATCCGCAATTACAAGGAGTCGACCAATATCCTCGGCACTTCCTATGAGCTGATGGACCGGGAGGCGCGCAACCTGATCACCGGCGTGCAACCCACGACCAAGCTGATCCTCGGCGGCGACTGGAGCTTCGAGCGTTTCAACCTGAACCTGGCCCTGACGCGCTACGGCGCCTACAAGGAAGTCAATGCTTCGGCTGATCGCGAGCTGGACCGGGTCTACAGCGCCAGATGGATCACCGACCTCGACCTCGGCTACGCCCTCACCAAAGACCTCAACGTGGCCATCGGCGCCAAGAACCTCTTCGACCTCTACCCCAAGAAACAAGGCGTGCCGAGCAGCACCATGCTTGCCAGCTACGGCACCTATTCGCCCTACGGTTTTACTGGCGGGTACTACTACACCCGGCTGACTTATGCCTTCTAAGGCCTGCGAGGAATAGACCATGCCCATTGTCGCCAAACCCTTCGACCTGATCGATGAAGTCAATCCTTACCCGCGTCACCAGCGCCGTGTCGCCACGCCGATCAAGGCCCTGCAGGTAGTGCCCGCCCGGCATCCCTGGCGCTGGGCCGGGTCGATCTTTGCCGCGCTGGTGCTGCTCGCCATTGTGCATTCCCTGGCCACCAACCCGCGCTGGGAGTGGGGCGTGTTCGGCCAGTGGTTTTTCTCGCCCTCGGTGCTGCGTGGCTTGGGGCAGACGTTGCTGCTGACGCTGCTGAGCACGCTGTTCAGCATCATCCTCGGTACCGCGCTGGCCCTGGCGCGGTTGTCCGGCTCGCCGCTGCTGGCGGCGCTGGCCTGGGGCTATATCTGGTTTTTCCGCTCGATGCCGGCGCTGCTGGTGCTGATCATCCTCTACAACTTTGCCTACCTCTACGACCACATCGTGGTCGGTGTGCCCTTCACCGAGGTGGTGTTCGCCGAATGGTCGACGGTGGATGTGCTCAGCCAATTTACCGTGGCTGTATTGGGCTTGAGCCTGATGCAGGCGGCGTACGCGGCGGAGATCATCCGTGGCGGCCTGATCGGTGTGGAAGCCGGCCAGCATGAAGCGGCGGCGGCCTTGGGGCTGCCGGCTTCGCGACGCATCTTTCGCATCATCCTGCCGCAGGCACTGCGCTCGATTCTGCCGTCGGGGTTCAACGAAATCATCGGCCTGGTCAAGGGCACTTCCATCGTCTACGTGCTGGCGCTGCCGGAGCTGTTCTACACCGTGCAGGTCATCTACAACCGCACCCAGGCGGTGATCCCGCTGCTGATCGTGGCGACCGTGTGGTACCTGATCATCACCACCGTACTGACCAGCGCCCAGTATTACGTCGAGCGCCATTTCGCCCGTGGCACTGCGCGCGTGCTGCCGCCGACACCGCTGCAACGGCTGCGCCACTGGCTCAAGGAGAAATCCCATGGCTGAAGCACGCGCAGGACGTATCCAGATCCAGGGCGTCGGCAAGCGCTTTGGCAACCAGCAGGTGCTTGACAACATCGACCTGACGATCGACCCGGGCAAGGTCACGGTGATCCTCGGGCCGTCCGGCTCGGGCAAGTCCACCTTGCTGCGCACCATCAACCACCTGGAGAAGATCGACAGCGGGCATATCACCATTGACGGTGAGTACGTCGGCTATCGGCGCAAGGGCGATCTGCTGTTTGAGCTCAAGGAGCGCGAGATTCTCAAACGGCGCATCGACGTGGGTTTCGTGTTCCAGAACTTCAACCTGTTCCCGCACCTCACCGCCTGGGAAAACATTGCCGAAGCGCCACTGGCGCACAAACGCTGGAGCAAGGCCCAGGCGCGTTACAACGCCGCCGAGTTGCTGACCAAGGTCGGTCTGGCGGACAAGCTCGATGCCTACCCGCGTCAGCTTTCCGGCGGCCAGCAACAGCGCGTCGCCATCGCCCGTGCCCTGGCGCTGGACCCCAAGGTATTGCTGTTCGACGAACCCACCTCGGCCCTCGATCCGGAACTGGTGGGCGAAGTGCTCGACGTGATCAAGGGCCTGACC
The DNA here is from genome assembly GCF_005233615.1 of Pseudomonas sp. CFBP13528. Classification (NCBI taxonomy): domain Bacteria; kingdom Pseudomonadati; phylum Pseudomonadota; class Gammaproteobacteria; order Pseudomonadales; family Pseudomonadaceae; genus Pseudomonas; species Pseudomonas sp. CFBP13528. Next base: position 209,455 of record NZ_QGAJ01000004.1, read on the forward strand.
CGATTGGGCGTGACCCTGGTCATCGTCACCCATGAAATCGGCTTTGCCCGCGAAGTGGCCGACCACGTGGTGTTTCTCTGCGACGGCCAATTGATCGAAGAAGGCCCGCCCGAACAGATCTTCCGCCAACCCCGACATCCCCGCACCCAGGCCTTTCTCGGCAAAGTGCTTTAGTTCAAGGAGTGACTGCCCATGTTTAACCACCCCCTGCGTGTGGCCGTGCTGGCGCTCGCCGTCGCCACCGCGCAACAGGCGTTCGCCGTGCAGCAGGTCGACCTCAGCCCCGACCGCCCGCGCATTCATGCGCCCCGTAACGAAGCGGCCATTGCGCAGATCCCGCCGGGCTTCAAGTTCGCCCAACCGGGCAAGTTCACGGTGGCCGTGTCCGGCGTGGCCGGGCCGCCTCTGGCGCTGCTGGCCAGCGATGACAAGACCACCATCGGCAGTGAAGCCGACACCGCGCAGTTGGTCGCCGACAGTCTCGGCCTGCAACTCAATGTGGTGCAGACCAGTTGGGAGGACTGGCCCCTGGGCGTCAGTTCGGGCAAGTACGACGCGGTGGTCAGCAACGTCACCGTGACCGAAGCGCGCAAGAAGCGTTTTGACTTCGCCACTTATCGCCAGGACGTGCTCGGGTTTTACGTCAAGAGCACCAGCCCCATCAGCGAGATCAAACAGGCCGCCGACATTGCCGGGCTCAAGATCATCGTCGGCTCCGGGACCAATCAGGAAAAAGTCCTGCTGGCGTGGAACGAGGCCAATGAAAAAGCGGGCCTCACACCTGCGCTGTTGCAGTACTTCGACGACCAGGCCGCCGCGCAACTGGCGGTGCAGTCGGGGCGCAGCGATGCGTTGTTCGGGCCCAACTCGGTGTACGCCTATTCGGCGGCGATCACCGGCGGCATCAAGCGCGTCGGCACCGTCAACGGCGGCTGGCCGTTGCAGGCCGATATCGCCGTGACCACGCGCAAGGACAACGGCCTGGTCAAGCCGATCCATACCGCCCTGGAAGGCGCGATTGCCGGCGGCCAATACGCCCAGGTCTTGCAGCGTTGGGGGCTGGATGTGGAGCGCGTCGATAAATCGCTGATCAACCCACCGGGCCTGCCGGATTAGGAGTATCGAACATGGGACTGACACGACGTGAAGCGCTGTCCAGTATTGCCGCCGTCGGCGGTGAGCAGGCGGCCAAAGACGCATTGGCCGCATTGGGCCTGGGGCCGTCTTCACACCGGCGGCCGCAACCGCTGCAACTCAAGGTCGGCCTGGGCCAGGGCACCCGCGTGCTGGTGCTGGGCGCCGGGATCGCCGGGCTGGTCAGCGCGCTGGAACTGAGCCGTGCCGGGTTCACCGTGCAGGTGCTGGAGGCCCGCGACCGCGTGGGTGGGCGCACCTGGACCCTGCGCAACGGCGACCGCGTGGACTACACCGATGGCCGCGCGCAAACGGTAGCGTTCGATCCGGGCCAGTATTTCAACGCCGGCCCCGCGCGCATTCCCAGCCAGCACCGCACCATCCTCGACTACTGCAGCGAACTGGGTGTGCCGCTGCAAGTGCTGGTCAACAGCAGCCATGGCGCCCAGGTGCGGCCGGACCTGCAACAACCGGCGTTCACCGTCGGCCAGGCGGTCAATGATGCACGCGGCCATCTGTCCGGCTTGCTGGCCAAGGCGGTGCAGCGTGATGCGCTCGACGACGTATTGAGCGGCGAGGAACGCACGCGCTTGCTGGCATTCCTTCAAGTGTATGGCGACCTTTCCCAGGCGCTGGCCTACGAAGGCAGCTTGCGTTCCGGCCACCGTGAATCGCCCGTGCATCCCGGCGCACTGCCCGCCAGCGCGCAGCCGATCGGCCTTGAGCGCCTGCTGCATCCCGAGCTGTGGGGCGCGCTGCTGCACACCGAATTCCCGGAGTTCTCGGCGACCATGTTTCAGCCGGTGGGCGGCATGGACCGCATCACCGAGGCGTTCTATCAACGTGTGCGCGAGCAGGTGCAACTGGGCGCTCAGGTGCGACAGATTCGCCAACTGGAAGACGGCGTCGCGGTGACTTATCACGACCAGCACAGCGGCCGTGAACAGGTGGTGCGTGCCGATTACCTGGTATCCACCTTGCCCCTGCCATTGCTGGCCAGGCTTGACACCGACTTCAGCGACCCGGTCAAAGCCGCCTTGCTCAGCACCCGCAGCGACCAGGCGACCAAAGTGGCGTGGCAATCGCCGCGCTTCTGGGAAACCGATTACCGCATTTACGGCGGGCTGTCCTGGGTTGAACATCCGGCGCGCCTGCTGTGGTACCCAAGCAACGACCTCAACACCCGCGACGGGGTACTGGTGGCCGGTTATGTCACCGGGGAGGGCGCCGGCGCGTTCGGCGCGCAGTCGTTCGCCGCGCAGTACGCCACCTCCCGGCACGCCGTGGAACTGCTGCACCCCGGTTATTCCAGGCAGCTGCGCCACCCGTTGGCGGTGGCCTGGGAGCAGATCCCCTACAGCGAAGGCCCTTGGCTGCAACGCGAGCACTTTCCCGCCGAGGCCAGCGCGTTGCTGGAACAGGCCCACGGCCGCGTGTACTTCGCCGGCGACGGTCTGGTGCAGAGCGGCGTGGGTATCTGGCAGGAGTCGGCGGCCAACTCGGCGCGGCATGTGGTTGCGCAGTTGGCCGAACGCGTGAGCCGGCAACGTCACCGTGCGGCAATGGCGGCGTCATAACGCTGCGGCGGCCTTTAAAACCTGGGTAGACATCCAATAAGGAGCAACACCATGAGCGACAGTATCCAACGCACCAGCGTCGGCGATTTCCCCATCTCGCAAACCGTGACCGTGCCGGCCTCGGCCAGCCTGGTATTCGTCAGCGGCACCTTGCCGGACCTGGTCGACCCGAACGTTCCCGGGGTGTACGGCAACACCGAAGTGCAAACGGTGTCGGTGTTCAACAAGCTGCGCAACATCCTTGGGCAGCAGGATCTGGACCTGGGCGATATCGTGCAGTTGCGGGTGTTCCTGGTGGGCGCCGCACAAACCGACGGCAAGTTGGATTTCGCCGGATTGCAGCGCGGGTATACGCAGTTCTTTGGCACCCTTGAACAACCGAACAAACCGGCGCGCACGGCGTTGCAGGTGGTGGCATTGCCATTGCCCGGGGCCTTGGTGGAAGTAGAGGCGGTGGCGGCCAGGGCGGTGTGAGCGCAGGGCAGACTGTCACCCTTTCTCTGAGAAATCCCCTACAGGTATCTGGGAGTTTTCATTCTTCTCGCCCGTGTTTTTCCTCCTAGGATGGCGCCATCGCTTGACCACAAGCGAGACGGCAAGGGGCCTGTCTAACAGGCCCCACAGCCATACGAATAGGCTTAGGAGTCAAAACATGAGGATCACCCGTGTGAGCAAACGCCTGCGCCGCTCGGCCTGGGCGGTGATCGTTGCGGCAACATTGGCAGGCTGCGCCACGCCGCTGGCACCGACGGAAAAAATCTCCCTGGCCCGCGATTCGGTGGGCCGCGCCCTGGCGGCGCAAGCCACGCAATTCGCACCGCTGGAGATGAAGACCGCCCAAGACAAACTGGCGCGTATGGAGCAAGCCATCGGCGAAAAACACTACGTGGAAGTGGACGCGCTGGCCGAGCAGATCGAAGTCGACGCCAACCTCGCCGAGACGAAGGCCAACACGGTGCGTAAACAGCAGGTCTTGCAGCAGGCACGTGAGGGCATCCAGGTGCTCAAGCAGGAAATGCTCAACGCTCCCGCGACTACCCACTGAGGATTCTCCCCATGCGTGCCACTTACTTCATTCCCGTTCTGTCCGCCTTGGCGCTGGCCGTGGCCGGTTGCGCCACGCCACCGGAAAACGCGCAACTGCTGCAAGCGCGCAGTCAATTTTCCAGCTTGCAGCAAAAGCCTGAGTCCACCACCTTGGCGGCAGTCGAGACGCGTATCGCCTCCAATGCGCTTGACCGCGCCAACCAGGTTTCGCTGCATGAGCGCACCGATCCGAAGATCGACCAGTTGGCGTACCTGGCGTCGCAGCGAATCGCGGTAGCGGAACAGACCATTGCCGGCCGCAAAATCGATGCGCGGCTCGACAACATCGCAGTCGACCGCACCCAGGTCCAGCTTGACGTCAGGACCGCACAGCTCAAGGCCTTGCAGGCCATGAAGGCGCAGCCGTCGGAGCGCGGCCAGGTGATTACCTTTGGCGATGTGCTGTTCGATACCGCCAAGGCCGAGCTGAAGCCGGGCAGCCAGCGCGACCTCCAGGGGCTGGCGAATTTTCTGTTGCAGAACCCTGAACGCCAGGTTCGCGTAGAAGGCTTTACCGACAGCACCGGCGGCGACGCTTTCAACCAGAGCTTGTCCGAACGTCGCGCCCAGGCCGTGGCGCGTGGCCTGGAGCGGTTCGGCGTGGGCAGCGAACGCATCACCGTGGCGGGCTACGGCAAGCAGTACCCGGTGGCCGATAACCTGAGCGCGCCGTCACGCCAGTTGAACCGCCGTGTGGAAGTGATCGTGTCCAACGACGGCGCAGCCGTCAGCGCACGCCGCTGAGCCAGGCGGGAGTAGTGCACGCTGCTACTCCTGCAACTGCAACGCCTGCTGTTTGAGCCTGCGCTTTTGCTCGAACGCCAACTTCTCATTATCCCCATAGGGCGCGCTGTACCAGTTGCCGTAACTCGGATTGGGCAGCAGGAACCAGCGCTGCCCCAGCCAGTTCATATAGGGTTCGACCGCCTTGCGCTGGGCCGCCAGCGTGTTGTGTTCGGCCTGCACGAAGTCGCCCAGGGAATCACCGGCCATCAACAGCACCCGCGCATGGCTGGCCACCCACTGGCGACGACAGTTCTTGCCATAGCCGGCGCTTTCGCAGTGGCCGGTAGGCGTGCTGGCTGCCAGGATGTGTTCATCGCTCTCAATCGGGAACCCGCGCAGGCGCAGGTTGCGCGCCGTGGCCGCAACCTGGCTGTGTTCGCGGTTGGTGAGGTAATAGACCTTGATGCCTTTTTGCCGGGCTGCCTGCAGGAACGCCACCGAACCGGGCAGCGCCTGGGCCTTGGCCTGGTCGACCCAGGTGTTCCAGCGGTCATAGGAATAGACCTGGTTGTTCAGAATGTCGCGGGCATTGAGCGGCACATTGTCCAGCAGGGTTTCGTCGATATCGACCACTACCGCCGGCGGCAGGCCTGTGAGATCTCGCGCGGGAAAGGGCAGGGCGTCCCAGCCGGGATCGGCCAGGGCGACATCCAGTTGGCGGGTGGCGTTGGCGAAGAGCTGACGGTAGATCAACTCGTGCTCGATGGAGGTCTGGGTCCAGAGCACGGCGTCCAGTTGGTCGTTGGCCGGTGGGGTGTGCTGGCAGCCGGTCAGGGTGATGGATAAAAGGCAAGCGCCGGCGACAATCAGGTTACGCATAGTGTGGTCTCGCAGATGAAAGCAGTTTTGGCTCAGGCGGCATTCGGAACTCATGCTATCAGGCGAATAGAACCGGTATGCCTTTAGATGTGAAGGAATATAGAGAAGCCATCATCGAGCTCATCATGGAAGGCTCCTCTGACGAGGAAGCCTAGTCGATGGCGCTTCGCCAACCGAGCTGAGCAGGCCTGACGCGTGTCTTGGGCGGTTTCATTGCCAAGGCGTCAATAGGGGGGAATTGCTGGCCACGCGGTCGGGGTGGCGTGCGGCTAGACGGGTTCATCAGTCTTGCGATCAATCCAGTGAGTCTTGATGCCCTTGGCCCAGGCCACCGTGTAGAAACAGCTGAGCAGCACAATGCCCCATTGCTCGGCATTGATCGACGACCAGAACCAGAACGGCTGCCCGGCCATGCCGAACAGGCAGGCATAACGGCGCACGTTGAGACGTTTGCTTTGGCTGAACCAGATGGCGACGACGCCGAGGGCGGCGATCATGAGCTGTGCGATCAACGCGATCTCCCTTATCAAAGGTGAGAGGGCGCAAGCCTCTCCCACCTGTTGATGTGCTGCGTGCAGGGGCTATTTGTCCTTGCGCGCATCCATGGTTTTTTGATGCTCGGCAAGGAACGGCTGTTCTGCCGGATCGAAGCGATCGATCCCCGCAGTAAAGCGATGCCAGTAAGGATACAGCGGCTGACGGCGCGTCACGGCCTCGATGCGTGAGGATTGCTCCTCGGTCAGTTTCAGCTCGGTCGCCGCAAGGTTGTCGCGCAGATGCTCTTCGGTGCGGGCGCCGACAATCAGCGAGGTGATCCCCGGGCGATCCTTGAGCCACGCCAGGCAGGTGCGCGCCACCGACACACCGTGCTCGTCGCCCACGGCGGCCAGGGTTTCGATGATATCCAGCGCCCGTTCCTGGTCATGCACGTAGGGTTCCGGCCAGCCGCTGCCCTGGCGGGTATTGGCCGGTGGCTTATGCCCGCGCCGGGTCGAGCCGGTCAGCAGGCCTTCACCCATCGGTCCCCACACCAGCGTGCCGATATTCTGGTCCAGCGCCATAGGCAGCAGCTCGTACTCGGCCTCGCGGGATTCTGGGGTGTAGTAGATCTGCTGCGTGATCGGCTTGAGCATGCCGTGCAACTCGGCCTTGCCCAGGGCTTTCATCATTTGCCAGGCGGTGAAATTGCTGGTGCCGAAGTAGCGGATCTTGCCCGAGCCCACCAACAGGCGCAGCGCTTCAAGGGTTTCTTCGATCGGCGTCAGACCGTCCCAGTTGTGCAGTTGGTACAAGTCGATATGGTCGGTGCCCAGGCGCTTCAAACTGGCTTCACAGGCGCGAATCAAGTGGTAGCGCGACGAGCCGGAATTGTTCGGGTTCTCGTCCACCGGGCTGCGGCCTTTGGTCGCCAGCAGAATATCGTTGCGCTTGTCGCCCAAGGCTTTGCCGACCACTTCCTCGGCCAGGCCATGGGAGTACAGGTCGGCGGTGTCGATCATATTCACCCCGGCGTCGAACGCGATCTCGAACATGCGCCTGGCCTGGGGCACGTCCACCGCGCCGCATTTCTCGAACTCGGCACGACCGCCAAACGGCACGGTGCCCAGGATGATTTCCGAGACCAGCAGGCCGGAATGGCCCAGTTGTCGGTATTGCATGTTGCCTCCTACATTGCGTTGCACGTGAAGGTGTGAACGATGGGAGGGGCGATAGTTTGAATTTTTTTATCGAAATCCTGTGTTTGGCTTAGCGCCCGATTGTTTCATCAGGTGAAATGCTGGATTGTCATTCCTGGCCATTCCGCTAAGTCCGACAGGGGTGGAACATGCCTGGCGTTGATACCTATTCCTTGGAGCCTTTCATGACCCAGCCTGCGATCAAACTGTATGGTTTTCCCCTGTCCGGCCACTCCCACCGGGTCGAGCTGATGCTATCCCTGCTGGGCCTGCCCATGGAATTTATCCTGGTGGATCTCAAGCAAGGCGCCCATAAATCACCCGAATTCCTCGCCACCCTCAACCGCTTCGGCCAGGTGCCGGTGATCGACGACGGCGGCACGGTGCTGGCCGACTCCAACGCGATCCTGGTGTACCTCGCCAACACATATGGCAATGGCCAGTGGCTGCCCGCTGACCCGGTGGGGCAGGCACGTGTGCAGCGTTGGCTTTCGGCGGCGGCCGGTCAATTGCATGCCGGGCCTGCCACGGCGCGCCTGGCCACGGTGTTTGGTGCCGAGGTGGACACAGCCGTTGCCATCAACCGCGCCCACGCCCTGTTGAACGTGGTGGAGCAGCAACTGGGCGAGAGCCGCTTTCTGGCCGGCGACCTGCCGAGCATTGCCGATATTGCCTTCTACACCTACGTGGCCCATGCGCCGGAAGGCAACGTGTCGCTGGCCGACTATCCTCAGGTGCGCGCCTGGCTCGCCAGTATTGAAGCATTGCCGGGTTTCGTCGGCATGCCGCGCACCGTGGTGGGGCTGCAATCAGAGTAATCTTCAAGGGGTGTCGATGGACCGTTTTCATGAAATGCAGGTGTTCCTTGCGGTGGCCGAAGAGGCCGGCTTTGCCGCCGCCGCGCGGCGTCTGAACACCTCGCCGCCCAGCGTGACCCGGGCGATTGCCGCCATGGAACAACGCATCGGCACCCAACTGCTGGCGCGCACCACCCGCAGCCTGCACCTGACCGAAGCCGGGCAGCGTTACCTGGAAGACTGTCGGCGGATCCTCGCCGAGCTGGACGAAGCCGAGGAAGCGGCGGCGGGCAGTTATTCGATCCCCTGCGGGCAACTGAACGTGACTGCTCCGGTGCTGTTCGGCGAGTTGTTTGTGGCGCCGGCGCTGGGGGAGTACCTCGACCGTTTTCCCCAGGTGAACATCAATGCTCTGCTGGTCGACCGCGTCGTCAATATAAGCGACGAAGGTGTCGATGTGGCCGTGCGCATCGGTCATCTGCCCGAGCCGGGGCAGCAGGCGATCGAGGTCGGTGAGGTGCGCCGGGTCGTGTGCGCATCGCCCGCTTACCTGGCTCGGCATGGGCGACCCCAGCGGCCTGAACACTTGCGTGAAGCGAAGATCGTCGCCTCATCCGCCAGCCAACGGGTGAGTGAATGGGCCTTCGTTGACGACGGGCTGCCGCTGACGGTGCCGATCGAACCGCGCCTGGCGGTCACGGCAAACCATGCCGCGATCAACCTGGCGCGGCTGGGGTGGGGCATGACCCGGGTGCTGTCCTATCAGGTCGCGGCGGCCGTGGCGGCCGGTGAGCTGGAGATTGTCCTGCAGGATTTCGAGCCGGCGGCGCTGCCGATCCGCGTGGTGTTCCAGAACACCGGGCGAGTGCCGGCCAAGGTCAGCACATTCGTGGATTTTCTGGCCGAGCGCCTGGGGCATGACGTGGCCCTCAAGCCGATGAAAAAGCAGCGCGGTTGATGGAGCGCTATCGCGATATGCAGTTGTTCGTGGCGCTGGCCGGGCAACCGAGTCTGGCGGCGGCGGCGCGCGTTGCGCACGTCTCGGGCCCGACCCTGGTGCGCGCGATTGCGCGTCTGGAAGCGCGTTTGCGGGTGAGGTTGTTGCAGCGCAGCACCCGTGGGGTCAGCCTCACCGACGCCGGCACTGCCTATATGGCCGACTGCGTGCGGTTGCTGGCGGCGGTGGAGGCGGCCGAAGCGTCGGCCAAGGGCTTGCATAGCCAGGCCCAGGGCAATCTGCGCGTATTCATGCCGTTGCTGTTCAGCCGCTATGTGATGGCGCCGGTACTGGCCGCGTACATGGAGCGTTACCCGCTGGTGCGCCTGTTCGCCCACTATCACGACTACTACCCGAACCTGCATGAGGAAGGGCTGGACGTGGCGATGCTGGTGGGCGCGTTGCCCAATTCATCCTTGATCGCGCGACCGGTGGGGCATGTGCGGCACATCCTCTGCGCCAGTCCCGGCTACCTTGCCGCCCACGGCGAGCCGCTGCATCCCGACGCCCTCAGGCAGCACCATCTGATCGCCGATGCCGACCCGGTGCAGTGGGACTTCGCGCACTGTCAGCTCAAGGCCCGCGCACGTCTGCGCTGCGCCACGGTGCAAGGCGCGATCAATGCGGCCGTGCAGGGCGCGGGGCTGGTGCGTTGCTTGAACTATCCGGTGCACGAGCACCTGGCAAGTGGCCGGCTGCATCGCGTATTGCCAGGCTTTGAGCTGCCTGCGGTGCCGGTGCAGGTGGTCTACCGCGAAGGTCGCCATGCGCCGATGCGTGTGCGCAGTTTTGTCGATGACTGTGTAGCGGCATTGCGCGGGCACCCGGCATTTCAGCTGGCGTAATAGTGGATTGCCCGGGGTGGTCATTCTCTCCGCGTCGGGTCAGGCGCAGCATCCAGCTATCCAACGAGAGGTGACCGTCATGAACTCGATCGAGCAATCCCCCTGGCATGCCGGCGAACGGCAACTGCAGGCAAGTGCCGGCGCGGCCGAGCGCATGGCCGTGATCGGCCCCAAGGTCATACGCGATCATCTGCCCGAGCAACATCGCGATTTCTATCCCTTGCTGCCTTATCTGGTGGTGGGCGCGGTGGATGAACAGGGCACGCCGTGGGCGACGATGCTCGAAGGCGCGCCCGGTTTCGCGCATTCACCTGATCCGTACCGGTTGCACATCGACAGCCTGCCCTCCAACAGCGATCCGGCGCGCGCTGGAATCACGGCCGGCGCAGCCGTCGGCGTGCTTGGCATCGACCTGAACACACGTCGGCGCAATCGCATGAACGGTCGCATTGGCGCAGTGGATCACGAAGGCTTTGCAGTGGACGTGGTGCACAGCTTCGGCAATTGCCCCAAATACATCCAACTGCGCCCGGTCGACACGATTGCGCGCAAACCCGCTGACGTGGCCGAGCGCAGCGACAGCCTGGATGGCGCCGATCAGCACATGATCCGCAACGCCGACACCTTCTTCGTCGCCAGCTATGTCGACCTGCACGGCGAGCGTTCGGTGGACGTTTCTCATCGGGGCGGGAACACCGGGTTCGTGCAGGTGCAGGGCAACGTGCTGACCATCCCCGATTTTGCCGGCAACCTGTTCTTCAACACCCTCGGCAACCTGCAAGCCAACCCGGTGGCAGGGTTGTTGTTCATCGATTTCGAGTCGGGGGACATGCTGCAAGTGGCGGGGCGTACATCGCTGATGCTCAGCGGGCCGCAGGTGGCCGAGTTCGAGGGGGCGCAGCGGTTGTGGACGGTGACCGTGGAACAGGTGATCCGACGTCCCGCGGCCTTGGCATTGCGTTGGCAGTTCGTAGAGTTTTCACCCCATAGCCTGGCGATGGGACGCTGTTAGCCAGGTGCGGTCTTGCCGGCACGGCAGATCAGATGTGGGCGCTGTCACAGCCTCGCTGAAGCTCGGCAGCTCCCACAGGGGTTGCACTGTGCTGGGGGGTGGCGTTCCGGATCAGGCCACCGGACATTCCCGGTTCAGCGCATTATCCACCAGTAACTTCGCTATTTCGATCATCTGCACCACGGCTAAAACATGCTTGCGACTGGCGCCATCCACGTGTTCGGCGCAGTCATAGGCGCAGACGGTCGCTGACTCCAGCATTTCGCTGGCATTGCTCAAGGCGGCTTCGGTGCTGAGGCCTGGGCGGACGGAGAAGATGACATCGGGGGGTAATTGCAGGTTGTCATCCGAGGGGGATGGCGGGGGATTGGGCGTGACTTTTTTCATGGCGAAGCTCCTATGAATGAGCACCTCCATTTCGCTACCACACGAAGTAGGGAGGCGACTGTACACGGGGTGGTAGACCGGTCATAGAAACCCGGCAGGCCGAAGCCTCCCATGCACAGCCGCCACAAAGCAGCCCGCACAAAAAAACGCCCGCGAGCGTTTTGGGGTCTATGAAAGAACTGGGCTACCACACCCGTTCGCTGATTTTGCAGCGACTCGCGAAGGTTAGCGGCGGGGTTCATCGGACGCAACCCGAAAGTTGCGTAAGAGCGGTCCGACAAGCGTGATGTGTCCGCAGCCCGCTGAATGCTGCCGGGCGGCGCAATACTGCGCTCGGATGAAAACGCCGGGCTTGCGGAGTTTTCCGATAGAAATCGGCTGAAGTAGAAGGATGTTGTTACCGCACGCCCACGTTGGCATCAGGAACCTTTCCTACCGGCTGGCCACGCATGAGTGCTTGTTGAACTCAATGCCCGACGGTGACGGTGGGCAAGTCATGCATCCTTGATCGCACTGCGATTTCTATCCTTTCGTTAAATGAGGCTATACACAATGGTCACGCTCAACACAGCTGACGGCGCAACTTCTCGACTGGCGGGTAAAACCCTTGATCAATTCGAGCGTTTTGGCCAGGTGCCAGCACACCATGTCATTGGCCAGGTTTTCAAGTCCAACCGGAGTGATCTGGAAACAGCCGAGCTGTTGAAGTTGCTGGGCACGTTAGTGACGACGCTTAAAACCTGGATGAACAACGACAACGCACCGCACACGCCCCCGGCTCCCGTGGCCGTAATCCCCAAACTGCTGGTCTGAAGCTGCCCTAGCGTGCAGTTGCAAGGCTTGGCGGCTGATCCCACGCGCCGCCGAGCGCGGTATACAGGTTCACTTGCGCCACCAGTTGCGCCAGGCGATCGACAATCAGCGCCTGCTGTGAATTGAACAACGCGCGCTGCGCATCGAGAAAGGTCAGGTTGCTGTCGACGCCGCTGCGGTAGCGGTGCTGGGCCAGGTCATAGTAGCGCTGGTTGGCGGCGACGAAATCCCGTTGCGCGTCCAGTTGGTCGTTGAAGGTCTGGCGCGCGGCGAGGCCGTCGGCGACTTCCTGGAAAGCGGTCTGGATGGACTTTTCGTACTGCGCCACCGTGATGTCCTTCTGCAGCCTGGCGTAATCAAGGCTGGCGCGCAGGCTGCCGGCGTTGAAGATCGGCAGATTGATTTGCGGCTGGAACGTCCAGGTGCCCGCGCCGCCCTTGAACAAACCCGAGAGTTGCGTGCTGGTGCTGCCGGCGTTGGCCGTCAGGGTGATCGACGGAAAGAACGCCGCCCTGGCCGCGCCGATATTGGCGTTGGCCGCCTGCAGCTGGTATTCGGCCTGGAGGATGTCCGGTCGCCGTTGCAGCAGGTCTGAAGGCAACCCCGCAGGCACGCGGGCGACCAGGTCGTCGGCCAGTGGGCGCGCGGGCAGGTTGGCATCCACCGGGCCGCCTACCAGCAGCGTGAGGTTGTTGAGGTCCTGGGCCACTTGGCGTTCGTAGCGGGCCACGCTGGCGCGGGTACTTTCCACCGCCGTGCGTGCCTGTACCACGTCCAGCGCCGAGGCCTTGCCGGCGGTTTTGCTGCGGCTGGTCAGTTGCCAGCTGCGATCGTTGGCCGCCAGGGTCTGCTCGGCCAGGGCCAGCAACTCCTGGTCGGCACGCCAGGTCAGGTAGGCGTTGGCGACGTTGGCCACCAGGCTCAATTGTGCGCTGCGCCGGGCTTGTTCGGTACCCAGATAAGTCAGCATCGCTTGTTCGCTGAGGCTGCGTACGCGGCCGAACAGGTCGAGTTCATAGGCACTCAAGCCCAGGGTGGCGGAGTAGTTGGAGGTGATCGCCGACTTACCGGTGCCGGTCACACCCTCCGGCAATTTCTGACGCTTGCCGGCCCCCGTGGCGGACACCGCCGGGAACAGGTCGGCGCGCTGGATACGGTACTGCGCCTGGAATGCCTGCACATTCAGTGCGGCGACCCGCAGGTCGCGGTTGTTGACCAATGCCGCGTCGATCAACGGCGCCAGTGCCGGGTCGTGGAACAGTTGGCGCCAGTCCATGGCGTCGGGCAGTGTGCCGGCCTGCGCCTGGCGGTACACACCGTCGTGGGGATAGTGGGCCGGCACGGGCGCGTCGGGCCGCTGATACTCGGGGATCAGCGAACACCCGCCGAGCATCCAGGCTACGCCAACGGCGGCAAGGGTCCGTGTGTGCATCAGGCGCCCACCATCCATTTGGCCAGGCCGTGTCGGCCACTCACACCGAGCTTGGCGGCGGCGCGCTTGAGGTAGGTTTCAATCGAGCTGTTTTTCACACTGAGTTTTTCCGCGATCTGCGGCACGGTGCCGCCGGTCAACAGGCCCAGGCACACTTCCTGCTCGCGGGCCGAGAGGGTGATGTCGCTCAGCGCCAGGCGCTTGTAGAACTCACGCTGCAATTGCGACTGCTCCAGCCCGTTGTGCCCAGGCTCCGCCTCGGCGTGCGGCGCCTGGCGCAGGATCAGCACGTGACGCTCCATCAACGGCAGCAAGGTCTCGGACAGGCATTTGAGAAACGACAGTTCCGCCAGGGAAAACCCGCGCTCGGCAGGTGGGCGATAGAACGAAATCACACAGCGTCGATGACCCTGGCGCGAAACCAGGTTGCACTGGTGCGAGCTGCCACGCGGGTGTGCGCTGTCGGCCTTGGCTTTCATCTGGATCAGCAGCGGGTCCTGCATGCGCAGCATCTGTCGCAGCAGGGGGTGGTCGTCAAGCGAGTGCAGTGTCTGAGGCGCGGGCAGGTCTTCGTTCAGGCCCGCACTGCCCAGCAGTTTGATATCCAGCACGCTGTCACGCAGTTCATCGAGGCACCACTCGCTGAGGTCCACCAGATGAACCGGTATCCATTTATCCACCAGATGCAGCATGTTCGCGGCGAAATTCTCTTGGCCGCTGCTGGAAATAAGCGCGCCCATTTCGGCATAGAAATGTGGGCTCTGGGTATCGGTAATACTAGGGGGCAGACTCATAGCCATCTCATCCTTGATGTCGAAAACCGTCAACGGATGCCCTGGGTCTGTTCGGGGCATTCCGTACTGCGTGAACGTAACTCGGCGTTCGAGATTTCATTTAGCCATAGCGATTTGTCCTACGTATGTAGCGGAATCGAGGGACACAAGCTGCCATAAAATCCGCGTCATTAATTCGACGTTTCTTACAGTTAACTCAGCATACGAGGACGAAAGGTGAATCTTTAAATGTGATTAACCTATTGATAGTTAAAGAAAACTCAAAAATTGAAAAACATTTTTCAAATTAAACGTCGGACACATATAGCCAATCTCCTACAAGGCTTTCATCGTTTCAGCAGTGAACCCTCAGCCAAGCCCGCTCTATCCGTTTGGATGTCCGGGTTTCGGGTGTCAGACGCCCTCGCTTCACCATGCTCAAATCCGGTCAATTCGTGGTAATGGGCGACCCTGCGCGGCCAGTGCCTGACCCCCATGAGAAGGATCTTATGACGCAACTTTCCAGCTCGCCGGCCAGCTTTCCCCTTACCGCCGCGCAACAGGACATCTGGCTCGACCAACTGCGCGTGGGTCACTCGCCGTTGTACAACATCGGCGGTTACGTTGATCTGCCCGGCGCCATCGCACCCGAATGGATCCAGCGTGCGATCGAGCTGCTGGTGGCCCGGCACGACGCATTGCGCACCCAACTGCACAGCGGCGCCGATGGCTTGCCCCGGCAAACCTTCGCCGCCGAATGGACGGTGGACGTGGCGCAGTACGACTTCTGCGGCGTGCCCGACCCCAAGGCCGCCGCCCAGTCCTTGATGCAGGCGCAAATGGCCCGGCCCTACGCCATGAGCGGCGAGCCGTTGTATCGTTTTTTCCTGGTCAAACTCGACGACGACCATTACCGCCTTGGCACCCAGGCCCATCACCTGATCCTCGACGGCTGGGGGGTCGGCCAGATGCTGCAATCCCTTGCCCAGCTGTACACCGCCGTGCAGCACGGCCGACAAGCAGACGGGTTGGCACCGTCCTATATCGACTTCATCGACAGCGACCAGCGCTACCGGCAATCGGCCCGCTACGCCCGTGATCGTGAGTATTGGCTGGACAAATACCAGGTGCTGCCCGAGCCACTGCTCACACCACGGCACACCGCCAAGGCCGCGAGCAATACGTGCGTGCAACCTTTCCCGGTGGCGCTGCTCAACCGTATGGAACACGTGGCCAACCGTTACCAGGCTTCGGCGTTCCATGTGTTGCTGGCGGCGCTGTATGTGTATTTCACCCGTACCGGCCAGCGCAATGAATGGGTGGTGGGCCTGCCGATTCTGAACCGCTCCAACGCGCGCTTTCGCGCCACGGTCGGCTTGTTCGCCCAGGTCAGCGCAGTGCGGTTGCAGTTCAGCGAAGCCTTGAGTTTCGGTGAACTGGTGCGCGGGGTGCGCGATCAGCTCAAGCAGGACATGCGCCACCAGCGCTTCCCCCTCAGTGAGATGAACCGCGAGCTGGGCCTGCGGCGTACGGATCGCGAACAGGTGTTCGACCTGTCGGTGTCGTTCGAGCAGGACGACCACGACCTGCGCTACGGCCAGGTGCAGGCCCGTGCGGTCAAGGTGTCCAACCACCATGAGCCGCTGCCGCTGGCGATCCACTTGCGCAGCAACCGTTACCAGGACACGGCATGCCTGCATTGCGTCTATAACCAGGCGTACTTTGAGCAGGGCGACGTAGAGGCGTTGGCACAGCGCCTCACCGGATTGCTGGAGCAGGGCCTGGCAGACACGACGCTGACGGTGGGCGAGTTTGCGTTGCTGACGCCACAGGACCAGGCCCGGCTGCAGCAATGGAATGCCACGGCGCAACCCAACACCACACCGCAGACCCTGCATGGGCGTATCGAGGCTCAAGTGGCGCGCACGCCGCACGCCGTCGCGGCGGTGTATCAGGGACGGCAACTGACTTACGCGCAACTCAACCGTCAGGCCAATGCGCTGGCCCATCAACTGTTGGCCCACGGCCTGCAGCCGGATGAGCGCGTCGCGGTGCTGGCGCGACGCGGCCTGGAGACCTTGGCCGGGTTGTTGGCGGTGCTCAAGGCCGGCGCCTGCTATGTGCCGATAGACCCGGCCCATCCCACTGAGCGCTTGAATTATCTGCTGCACGACAGCGCGCCCGTGGCGGTGCTGACCCAGCGCGACCTGTTGCATCGCCTGCCGGCCCTGGATGTGCCGGTGCTTGCGCTGGACGGGTCCAGTGACCACGGCGCCGAGAGCAATCCTCAGGTCGCGGTGATGCCGTCCCACCTTGCCTATGTGATTTACACCTCCGGTTCCACGGGCTTGCCCAAGGGCGTGATGGTCGAGCACCACAGCGTGTCCAACCTGGTGGACTGGCATTGCCAGGCCTTCGACCTGCACGCGGGCAGCCATACCGCCAGTGTCGCCGGGTTTGGTTTCGATGCGATGGCCTGGGAAGTCTGGCCGGCGCTGTGCGTCGGCGCGACCCTGCATCTACCGCCCGCCCACGACGGTGCGGAAGATATCGATGCGCTGCTCCAGTGGTGGCGCGCCCAGCCATTGGACGTGTGTTTCCTGCCCACGCCGGTGGCCGAATACGCTTTCAGCCAGCACCTGGCGCACCCCACTTTGCGCACCTTGCTGATCGGCGGCGACCGCCTGCGCGGGTTCAACCGGGCGCAAACCTTCAACGTCATCAACAACTACGGCCCGACCGAAGCCACCGTGGTCGCCACCTCCGGGCGCGTAGACGCCGGCCAGCCGTTGCACATCGGCGCGCCCATCGCCAATGCCCTTATCTACCTGCTGGACGCGCAACAACGGCCCGTGCCGATTGGCGTCGTGGGGGAGCTGTATATCGGTGGGCAGGGCGTGGCGCGGGGCTACCTGAATCGTCCCGAATTGACCGGCGAACGCTTCGTCGACGACCCCTTCAACGGCGGCCGTATGTACCGCAGCGGTGACCTGGCGCGCTGGCTTTCGGACGGCAACCTTGAATACCTGGGGCGCAATGACGACCAGGTGAAAATTCGGGGTGTGCGTATCGAGCTGGGGGAAATCGAAGCAGCCCTGGCGACGCACCCATCGATCAAGACCTGCGTGGTGGAATATCGCGAAGGGCAATTGCTGGCCTGGTTCATCGCGCATCACCCGGTGGACATCGAAACGCTTCGCGCCCATCTGCACGTCTCGCTGCCCGATTACATGCTGCCGGCGGCCTACGTTCACCTCGAGGCGTTGCCCCTGACCGCCAATGGCAAGCTCGACCGCAAGGCGTTGCCGGCGCCCACCCAGGCGGCCTTTGTCACCCGCCGCTATGAGGCGCCCCGCGAGGGCGTCGAAACCACGCTGGCGCAGATCTGGGCCGAGTTGCTGCAGGTGCAACAGGTCGGCCGGCACGACCATTTCTTCGAACTGGGCGGGCACTCGCTGCTGGCGGTGCAACTGGTGCAGCGTATGCGCGAGGCGGGGCTGCAGGCCGACGTGCAGGTGTTGTTCGGCCAGCCCACCCTGGCAGCGCTGGCGGCGGCCAGTGACGGCAGCGAAGTAGCGGTACCGGCCAATCGCATCCCGGCCGGTTGCACGCGGATTACGGCGGACATGCTTGCCCTGGCCGACCTCGACCAGCCCAGCCTGGACCGCATCGTCGCCGGCATTCCCGGTGGCGCCGGCAATGTGCAGGAGATCTACCCGCTGGCGCCGCTGCAGGAAGGCCTGCTCTATCACCACATCACCGACGAGCGCGATCCCTACCAGCAGCAGGCGATGTTCAGCTTTGCGCGCCGCGAGCAGTTGGACGCGTTTGCCCAGGCGCTGCAACAGGTGATCGACCGTCACGACATCCTGCGCACCAGCCTGGTGTGGGACGCCCTTGAACAGCCGATGCAGGTGGTGTGGCGGCACGCGCGGTTGCCGCTCGAACCGCTGCGTGAACCCGCCCGGCCGCTGGACCTGCGCCACGCGCCGCTGATGGCCCTGGATTACGCCGAAGAGCCGCACCACCAGCGCTGGGTGGCCAGGCTGCGCTTTCACCATTTGGTCAACGACGCCACCTCGACCACCGTGCTGGTGGACGAAATCCGCGCCCATCTGCTCGGTCAACAGGCGCAGTTGCCGGTGCCGGTGCCGTACCGCAACGTGGTCGCGCAGACCCGTTCAGCGCAGCGGCAAGCAGCCCACGAGGCGTTTTTTCGCGAGCGCCTGGCGGACGTGGATGAACCGACCCTCGCTTTCGGCTTGCAGGAGCGCCAGGCGGATCGGGCTGAAATCGAAGAGTGCGTGCAGGCGCTCGATGCATCACTCAACCAACGCCTGCGTGCCCAGGCTCGCGCGTTTGGGGTCAGTGCCGCCAGCCTGTTTCACCTCGCGTGGGCGCAGGTGCTCAGCCGCGTGGCCGGCCGCGAAGACGTGGTGTTCGGCACGGTGTTGCTCGGTCGCCTGCAAGCGGGCGAGGGCGCCGATCGCGCCCTGGGCATGTTCATCAACACCTTGCCGCTGCGCGTGCGCCTGGCCGGGCAAAGCGTGGTGGATGCATTGACCGACACCCACCAGCAACTGAGCGCCTTGCTCGTGCATGAGCAAGCCTCGTTGGCCCTGGCCCAGCGCTGCAGCAGCGCCGCGCCGCTGTTCAACAGCCTGCTCAATTACCGTCATACCCGCGCCGAGCCGGCGTTGAACCTGGTGCCGGGTATCGCCTTGCTCAGCAGCGAGGACATTCTCAGTTATCCGCTGATGCTTACGGCGGACGACATCGCCAGCGGCTTCCGGCTCAAGGCCAAGGCGCCACGCACCGTGGGGGCCGAACGCGTGCTGGGTTACCTCGACACAGCGCTCAACGGTCTGGTCGAGGCGTTGGAACAGGCGCCGGCCAGCCCGGTGCGCGATGTGCAGGTGCTGCCCTCCAGTGAATTGCAGGCGCTCCTGGTGGACTTCAACGCCACCGTCACCGCCTATCCCGAAACCCTCACCGTGCAAGCGCTGTTCGAGGCCCAGGTGCGGCAACTGCCGGATGCCGTTGCGGTGCAGGCAGGCACGCAGCAACTGACCTATCGCGAACTCAACCGACGCGCCAATCAGTTGGCCTTTCACCTGCGCGAACACGGTGTAAAGCCGGATTCGCGGGTGGCGCTGTGCGTCGAGCGCGGGCTGGACCTGGTGGTGGGTTTGCTGGGGATTCTCAAGGCCGGCGGCGCTTATGTGCCGCTGGACCCGGGCTACCCCCGCGAACGCCTGGCCTACATGCTGCAAGACAGCCAGCCGGTGGCGCTGCTGCTCCAGGCCGCCACCCGTGACTGTGTGCAGGAGGTGGCGGTGCCGGTGATCGATTTCGACCACTGCACCTGGCACCAGGCTCCGGCCGACAACCCGGTGGTGCCGGGTTTGACTGCCGACCACCTGGCCTACGTGATGTACACCTCCGGCTCCACCGGCACCCCCAAGGGCGTGATGATCGAGCATCGCGGCCTGGGCAACCTCATGCACTGGGGCTCGCGGCTGTGCCCGCCGACCGCGGGCGGTGCCTTGCTGCAACGCGCGCCGTTCAGCTTCGACGGCTCGGTGTGGGAGCTGTTCTGGCCGCTGACCCAGGGCATGCGCCTGGTGCTGGCGCGGCCCGACGGGCATCGCGAGCCGGCGTACCTGGCGCAGGTGATCCGCGAGCAGCACATCAGCGTGATCAAGTTCGTGCCGGCGATGTTGCAGCAGTTTCTTGAATTGGAAGCGTCAGCCCTGTGCACCAGCCTGACCGACGTGCTGTGCGGCGGTGGCGAGCTGACCGAGGCCCTGGCGCGCGGCGTGCAGGCGCGCTTGCCTGGCGTGCGCTTGCATAACGTGTATGGGCCCACCGAAGCCACGGTGGACAGCAGCGCGTGGACCCTGGAGCCGGGCGCGCCGGTGCCCGCGCTGCAACTGCCGATCGGCCGGGCGATCGACAATACTCGGTTGTATGTGCTGGATGACCATGACAGACCGGTACCGATGGGCATCAGCGGCCAGTTGCACATAGGCGGTGTCGGTGTCGCCCGTGGCTACCTGGGCCTGGCCGAGATGACTGCCGAACGCTTCATCGACAGCCCCTTCGTCGCCGGTGACCGGCTGTATCGCACCGGCGACCTGGTGCGCTACCTGCCGGACGGCAACCTGGAATTTCTCGGGCGCAATGACTTCCAGGTCAAACTGCGCGGCGTGCGCCTGGAACTGGGCGAGATCGAAGCGTGCCTGGCCGCTCATCCCGCCTTGCGGGAAGTGGCGGTGCTGATTCGCGACGAGCGCCTGGTGGCCTATTTCACCCTGCGCGAGCAGGCCCCCAGCCTGGACGCGTTGCGCGCCCATGTGCTGGAACAGTTACCTGAGTACATGGTGCCGGCTGCTTTCGTGCAACTCGAGAGCCTGCCGCTCAACCCTGCCGGCAAACTCGACCGCAAGGCCTTGCCGGAACCGGGGCTGGAGGCGGTGGTCAGCCGCGCCTATGAAGCCCCTCAGGGCGAGGTGGAACACCTGATGGCCACGATCTGGGCACAAGTGCTGAAACTGGAACGGGTAGGGCGGCACGACCACTTCTTTGAACTGGGCGGGCATTCGTTGCTGGCGGTCAACCTGGTGGCACGCTTGCGCAAGGCCGGGCTGGAGGTGGATGCACGGACGTTGTTCAGCCAGCCGACATTGGCGCAACTGGCGGCGCGCACGGTGCCGCAAGCACCGCAGGTGGAAGTTGCGCAAACCGCCATCCCCCAACTCAACCGCCGCCGCCGAATCTGAGCAGTGGAACGCGGACACTGTGGGAGGGGGCTTGCCCCCGATGACAGAGTGTCAGCAGCAGCTGCACCAGCTGACCCACCGCCATCGGGAGCAAGCCCCCTCCCACATTTCACGGTGTTGCCTTCCCCACCGTTGAACGCCGTCAGCCGTGCATTTCAACCGCCGCCGCCGAATCGAGGCCTTGGAACGCGGACACTGTGGGAGGGTGCTTGCTCCCGATGACGGAGTGTCAGCAGCAGCTGCATCAGCTGACCCACCGCCATCGGGGGCAAGCCCCTCCCACATTTTTGCAGTGCCGGCATTCTCAATGCCCTTCGGGAATAAACGCCACGCTCCCCCCCGACCGCCGCTGAAACAACCGCTCGCCATTATCCGGCTGCGTCGTAACCACCTGATGATCAACCCCCAAAAATGCCAACGGCTGGGGATCTTCCCTGGAGTACTGCGCGACGATAATCGTGTGCTGCGGATCGAACCCCTGGCCGCTGGTTTTTTCCAGCCAGGCCATGAACGCGGCGCTGTCGCCCTGGCGCGGGAAATCCTGGGTTTCGCTGATGTAGTAGAACGGCTTGCCGCCGTTTTGCAGGTACATCGGCAGCTTGTTGTCCACTTCCACCAGCACCAGTTGCCATTGGTTCCACGGTGCGCTTTTCACCGCTTGGGCTTTCACATCGTCGGCAAAGCGGGTGACGCCGCCGTTGCCGGTGGTCCAGGGGTAGATCACGCCCAGCACCAACAGCATCAAGGCTGCGGCAATACCGAAGCTTTTTTGCCAGCGCGGCCAGCGGTCAGGTTGTTGGCGCAGGCGTTCGCTCAGCCACCAGGCGCCGAGCAGTTGGGCAAATGGCACCAGGGGCAGTACGTAGTAGCTGCGTCGGCTGCCGCTGGCGGTGAAGAATACGAACAACAGGCCCAGGCTCCACACCAGCCAGCGCACGTTGGGCGGTGTACGGCGCCAATGACGGATGGCGAGCCACGCGCCGAGCATCCAGCACGGCGCCCACGGCAGGGTGTAGGCCGGCAGGTAGATCAGGTAGGTGTAGATCGGGCCCATATGGTCGAAGGGGTCGAAAAAGCGCACCACGTTTTCGCGAAACACCAGTTGCAGGCCGCTCTCGCCGTAGGTGGGAGCGCCGTAGAGGTGGGACAGCAAGAAAGGAATCGCGTAGAAGGCGCCGGCGATCAGCAGCGCCAGTACCAGCCGCGCATTGAGATGGCGTTTGTAGCGCTGCTGGCTGAGCAGATGCGGCAGCAGCACCAACCCTGGCAGTACGAACCCGATCAAGCCCTTGAACAGCGACGTTGCCGCCAGCAACAGGAAGAAGACGCTATAGCGCCCCAGTCGGGTATCGTCCGGCCCGCGCCAATACCACCAGACCGCCGCCAGCACGCCGCACACGGTCAGCACATCAGCGGTGGCCACGCGGGCCCAGAACAGGAAGTAGAACGTGGTGGCGAGCATCCAGCCGGCGATCAGCCCGGTGCCTTTGCGAAACAGTTGCTCGCCGATCAGGTACACCAGCCAGATGCTCAGCCAGGCCGCGATCACCGATGACAGGCGCAGCGACCACGGGCCCAGGCCTCCCATGAGGTTGGCCAGGCCGGTGATCAGCCAGTAGGAGGGCAGGGGTTTGTCGTAATAGGGTGCGCCCTTCAGATACGGATCGAAGTAGTCACCGCTTTGCAGCATCTGCAGGGCGATGTTCGCCCAGCGCGTTTCCGGCCCCCACAGGTCGCGACTGCCCAGGCCCAGCAGCAGGAGCAAGGCCGAGACACCGAGCAATAAAGCGAGGGCGCCGCGTTCGGTTTTGCACACGCGCATGGGGTGTTCCTGTGAGGGTGATCAAGGTTGTTGGGGATAAATCGTCAGTACCAGGTTGCCCTTGCGGTAGCGCTTGCCACCGGGCGGCAGTTGGCCTTCCTCAAGGTGTTCGCTGGTGCTTTTGACGCGCATCAGCACGCCGACCGAGCCCTGGGTTCGTGCTTCGCTCAACCAGGACTGAACGTTGTCCAGGGTGACCTTGCGCGGTTGCGTATCCGGGTAATCCAGGCCGTAGCGCAGCTCTCCCGCCGTGTTGTAGAACGCCACCTGCGGCCGGCGCAGGCGCCAGGCCAGGGCGGACGCCGAGCCCAGTTCGTTGCTCAGCAAAGCATGGGTGTGTTGCAGTTCATCCAGATGCTCAAGCACGAACTGGTCGGGCATTTCGTTGTCGGCAATAATCTGCGGCATGCTCGCCGGCAGCAGCGCCACCAGCAGGCCGATACCCAGGGCCGGCGTCGCCCATAACGTCAGAGGCCGCATCGCTTGCAGCAGGTTGGCCAGGATCCAGCCGAGCAGCACTATAAAGGCCAGGGACAGGCTGAACATCTCGGCGTGGCTGTTGCTGTAGATCGGGCTGGCGATCTGCAGGTAAATCAGCGCCACCATGGCCGTCATGCCGAGGATGAAATTGAGCGCACCGTTGATGAAGATCGCACGGGTTTTGTGCTGGTTGAGCAGGTCGATCAAGGCATGGCCCATCAGCAACGCCAGGGGTAACAGGCACGGCATGATGTAGGTCGGCAGCTTGCCGCTGCTCAGGCTGAAAAAGCCCAGGGGCAGCAACAGCCACAGGGCCAGAAAGACAATGGCCGGCTCGCGTCTGTCTTTCCAGGCCCTGATCAGGGTGGCGGGCAACAGGGCAGACCAGGGCAGGCACGCCACCACCATGATCGGCAGGAAAAACCACCATGGCCGCGCATGCTGTGCAGTGTCCGAGGCGAAGCGGCGGATGTGTTCATGCCAGAAGAAGAAACGCCAGTAATCCGGCTCGCGCCCATGGATCGCCAGCGCCCACGGCAGGCAGACCAGCACCGCGACCAGGATCGCCAACGGGCCGTAGCGCAGCAACTCGCCGACGCGGCGCTGCCAGATCATGTAAGGCATGGCGATCAGCACCGGCAGCAGCCACGCCAGAAAGCCCTTGGTCATGAAGCCCACGCCGCAGGCCAGCCCCAGTAGGGCCCAGGCCCCCAGACGCGCGCGTGGCGTGGCGCTGCCGAGCGCAAACCAGAGGGCGACCAGGCTCAGGTTGACCCAGAACGTGAATTGCGGATCGAGGTTGGAATACCCGGCTTGCCCGGCCACCAGGCCGAAGCTCATGTAGAGCAATGCGCAGGCGCAGCTTTTACGCGGGTCGCTCCACAGACGGCGGGCAATCAGATAGGCCAGCAGCACGCTCAATGCCGAGGTCAGGACGGAGGCGATACGCACGCCGAACAGGTTTTCGCCAAACACTGCCTGGCCCAGGGCAATCAGCCAATAACCCGCGGCCGGTTTCTCGAAATAACGCACCCCCATGAAGTGCGGCGCCACCCAGTTGCCGCTCATCAGCATTTCCTGGCTGACCTGGGCGTAGCGGGTTTCATCCGGGGTCCACAGACCGTGCAGGCCCAATGGCAGCACCAGGAAAATGACCAGGCCAAGTACCAGCACTGGCAAGGGCTTCAATCGGCTCATGAAAAACTCGCTCCTTGACGTTCAGCCGCAGGCGCGAAGTTTGAATAATTAAAGGCGTCGAGCATTAAGAGAGTCACTGCTTCATCAGAAAGTTAGGGCGTCCTGAACTAACAGGCGCGCTTAAAATGGCAGACGCGGGCTGTCGTTTTGCTGAACGCGCTACGCGGCAATATGTAAAAGAGTGTATTTAAAGTTGCTTCAGTGCGGCTGCCCATTCCTGACGTTTCATAGTGCCCAAGGCTTTGAGTTTGCCGTCGGGCAATACCTGTACGAACAGGGCGCTGCCGTACTCGGCCGCCTGCGCGTGGGGGTAGCCGAGTGCCTCCTGGAAGTCACTCATGCAGGCGCTATGGGTGATCAGCATCAGGTTGCGATCCGCCTGTTTATGGCTGAGGATTTCTTCGCCCATGGCATCACCGCAGATGGCGAGGGGACCGGGGGAAAGTTCAGTCTTGCCGAACATGAACAGCGACGTCTGCGCGGTGCGCGTGGTGGGGCTGCTGAGCACGTCGGTGCGCTCCATGCCCAGGCTTTCAAAGGCGCTGCCCAGGTCGGCCGCGCGTTGTGTGCCATTGACCGTCAGGCCGTCAGCCGGCCCGTAGCAGGGGTTGCCAGAGCGATCACAACGCTCTTCATGCCGTACCAGCACGATCAGGTCGCCGTTGCGCCAACTGGCCAGCACCCCGGAAGTGACCAGGCGGTTGCCTATGCCCAGGTCCTGCGGTGACCTTGGCCAGAATATAAAAACGTTCAACAGCAGGGCGATTACGATGATGCCCGCCACCGGCACGCGGAATTTTCTCAGGCGCTTCAACCTGGCCCTACGGGGTTTGGTCAGGGTAATGTCTGCCACGTTGTTCACCATGGGCACAAGTGATTATTTGTTGTTAAAAGACCGGCGCAACTCATACGGCAGATGTTCCTGGTGGAGCAAAAGCCTGTCACAAGGCTGCTGTCTTTGAGCTGAACATGTGGATAGTAAGAAACACCCTTTGGGGCAACTTAAAAGTTGTCGGTTAATGCTGCCTGGGTGGGGAATTTAAAGTGTTCCGGGTGGGCACGCGGTGAAATCAATGTGAAAAAATTGCGTGGGAACGTCCGGCAGCCGTTATTCTCGTTTGCAGTCCTTAACCCGAGCGTTCGTATGTTGCAGGTAGAAGGTGTTGTAAAAAACTACGCCACCCCCCAAGGCCCGCTGACCGTTCTGGCGGGTGTCGACCTGCACCTGGCGGCGCGCAGCAGCCTGGCATTGATGGGCGAGTCGGGCAGCGGCAAAAGCACGTTACTGCACCTGGTGGCGGGGCTCGACCGCGTGGATGGCGGCAGTATTCTGATCGGTGACCAGCGCCTGGATCGCCTCAGCGAAGGGCAACTGGCCCAGTGGCGGCGCACCGAAATCGGCCTGGTGTTCCAGCAGTTCAACCTGATTGGCAGTTTGCGTGTGGAGGACAACCTGGCGTTCCAGGCGCGCCTGGCCGGGCGGTTCGATGCGCAGTGGCAGGCGCAGTTGGTGGAGCGCCTGGGCCTGGGCGATTTGCTCAAGCGTTACCCGGAGCAGCTCTCCGGCGGCCAGCAACAGCGGGTGGCGGTGGGGCGTGCACTGGCGTCCCGCCCCGGCTTGCTGTTGGCCGATGAGCCCACCGGTAATCTTGACGAAACCACCAGCGATGAGGTGCTGCAACTGCTGCTCGACCTGTTGCGCGACAGTCCCACCAGCCTGTTGATGGTCACGCACAGCCCGCGCCTGGCCGCACGCCTGGATCAGCAGGTCGTGCTGCACCACGGCCGCGTCGTGCCGATGGAGCCGCGCTGAGATGGCGGTGTTCTATTGGGCGCTGCGTGCGCTGTTGAGCCATTGGCGGCGCCACCCGGTGCAGTTTTTCAGTGTGCTGACCGGCCTGTGGCTGGCCACCGCGTTATTGACCGGGGTGCAGGCCCTCAACAGCCAGGCGCGGGATGGCTACGCGCGTGCCAGCCAATTGATCGGCGGCGAACCGCAAGCCAGCCTGAGTGCGCCCGACGGTGCCGGATTCGCGCAAGCCGTGTTCGCCGAACTGCGCCGTGCCGGGTGGCCGGTGTCACCAGTGGTGCAGGGGCGGGTGGTGCTCAAGGGGCATGAAGAGCAGCGTCTGCAATTGATGGGCATCGAGCCGGTGTCGTTGCCCGGCAGCGGCAGCGTGGCGGGGCAACGCTTGAGCCAGGCGCAGGTACTGGCGTTTTTCGACGCGCCGGGGCGCACCTGGATAGCCGCGCAAACCTTGCAGGCGCTCGGCCTGCATGAAGGCGAGCAACCGCTGACGGCCAATGGGCAACCCTTGCCGCCGCTGCAGGTGCAGCCGGACATGGCCCCCGGCATGCTGCTCACCGATATTGGTTTCGCCCAACCGCTGCTCGACATGCAGGGCCGGCTGTCGCGCCTGCTGCTGGACAACACCTTCGCCGCCCGTCATCCGACGCCGCCTGCCGGGCTGCAACTCAAGCAGGGCGACGACAACACCCTTTCGCGCCTGACCGAAAGCTTCCACCTGAACCTCGACGCCCTGGGCTTTCTGTCCTTTGTGGTGGGGCTGTTTATCGTGCATGCGGCCATCGGCCTGGCCCTGGAGCAGCGCCGGGGCCTGCTGCGCACCTTGCGTGCCTGCGGGGTCAGCGCACGCCTGCTGATCCTGAGCCTGGGCGTTGAGCTGGGATTCCTGGCGCTGCTGGGCGGCGTGCTCGGCGTTGCCAGCGGTTACCTGCTCGCCAGCCTGTTGCTGCCGGATGTGGCGGCCAGCCTGCGCGGCCTCTACGGTGCTGAAGTCGCAGGCCAACTGAGCTTGAGCCCCTGGTGGTGGTTGGCGGGCCTGGGCTTGAGCTTGCTGGGTGCGTTGCTCGCCGGGGCCAGCAGCCTGTGGCGCGCGGCACGCCTGCCGTTGCTGGCGCTGGCCAACGCCCAGGCCTGGCACGAAGCCCACGGGCGTTGGCTGCGACGCCAGGGCTGGGTGGCGGGTGTGGCGCTGGTCGTTGCGCTGCTGGCGCTGGTCTGGGGCAACAGCCTGGCCGCCGGGTTCGTACTGATGGCGAGCTTGCTGCTGGGCGCCGCACTCGGCTTGCCGGTGCTGCTCAATGGGGTGTTGAAGGGCGTGCTGGGACGCAGCCGTTCGGTGCTGGGCCAATGGTTCCTTGCCGACTGCCGCCAGCAATTGCCGGCCTTGAGCCTGGCCCTGATGGCGCTGCTGTTGGCGCTGGCGGCGAATATCGGCGCGGGCTCCATGACCTCGGGGTTTCGCAGCACCTTCAATAACTGGCTGGAGCAGCGCCTCACCGCCGAGCTGTACCTCAATCCGCAAAATCCGGCCCAGGCACAGCACTTGCAGGCCTGGCTGGCGCAACAACCACGGGTGCGGGCGGTGCTGCCCGGCTGGCAAGTTGCGGTGCAATTGCAGGGCTGGCCGGCGGAGGTGTTCGGCGTGGTTGACGACCCCACCTATCGCCAGCACTGGCCGTTGCTGGAAGCGGCGAGCACGCCCTGGGACCGCCTGCTGCAGGACGATAGCGTGATGCTCAGCGAGCAATTGGCGCGACGCTTGAACGTGCGCCTGGGCGACACCGTTCAAGTCCCCACGCCCCAGGGCCCATGGGCACCGACAATTGTCGGTATCTATGCCGATTACGGCAACCCCAAGGGCCATCTGCTGGTCAACGCCAAGCACTTGCTGGCGCATTGGCCAACGTTGTCACCGGTGCGTTTCAACCTGCGTGTGGCAACCCAGGATGTGCCGCCGCTGGTGCGTGACGTGCAGCGTGAGTTCGGCCTGGAAGACAGCCGCATCATCGATCAACAGCAACTCAAGGGCTGGTCCAGCCAGGTCTTCGAACGCACCTTCGCCGCTACCGCCGCGTTGAACAGCCTGACCCTTGGCGTAGCGGGTGTGGCGCTGTTCATCAGCCTGCTGACCCAGAGCCAGAGTCGCCTCGGCCAACTGGCGCCGTTGTGGGCACTGGGGGTCACGCGCCGCCAACTGATGCTGCTCAACCTGGGCCAGACCTGGCTGCTGGCGGTGCTCACCCTGGTGCTGGCGTTGCCCCTGGGGCTGCTGCTGGCGTGGTGCCTGGATGCGGTGATCAACGTGCAAGCCTTTGGCTGGCGCCTGCCGTTGCACGTGTTCCCCTGGCAGCTGGCGCAACTGATGGGGCTGGCGATGCTTGCCACGCTGCTGGCGTCGGCCTGGCCATTGTGGCAGCTGTACCGCAGCCGCCCGGCGGATTTGTTGAGGACGTTTGCCCATGAAGATTAAGGCGTTGGCGTGGGTAGTTCTGCTGCTGCTGAGCGCGTGCGACAAGGCGCCCGAGCCCGAAGAAAGTTTCGCCGGCCTTGGCAGCGATGCCGCCGACTTCGTCCAGGTGGTGCCCGGCAAAGTGTTCACCTTCCCCGAGGATCACGGCCCGCATCCAGGCTTTCGCATTGAATGGTGGTACGTCACCGCCAACCTCAAGGACGCTCAGGGCAATGTCTTCGGCGTGCAGTGGACCTTGTTTCGCAATGCCGTGAAAGCCGGACCGCCACAACCGGGCTGGCGCGATTCCACGATTTGGCTCGGCCATGCCGCCGTCACCTCCGCCACCCGCCATTACGCCGCCGAGCGCTTCGCCCGGGGCGGCGTCGGCCAGGCCGGGGCGCAGGCGCTGCCGTTCAATGCCTGGATCGATGACTGGAACTTCGCCACCCGCACTGGCGCCGCCCACACTCTGGCCGACATGCAACTCAAGGCCAGTGGCGCGCAATTCGCCTATGATCTGCAACTGACCTCCAGTCGCCCACTGGTGCTGCAGGGCGACAACGGCTACAGCCGCAAATCCGACCAGGGCCAGGCGTCCTACTACTACAGCCAGCCGTTCTTCAGCGCCAACGGCAGCGTCACTGTCGACGGTCAGACCTACCAGGTCAGCGGCAACGCCTGGCTCGACCGTGAATGGAGCAGCCAGCCCCTGGCCGCCAACCAGACCGGTTGGGACTGGTTCTCCCTGCACCTGGACCGAGGCGAACAACTGATGCTGTTTCGCGTGCGGCAAAAGGACGGTGGCGGCTATCTCACCGGCACCTGGATCGACGCCCAGGGACGCACCGAGACCCTGCACGACGCGGATATCCAACTGGCGCCGCTGACCACCACCGAGATTGACGGACGCAGCATTCCCACGCGCTGGTCGCTGAAGATCCCCGGCAAACACCTGGACATCACCCCCGAGGCCGTCAATTCGAAGGCGTGGATGAACCTGGGGATTCCCTATTGGGAAGGGCCGGTGAAGTTCGACGGTGGGGTGGGGTATCTGGAGATGACCGGGTATTAGGTGATTTGAAGCCCCCGTGGAGGTCGACAAAATCTCAAAAAAGTACTGTACATAAAAACAGTATTATCCTACAGTCCATCCCAGGTGACCGGATGTCGCCGATCACCTGAACTTCTATTTTTTAACTATGGATGGATAAAAAATGAAATCGAAAAAAGCCCTTATGCTAGGCGCGGCCATCATGGCCTCCTGCTTCGTCTCGGCCTGCGCCCTGGCTCAGCAAGCGCCTCAGAAACTCAGTGCCGACGCGGTCAAGCAGGCCGTGAACAAGGCGCTCAAGTCCGGCGGCAAGCTGGACGCGTCGAAGGTGTCGCCTGAGCTCAAGCAAAAACTCTCGGCGGCCAAGTCCGGCCAGTCCAAGGCGGTGACCAAGGCCCTCAAGTCCGCGCCGTTCGACAGCGTGGTCGGTGAGCTGAAGAAACCGGCGCAAAGCGCACTGAAAAGCGCGGCGGTTGCAGCGTTTGAACCACTGTTCCCCACCCTGGATATCAACACGCTCTACACCGTCGATGAGGTGCAGGCCGGTAACGAGTTTGCCTACCACTTCAACCTGCCTCAGAACGCGCGAG
Source organism: Pseudomonas sp. CFBP13528 (assembly GCF_005233615.1). Taxonomy (NCBI): domain Bacteria; kingdom Pseudomonadati; phylum Pseudomonadota; class Gammaproteobacteria; order Pseudomonadales; family Pseudomonadaceae; genus Pseudomonas; species Pseudomonas sp. CFBP13528. The sequence continues at coordinate 239,770 of NZ_QGAJ01000004.1, forward strand.
TGCAGGTGCAACTGGTCAACCAGAGTGCAGGCGCGGACATGTCGCTGACTCTGTTCCAGGATGATGGCCAGGGCAACCTGAGTGTGGTGGGTACGTCGGATGCCGCAGGCAATGCCGATGAATACCTCAACGGTGTGCTGCCGGCCGGTGACTACTACTGGTACATGGTGGCCAAGGCCGCCGATAACGCGCAGTTCAGTTTCGGCGTGGCGGTGGACAGCAACATCGACGCGTTCGAGCCCAACGACAGCGCGCAAACCGCGTTCGTGTTGCCCGACTCGATGAACAAGGTCAGCGGTAATCTCGACAATGCCGGCGATGTCGATTACTTCGACTTCCAGGCGGTACGTGGCCAAAGTGTGAGCATGTACCTGGCGGGCGACGAGAACGGTAGCCGTAACCAGTGGATCTTCGACCGCTTCGATGGCACCAACTGGGTCACCGTGCCGGCCGGTTCCACCTCGACCTATCCGAGCGTAACGCCGGGCACCACCGTGAAGGTGCGCGTGCGCGCCAACCCGGCGGTGGCGCAGGACCCGAGCAAGTATTACCAACTGAGCCTGGGCTCCACGCCGCGCCTGAACGCCAACAGTGTGAAAGGTGACAACATCGTGCGGGTGACCGAAGTGTGGTTGGCCACGCAAACCGCGCGACTGTTGAATTGGTCGACCCAATGGTCGGACTCCACCGGCGCGCCGCTGCTGGGCGTCACCCCGGTGTTGCGCGTGGATAACCACTTCGTCGACTTGAACTACCGCTGGGTCGACTACAAGGCGACCACCAACAGCGCGGGTGTCTCCGAGGCCACTGCCAATATCGGTACCTGCTTCGGTGACTACACCACAGTGATCAACGACAGCAGCACCGGTGTGCCGTACAAGTGGAGAACCACCTACAACGAGGGCGGCTGGCGCATCGAGCTGGCCGAATTCCCCGGTGTGGGCGTCGGCGGTGACAACGTGCAATACGTCAGCCTGGGGCATATCTGCACCCAGGACATCATCCACTGACACAGTGATGTGAAACAGAAGGGGCAGCCTCCAAGGGGCTGCCCCTTTTTTGCTCCGTGTGCCGCAAATTTTTGCAGGCTGCAACCAATCGAATGTGGGAGGGGGCTTGCTCCCGATAACGGTAGATCAGTCAATGAATTTACTGACTGACCCGCCGCCATCGGGGGCAAGCCCCCTCCCACATTTGGATCGAGTCTGACCAATGACCCCTTGCGCACCTCGCATTTCCTTGTTAGCTTCTGCCAAAATGTTAACGATAACATTTGCTCTAAAAATAAAAACAAAACAGAGACCCACGCCATGAAAATGCTCCCGAAAACCCTGTGTTTATTGGCTGCCAGTATCACTCTGGGCAGCGTTTCCCCTGTGTTTGCCGAAGCCGCCAAGCCGATCCGCATCGGCGCCTCGTTCCAGGAAATCAACAACCCCTATTTCGTCACCATGAAAAACGCCCTGGAAGAAGCCGGCGCGAGCATCGGGGCGACACTGATCATCACCGACGCCCGCCATGATGTGTCCAAGCAGGTCAGTGATGTCGAAGACATGCTGCAAAAAGGCATCGATATCCTGCTGATCAACCCGACCGACTCGGTCGGTGTGCAATCGGCGGTCAAGTCCGCCCATGCTGCCGGTGTGGTCGTAGTGGCGGTGGACGCCCAGGCGGAGGGTCCGCTGGATTCTTTCGTCGGCTCGAAAAACTTCGATGCCGGTTTCCAGGCCTGTGAGTACCTGGCCAAACACATCGGCGACAAAGGCAATATCGCCATCCTCGACGGCATTGCCGTGGTGCCGATCCTGGAGCGTGTGCGCGGTTGCAAGGAGGCGGTGGCCAAGCACCCGGACATCAAGATTGTCAGCATCCAGAACGGCAAGCAGGAACGTGACCAGGCGCTGACCGTCACCGAAAACATGTTGCAGGCCCAGCCCACCCTCAAGGGCATTTTCAGCGTGAACGACAACGGCTCCCTCGGCGCGCTGTCGGCCATCGAAGCCAGCGGCATGGACGTGAAGCTGGTCAGCGTCGACGGTGCTCCGGAAGCGATCAAGGCGATCCAGAAACCCGGCAGCAAGTTCATCGCTACCTCGGCCCAATACCCCCGTGACCAGATCCGCCTGGCCCTGGGCATAGCCCTGGCCAAAAAGTGGGGCTCGCAAGTGCCCGCCACGGTTCCGGTGGACATCACCCTGATCGACCAGGCCAAGGCCGGGGACTTCAGCTGGTAAACCCCGCCGCCCCACGTCCGCCGTGGGGCCCTGGTCTTCCTCCCGAGTGCGAGGCCTTCGGTATGAGCAGTCTTCTGAAGCTGGAAAATATCTGTAAGCGTTACCCGGGGGTGCAGGCCCTCAAGTCCATCAACCTGCAAGTGGAGCGCGGCGAAATACACGCGTTGCTCGGGGAGAATGGCGCGGGCAAATCCACCCTGATGAAGATCCTTGGCGGCGTCGAGCATCAGGATGAGGGGCAGATCCTGATCGACGGCCAGCCCCGGCAATTTGCGACTTACCGTGATGCGATCGCGGCCGGTATCGGCATCGTGTTCCAGGAATTCAGCCTGATTCCCTACCTCACGGCGGTGGACAATATCTTCCTCGGCCATGAGCTGAGCAACCGCTTCGGCCTGTTGCGCAAACGTCAAATGTTCGAGGCCTGCGAGGCCTTGTTCAAGCGTCTGGGCGTGTCGATCAACCTGGAATGCGCAGTCAGGCATCTGAGCGTGGCGGAGCAGCAGTTTGTCGAGATCGCCAAGGCCCTGGCCCTGGATGCGCGTTTGCTGGTGCTCGATGAACCCACCGCGACGCTGACGCCCAGCGAAGCCGAGCTGCTGTTCGAGATCATGCGCGAACTCAAGCGTCAGGGCGTGGCAGTGATTTTTATCTCGCACCATCTGGAGGAGATTTTCCAGGTGTGCGACCGCATCAGTGTGTTGCGCGATGGCGGCAATGCAGGCGTCACTGCTGTGGCCGACAGCGATATCGACCGTCTGGTCGAGATGATGGTCGGCCGCCGCCTGGAATGCAGTTTCCCGCCCAAGCCCACCACAGCACGCGGGCCTTTGCTGCTGGAGGTCAAGGACATCCAGCTGGTGCGCAACGGCCCGCATAACCGCTTCGACTTGCACAAGGGTGAAATCCTCGGCTTTGCCGGCCTGGTCGGTTCCGGTCGCACCGAACTGGCCCTGGGCATGCTGGGCGCGCTGCCCTCGGTGAGCAAAGACGTGTGGCTGCGCGGCGAAAAGGTCAGCCTCGACGACCCGGCCCAGGCCTTGGCGCACGGCATCGGCCTGTTGCCGGAGAGCCGCAAGAGCGAAGGGCTGATCACCGATTTCAGCATTCGCGAAAATATCTCGTTGAACAACCTGCCCAAATACCAGAACGCCACGGGCCTGATCGACAAGGCCAGAGAGTGCGCCAGCGTCGAAGCGCTGATGCGCCAGCTGTCGATCAAGGCGCCCAGCGCGGAAAGCCGGGTGTTCAACCTCAGCGGCGGCAACCAGCAAAAGGTCGTGATTGCCCGCTGGATCAACCACCACTGCGACGTGCTGGTGTTCGACGAACCCACCCGTGGCATCGATGTGGGCGCCAAGGCGCAGATCTACGCGCTGATGCGCAGTCTCACTGAACAGGGCTACGCGATCATCATGATTTCCTCCGAACTGCCGGAAGTCATCGGCATGTGTGACCGCGTCGCGGTGTTCCACAAAGGCGCGATCGTCAAGGTACTGGAAGCGTCCGCCGTCAATCCTCAAGAAGTCATGCGCCATGCAACAGGGGGGTCAAGTGAATACGTCCATTAACACCGCAGGTACCGGCCGGTTACGCCTGAACCTGGCGCGGTTGCTGCGCTCGCCGGCGTTTTATCCCTTTGTCGGGCTGGTGGTGGTGACCCTGGTGATGATCCTCGCCAGCGACACCTTCCTCACCGCCAGCAACCTGTCGAACATTGCGCGCCAGGTGTCGATCAACGCGATTATCGCGGTGGGCATGACGTGCGTGATTCTGACCGGCGGCATCGATCTGTCGGTGGGCCCGGTGATGGCACTGTCCGGCACGCTCACGGCCGGCTTGATGGTCGCGGGGCTGCCGCCAGGCCTGGCCATCGGCGCCGGGATGCTGGTGGGTGTGGCGTTCGGCATCGGCAACGGCCTGTTCGTGGCCTACCTGCATATGCCGCCGATCATCGTGACCCTGGCGACCATGGGCATCGCCCGGGGGTTGGGGCTGATGTACACCGACGGCTATCCGATTTCCGGGCTGCCGGAGTGGTTCGCGGTGTTCGGCCGCGCCAGCGTATTGGGCATCCAGGTGCCGATTCTGATCATGCTGCTCACTTACCTGGCGGCCTACGTGCTGCTGCAACACACGCGCATCGGCCGCTACATCTACGCCATCGGCGGCAATGAAGAAGCGGTGCGTTTGTCCGGTGTGCGCGCCGCGCGCTTCAAGTTGCTGGTGTACGGCATCAGCGGCCTCACCGCAGCGATTGCCGGGCTGGTGCTGACCTCACGCTTGATGAGCGGCCAGCCGAATGCCGGTGTGTCGTTCGAACTGGATGCGATTGCCGCCGTGGTACTGGGCGGTGCGTCGATTGCCGGCGGGCGCGGCGTAATCGTCGGCACCTTGCTCGGTGCCATGTTGCTCGGCGTCTTGAATAACGGCTTGAACATGCTCGGCGTATCGCCTTACGTGCAGAGCGTGATCAAGGGCGCAATCATTTTGCTGGCGATCTTTATCAGCCGTCAGCGCCATCGCTGAACCCCTATCCACACAGGAACGAACACCATGGACAAGCACACTGATATGCAAGCCGTCGTCTGCCACGGCCCCAAAGACTACCGCCTGGAACGCATCGGCAAACCCCAGGCGCGGCCCAATGAATTGGTGATCCGCATTGCCGCCTGCGGCATCTGCGCCAGCGACTGCAAGTGCCATTCCGGCGCGGCGATGTTCTGGGGCGGCGACAATCCCTGGGTCAAGGCGCCTGTCGTGCCGGGCCACGAGTTTTTCGGCTATGTGGTGGAGGCGGGCGAGGGCGCCGAGGAGCACTTCGACGTGGCGGTGGGCGACAAGGTGATCGCCGAGCAGATCGTGCCGTGCGGCAAGTGCCGATTCTGCAAGTCCGGCAAATACTGGATGTGCGAAGTGCACAACATCTTCGGCTTTCAGCGTGAGGTCGCCGAGGGTGGTATGGCCCAGTACATGCGCATTCCCAAGACCGCCATCGTGCACAGGATTCCCGAGTCGGTGTCCCTGGAAGACTCGGCGCTGGTGGAGCCCATGGCCTGTTCGATCCATACGGTCAACCGTGGCGATATCCAGCTTGACGACGTGGTGGTGATTGCCGGCGCCGGTACCCTGGGTCTGTGCATGGTGCAGGTGGCGGCGCTGAAGACGCCGAAGAAACTGGTGGTGATCGACATGGTCGACGAGCGTCTGGAGCTGGCGAAAAAGTTCGGCGCCGACGTGGTGATCAACCCGTCGCGCGACAACGCTCGCGCAATCATCAACGGCCTTACCGACCATTACGGCTGCGACGTGTACATCGAAACCACCGGCGTACCGGCCGGCGTCACCCAGGGCCTGGACCTGATCCGCAAGCTCGGGCGCTTTGTCGAATTCAGCGTGTTCGGCGCCGAGACCAGCGTGGACTGGTCGATCATCGGCGACCGCAAGGAGCTGGACGTGCGCGGCGCCCACCTCGGCCCCTATTGCTACCCGATTGCCATCGACCTGTTCGAGCGCGGCCTGGTCACGTCAAAAGGCATCGTCACCCATGACTTCCCCCTGGATGACTACGCCGAGGCCTTCGAACTGGCCAACTCGACCAAGTCGATCAAGGTGCTGTTGAAGCCGGTGCTCTGACGATGAACTACGTGATGGGTGTAGACATAGGGACCCAGAGCACCAAGGCGCTGCTGGTGGATGCGCACGGCACGATCATCGCCCAGCACAGCCAGGGCTATCGCGTGGATACGCCGAAAGTGCGCTGGGCCGAGCAATGGCCGCAGGTGTGGCTGGATGCGGTCGAGGCCTGTGTGGCGCAGTGCATGGCCAAGTCCGGCGTCGCGGCGCAACAGGTCAAGGCGTTGTGCATCAGCAGCCTGTATGGCGGCTCGGGGATCGCGGTGGATGCGCAGATCACACCGTTGCACCCGTGCCTTATCTGGATGGATCGGCGCGCCGGTGAACAGGTGCAGTGGGTACGTGAGCATGTGGACCTGGACCGGCTGTTCGCCGTCACCGGCAACTCGCTGGACAGCTACTACGGCTTCACCAAGATGCTCTGGCTCAAGCAGCATCGGCCCCAGGTGTGGGCCGACACGCGCTACCTGCTGCCGCCCAACAGCTATATCAACTGGTGCCTGACGGGCGAGCTGGCGGTGGACCACAGCAGCGCCGGCAATATCGGCGGTGTCTACGATGTGGCTGCGCGCGGCTGGTCGGGCGAGATGCTCGATGCACTGGGCATCCCGCCAGCGATGATGCCGCAGCGGTTGCTGTATTCCGGTGAGGTGGTGGGCGGTTTGCTCCAGGGCTGGGCCGCCCGCCTGGGCTTGCCGGCGGGCACGCCGGTGCTCGCCGGTGGCGTGGATGCGGCCATGGCGACCCTGGCTGCGGGCGTCACCCAACCGGGCAACCATGTGGCGATGATCGGTACCAGCATGTGTTGGGGCTACCTCAACCAGCGGGTGGACGCGCGGCACGGGTTGGTCAGCATGCCTCACGTCTATAACGGTCATCGCGACCTGTACATCTTTGGTGGCGCGATCACCGCCGGGGCGTCGGTCAGCTGGTTCCGCGAGCAGTTCTGCCAGGCCGAGGAGCAACAGGCCCAGGCCAGCGGCCAGGACAGCCTGGTGTTGCTGGAGCGCAGCGCGATGAATATCCCGGCGGGCAGCGAAGGCCTGTTGTTCCTGCCATACCTGATGGGCGAGCGCAGCCCGGTGTGGGACGACCGCGCCAGCGGCAGTTTTGTCGGGCTGAACCTGTATCACAGTCGCATCCATCTGTACCGCGCCGTGCTCGAAGGGGTGAGTTTTGCCCTGCGCCACAATATCGAAGCCGGCACCCAGGGCGCGCATTCCCTTGACCCGCGTTTGATCGTGGTAGGCGGTGCGAGCCATTCGGATGTGTGGATGCAGATCATCGCGGATGTGACGCGCTACCCGGTGTACACCATCGTCCAGGAAGTCGAAGCGGCGCTGGGGGCGGCGTTACTGGCGGCGCACACGGTGGGGTTGGTCAGTGATGAGGCGATGGACAAGGGCTGGGTGCAGTTGGCGTTGCGGGCGCAGCCCAAGCGGGAGAATGTCGCGGTCTACGATCACGCGTTTGCCGAGTACCTGAAGCTGTATCCCGCGCTGAAACCGATCATGCACACCTTGCAGGCCAACTGACCCAACAGGGTCAAAAATGTGGGAGGGGGCTTGCTCCCGATGGCGGTGGGTCAGTCACAGATGCATTGGCTGTTACTCCCTCATCGGGGGCAAGCCCCCTCCCACAGTGGATCTTCATTGTTCTTGAGATTTTGATCTATGAACGCAATTTTTGACTTCACTCACCACCGCATCCTCGTCACCGGCGCCAGCAGCGGGATTGGCCGCGAAATCGCACAGCAGCTCATTGCCAGTGGCGCCGAGGTGTTCGCCCTGGGCCGTGACGCCCGGGCACTGGCCGAACTGGGCTGCCACACCCTGAGCGTGGATATCGCCGACAGCGCCGCGCTCGACCACGGCTTGAATGAGCTGCCGGCGCTGCACGGTCTGGTCAACTGCGCCGGCATTTCACGCCTGGAGCCCGCCGCCGCCATCAGCGCCGAGGCGTTTGATCAGGTGATGAGCGTCAACGCTCGCGCTGCGGCGCACGTGGCCAGCCGCGTGGCGGCGAAAATGATCGAAGAGAACATCGCCGGCAGCATCGTCAACGTCTCCAGTCAGGCCTCGCTGGTGGCGCTGGATGATCATCTGAGCTACTGCGCCTCCAAGGCCGCCCTCGATGCGATCACCCGCGTGCAGTGCGCTGAATGGGGCCGCTTCGGCATTCGCGTCAACAGCGTCAACCCCACTGTCACGCTCACGCCGATGGCGACCATGGCCTGGTCCGATCCGGTCAAGCGCGACCCGGCGCTGGCCGCCATTCCCCTGGGCCGTTTTGCGCACACCGTGGAAGTCGCGTTGCCGGTGCTGTTCCTGCTCAGCGATGCGGCCAGCATGATCAGTGGCGTGAGCCTGCCCATCGATGGCGGCTATACCAGCCGTTAGCCGTTCTCCAACTGCCCGGCGATGACCACCTTGTCCCGTGGCTTGTACGGGTCTTGCAGGCGATCAAGCAGCAGGCGCACCGCGCTGCTGCCGGCCAGCGAGGCATCGTGGGCCACGCAGGCGATGGGCACGCCGAAAATATCGGCGAACGGCAGGCGGTCGATGCCGCAGATGGTCAGGCTGTCGTGGGCGATGTTGTGCATGCGTAACGCGCGCAGGGCGCCGAGGGTGATCAATTGGTTGAAGCCCATGATCGCGTCCGGCGCCGAGTGGGCGGCGAGGTAGTCGAGGGTGTGCAGGTAGGACGGCATCAGCGTGTAGTCCCCGGCCTGCACCTCGACCTGCACCTGAGGATGTTCGGCCAGTACTTCGCGCAGGCCCTTGAGGCGTTCGACGGTGATGCGCGAGTGCTCGGGGCCGGTCAGCACCAGCAGGCGCTTGAGGTCCGGGGTCTGGCGCAACAGGTAGTGCGCGGCCTGGATGCCGCTGTGGTAGTTGTCGAGCACCACGCGGCTGAACGGGCTGTCGTGGAGCGTGCGGTCAAGCAGCACCACCGGGGTCTTGCCGTTGCCCAGGCGCTCGAGATAGTCAGGCTGGTAGCTCGGCTCATCGGAGACCGGCGACAGGATGATCCCCGCCACGCGATAACCCAGCAGGGTATCGACGGCCTTGCTTTCCAGTTCTTCCAGCTCATCGGTGTCCACCAGCATGATGGTGTAGCCGTGCTTTTTTGCTTCGCGGGAGATCGCCTTGATCATCTCGCTGTAGAACGGGTTGTCCACCGACGCGGTGATCACACCGATGATCAGGCTTTCACTGCGCTTGAGCCCGCGCGCGAAGGCATTGGGCACGTAGTCGAGCTCGCGCGCCACTTCCAGAATGCGCGCCAGGGTGGCGGGTTTGACCAGATCAGGTTTGCTCAACGCCCGGGACACGGTAATGGTGGTCATGCCCACCCGTTTGGCGATGTCGCTGATGGTGACGGACTTTTTCTTGTTCATCGGTAAGGCTGCAAGAGGACACTCCCGCAGGCTAGCATGCGCGCAGGCCCAGGGTGACTCAAATCAGCGGGTCCCAGCGTTGCGACCAGTCACCTTCGGTCTTGACCACTTCACGCAACAGGGTCAACGCCTGCTGCAGCACCGCAGAATCTCGTGCCCGCGAATACACCAGGTACGTCGGGAAACTGAATTCCGGCGCCTTGGCCACCCGCTGCATCACGCCGCTGTCCAGGTAGCTCTGCACCACGCGCGTGCGGAAATACCCGGCGCCGCCGTTCACCAGGATGTACTGCAGCGCCAGCGGCCCCAGATTGAAACCCACGGCGGCGCGCGCGCGGTCGGGCAAGGCGGCGTCGTGCTGTTGGCGAAAACCCTGGCCCCAGTCGATATACACATAGGGCTCGGGTTTGCTCGCCAGTTGCACCAGGATCAGTTTTTCTTCCAGGACTTGCTCGACCTGCAAGCCCGGCCAGTACTGCGGCTGGAACACCAGCGCGGCGTCAAGCACGCCCAACTCCAACTGACGCAACAGGTACTCGCCCTCGCGAATTTCGGTGCGCAGGGCATGCCCGGGGATATGCTCGCGCAGCGCCTTGGCCCAGCCGAGCATCAGCGGATTGCACAGGCTGACCTCTGCGCCGATATGCAGCACATTGCGATAGCCATCCGGCAAGGGCAGGTCGCGGCGCGCCGCTTCCCAGGTTTGCAGCAACTGGTTGGCGTACACCACAAAGGCCTCGCCGTCGGCGGTCAGGCGTGCACCAGCGCGATTGCGCACGAACAGCGTACTGCCCAACTGGTTTTCCAGGTTCTTCACCCGTGCGGTGATGGCGGTCTGGGTGACGTGCAGTTTCTCCGCCGCTGCGGCGAGGCTGCCGCAGCGGGTGATTTCCAGAAAGGTGCGTGCCAGTTCGATGTCCATGAAGCCCCCGGGAGATGAGTGGAGGGCATTGTAGTGGAACGCGGTGAGCACTGTGGGAGGAGGCTTGCCCCGATAGCGGTGTGTCAGGCACAGAGGCATTCACTGACACTCAGTAATCGGGGGCAAGCCCCCTCCCACATTTCAATTGAATTTCAGCTCGGGTTGTGTGGTGCTTGTAAGTGCTTGGTAGGGGATGCCTTTGCATAAGCGTGACTTGCGCACCTTCGTCCATGCCCGAACCCTGCGGTACGTTGTGACCCGCTTCGAGGGGCAGCCATTTTTCAGTGATTGGAATGCAATGCAAATGTGGGAGGGGGCTTGCCCCCGATAGCGGTAGATCAGTCACAGATGCAGTGACTGACACTCAGTAATCGGGTTGTGCGGTGAATCAAGAGTGATCGAACGCCAGTGGATCCAGTTTCAAAGGGTCGTAGACCTGCGGCTCACTCCCAGCCGCCACGGTCGAGACACCGGGTGCTCGTCGGTGGCTGTTTGCCGTAGGCCAGAAACTCCCCGAGCCAGCGGCTGACACAGCCGTCGGCAGTTGTCTGGGCGGGTTCCTTGAGCAGAAGCGACTCGACGCCGGATGCGCCCGGTTCGCTGTGCCCTGCGTTGACCAGCACCATGCGTGCGACGCGTTCGGGAAACCGCGTCGCGTAGCGGTTGCCCAGGCGCGCCGCGTCGGCATTGCCGACGTAGTTGAGCCGGGACTCGCCCAGTTGCCCGCGCACATACTCCATATCCTGTGCCGCCTGTTCGAGGGCGTCACCCCCTGTGAGGTCGCGGCTGCTCAGTTCGATCATGTCGTAGCGGTCGACCAGCTTACGGTAAGCCGGGTTGGCGTAAGACTCCCAAAGGCTGGCCAGATGCAGGGCAAAGGTGGCGTTTTTAGCTGTATGCGGCTCGCCGGACTGGATAAACACCACGCCCTCGCGGTTGAGCGGGTCGCGCGCGCCGACGCGTGTCACGCTCAGGCGTATGCGGCCGCGTCCAGGAGCGGCATGGTCGCGGGGCACCGTCACCAGGCCACATTGGGTACGGTCGAGTACGTCGGGGGCGAGCCGCTCAAGCACCGGGAAAGGGCAATCGAGTAACCAATCAATGGCGGTGGGCGCGATCAGGGGGTCGGCCAGGGCCAGGTGTGCGATCAACCAGCCGCCGAGGCAGACCAGGCATTTTCCAACAACGCTGGGTTTCATTAAAAGGTCCCGGGAAGCCGTATGAAGTCGGCTTTTTTACCAAGGACCTTGGGTCTAATAATGTAAGGCGATTAAACGGATCGTGTACGAAACTGGAGTTTCGTTTATCAGGTGTCGCTATTCCAGCCACCGCCCAATGCTTTGTACAACGCGATGCTGGCTTGCAGGCGCGACAGCCGCAGCTGCACGTCCAAGTCCTGGGCCGCGTACAGGGTGCGTTGGGTCTCCAGCACCGTGAGCAGATCTTCGGCACCGGCCTGGTAGCGGCTTTCGGCGATCCGGAACGCGGTTTGGGCCTGTTGCAGTTCTTCAACTTGCCATTGGCGTTGCTGGTCGAGGCGGCTGATGCTGCTGAGGGCTTTTTCCACATCGGCAAAGCCGTTGATGATCGCCCCACGGTAGATTTGCAGAAGCTCATCCTGGCGCGCGCGGGCCTTGTCGCGTTCGGCGCTTAAACGACCGTTGTTGAAGATCGGCGCCACCAGGCCCGAGGTCAGGGTGTAGAACGGGCTGCGCAGGATATCGTCGGCCTTGTATGCGCCCGAGCCCAGGGTCGCGCCCAGGGTCACTGCAGGCAGCATCGCTGCACGGGCTACGGTGACGTCGGCACTTGCCGCCGCCAGCTGTGCCTCGGCCTGGGCGAGGTCGGGGCGCCGGCTCAATAACTGGCTTGGCACGCCGGGCCCGATGGTTGGCCAGGTCAGTGCCGGGAACGCCTCGGTGCCCAGTTGCAGCGCCTGCACGGGCTGGCCGAGCAACGCGGCCAGGGTGATGCGCGCCTCTTCGGCCAGTTGCTCGACCAGCGGCAGTTGCCGCTGCTGGCTGGCCACCAGGCTTTTCTGTTGCGCCAGTTCCAGAGCCGTGGCGGAACCGGCGTCGTAGCGGGTTTGCACCAGGTTCAGCACCGCGCGCGCATTCGCCAGGTTCAGCTCGGCGATCTGCACGCGTTGGCGCGCCGCCAGGGTTTGCGCGTAACGATCGGCGACGTTACTGAGCAGGGTCAGTTCCACGTTGGCCTGGTCGAACTGGCTGGCCTGCAGGCTATGCAGCGCGCTGTCCCGCGCAGCGGCGCGACCGCCCCAGAAGTCGAGTTCGTAGCTGGCCGTGAGGTTGGCGTCATAGCGGGTGACGGTTTTATTGCTCTCGGTGGCGTCCAGGTCCGAGTTGCCGCTGCCGCGCAACAGCTTTTCGCGGGTGGTGGTGAGGTTGAAGTTGATCTCGGGCAGCAGCGGCGCCCCGGCAATCACCGCCGTTGCCTGCGCCTGGCGCACCCGAGCCATGGCGGCGGCCACGTCGAAACTGTCACGCCGGGCCTGGTCGATCAGGCGGTTGAGCGATGGGCTGCCAAAGTGCGTCCACCAGCGCTGGTCGGTGGCTTGGCTGGCCGCGCGTTCGCCATAATGCCAGGCGGCGGGTGGCGCGATGCCGCTGTCGACGGCGGCGGGGTTGCCGGCGCAGGCGCTGAGCAGCAGGCACAGGCTTAGCACTGACAGTTGTGGTGCGATGGATCGTTTATTCACTGGTCAACGCCTTAACCGGATCGAGCCGGGCAGCTTTACGGGCCGGCATAAAGCCGAATACGACGCCGGTGACCAGCGCGCAGCCAAAGGCGCCGAGCATCGCCACCAGGGAAAACTGCACCGCCACGTCGGCCAGCACCAGCACGCCGCCCACCAGCAGCGCCAGGGCGATACCGAACAGCCCGCCGACCACCGAGAGCATCACCGCCTCAGTCAGGAATTGGCGCAGGATGTCGCGCTGGCGTGCGCCGGTGGCCATGCGGATGCCGATTTCACGGGTGCGTTCGCGCACGGTCATCAACATGATGTTCATCACGCCGATACCGCCCACCAGCAGGGAAATCGCGGCAATCGAGCCGAGCATCAGCGACAGGGTGTTTTGCGTGCGCGCTTCAGCCTGAATCATCGCTGCGTCGTTGGTCAGGTGGAAGTCGCGCTTGCCGCCGTGCAACTTTTGCATAAGCTGACCGATGGCTTGCTCGGCCTCTTGCACCTTGCGCGCATCGGCGGCGGCGATGACCACGTATTCGGGGTTATAGGTGCCGAACAGGCGCACGCTGGCGGCGGTGTAGGGAATGGCGACACGGTCGTCGCTGTCTTGCATGCCGGAGCTGGAGCCTTTTTCCGCCAACACGCCAATCACCTGGAAGGGCACGTTTTCGATCAGGATGTATTGGCCGATGGGGTCTAGCTGGCCTTTGAACAGTTTTTCGCGCACGCGATGACCGATCACCGCCACCGTGGCCCCGGCGCGCTCGTCGGCTTCGGTAAAGTAGCTACCTTCGGCCACCGGCCAGTTGAAGATGTCCGGGAAGTTGGTGTCGTTACCGCCCACATAGGCCGTGTAGTCGACGTTGCCGAAGCGCACGCCGGCGTAGGTGCCGTTCACCGGCATGATGCGCTTGACCTGGGGCAATGTAGCCAATGCCGCCACATCATTGAGGGTCACGATACCTGGCGGCGTGCGCGGGTTAGGCGAAAAGCCACTCAGGTAGATGATGTTGGAGCCGAAGGCCGCCATCTGCGCCATGACCTGGCGCTTGCTGCCTTCGCCCACTGCCAGCATCACCACCACCGACGCCACGCCGATGATGATCCCCAGCAGCGTCAGCGCGGTGCGGAAGCGGTTGATCCACATCACCCGCCAGGCCGCCTGTACCGCGTCCAGCAGCTCGGCTTTCCAGGCACCAATGTGTTCGGCGCCGTCGGCCAGGCGCTGGCGCAGGTCCACGGCTTGCAATGCGTTGCTGCCGGCCGTGATGGGCACGTGGATGTTACTCAACGCCGAATCGCTGATGATCAGGCCGTCGCTGATCTCGATGATGCGGTTGGCGTGCGCCGCGACTTCGCGGTCGTGGGTGATCAGGATCACCACGTGGCCCTGGCTCGCCAACTCATCCAGCAGCAGCATCACCTCGGCGCCGCTGTGGCTGTCGAGGGCTCCGGTGGGTTCGTCCGCAAGGATGATATGCCCGCCGTTCATCAACGCACGGGCAATCGAGACGCGTTGTTGCTGGCCACCGGAGAGCTGGTGCGGGCGGTTGTTGGTGCGGTCGGCCAGGCCCAGGCGGGTCAGCAGAGCCTTGGCGCGGGCATGGCGTTCGGCAGCGCTGATGCCGGCATAGATCGCCGGCATCTCGACGTTTTCCTGGGCCGAGCCGGACGGGATCAGGTGGTAGCCCTGGAACACGAAACCAAAGGCTTCGCGGCGCAGCCAGGCCAGTGCATCGCTGTCCAGGTGCGCGACGTTTTCCCCGGCGAACAGGTAGTCGCCCACGGTGGGGCGGTCGAGGCAGCCGAGGATGTTCATCAGTGTGGATTTTCCGGAGCCCGAGGCGCCGACGATGGCAACGAACTCTCCCGCATGGATAGACAGGTCGATCCCGCGCAATACGTCGACCTGCGGGCTGTCGCCGCCGCCGTAGGACTTGCGGATGTTCTTGAGTTCGATCAATGGCGTGGTCACATCAACCCCCGCCGCCGCTGGCTGGGCCGATCAACAGGTGATCGCCTTCGTTGAGGCCATCCAACACTTCAACGCGCAGGCGGTCACTGATACCCAGGTGTACTTCGCGCTCCTCGATGGCGCCATTTTCGGTGACGACCCGGGCGATCTGCTTGTCGGTGCCTTGGCCACCGAGCAGCGCCGCGACCGGGACGGTGAGAGCGTCCTTGACCTGGCTGGCGACGAAAAACACCTGGGTGGTCATTTCGGCCATCAGCGCATTGTCAGTGTTGTCCACATCCAGCAGTACGGTGTACAGCACTACGCGGCCACTGCCGGTTTTGCTCGTGCTGGTGGGGCTGCCACTGCCCTGGCTGGTTTCATTCAGCGGCTTGGGCGGGATCGGCAGGATCTGGCGTACGGTGCTGGTCCAGCGCCGGTTGCCGCCGGCGAGGGTAGTGAAATAGGCGCTCATGCCCGGTTTGACGTGGCTGATATCGGCTTCGGACACTTCGGCCCATACGGTCATCGGCGACAATTTGGCGATGCGCAGGATCAACGGCGTTTGTTGCTGGGCGTTGAGGGTCTGGCCGACCCGTGCATCTACCGCCACTACGGTGCCGCTCATGGGCGCGTAAATCCGCGTATAGCCCAGTTCGGCCTCGTCACTGCGCAGGCTGGCCTGGGCCTGGCGGATCTGCGCCTGGAACATATCGACACGGGCTTGGGTGGCGCTCAGTTCGGCTTTGGCGGTTTGCACATCTTCTTCACGGGTGGCGTTGCCTGCAACCAAGCGTTGCTGGCGCTGGTATTTCTGGCGTGCGAGTTCGTGCTGGGCTTTCTGTTCCTGCAACTGCGCCTTGAGGTTTTCAATGGAGTAGCGACTGGCGTCGAGCTTGGCCTGTTGCGTGGCAGGGTCGATTTCCACCAGCAGCTCGCCTTCCTTGACTTGATCACCGGCCTCCACATGGATCTTGCGAATCTGTCCGGATGCCTGGGCACCCACGTCGACATACCGGCGCGGCTGCAGGGTGCCAAGTGAGGTGACGCTGTTTTCAATGTTGCCGCGGGTTACGGCGACCGTGGGCAGGCTGTCGCGGCCCGACGGCAGCACTTGCCAGGCAACCACCGCGAGGATGCAGAGCAGGCACGCCATCACCAGCAGGGCGCGTCGGGCAGGTCGAGGGCGTTTCATGTCTTGGTTCCAGCCGGGAGGTATTGACCGCAGGAGCGGGGAGTTGACAGTTATACGAGAAAATTGCCCGGAGATTTAGGCCCTTACACACGTGGTAACAGCTCGCCCGACGAAAAAAAACGCACCGGTGATGCAAGACTTCTTTAAAAGTAGATGAGAATTACTATAAATTGCACACACTCAAACTGCCATCATCGATGGACGTGTTCCTAAAAAGGTTGGCATCGTCAGCACCACGGCCATGGGGCCAGGAGTCATGTTGGAAAACTACTATCGCGAGCTGGTGTGTTTCCTCAACGCCAAGCTGGGCAACCGTCAGGTGGCCGAGGATGTGGTGCATGACGCGTATGTGCGGGTGCTGGAGCGCTCCAGTGACACGCCGATCGAACAGCCGCGCGCGTTCCTGTACCGCACCGCGTTGAACCTGGTGATCGACGGCCATCGGCGCAACGCCCTGCGCCAGTTGGAACCGCTGGAGGTGCTGGACGCCGAAGAACGCTTCGCCCCCTGTTCACCGCACACCAGTCACGACCAGGGCCAGCGTCTGGAGATGCTCGAGCGCGCCCTGGCCGAGCTGCCGGCGGCCTGCCGCGACAGTTTCCTGTTGCGCAAGCTCGACGGCCTGTCCCACCTGCAAATCGCCGAGCGCCTGTGCATTTCCCGCGCGCTGGTGGAAAAGCACATCGTCAATGCCATGAAGCACTGCCGGTTGCGCATGCGTGAGTGGGAAGTGCACTGAAGCGCTGTTAGTTAAATTTTATTTCACTGTCCTCGTTTCCTATCAACACACGGCCTGTTGTTCAGGCCATGAAGGTATTCCCGCCCCAACCGCCAAGGGGCTTATCCAGAGGACACTGGAATGACACAGGCAATTGCTTCGCCCGCGGTTCACGACCTGATCGGCATTGGCTTCGGCCCTTCGAACCTGGCGCTGGCCATCGCCCTGCAGGAGCGTGAGAAGGCGCAGGGCAAACTGGACGTGCTGTTCCTCGACAAACAAGCCGACTACCGCTGGCACGGCAATACCCTGGTGACCCAGAGCGAATTGCAGATTTCGTTCCTCAAGGACCTGGTGACCTTGCGCAACCCCACCAGCCCGTATTCCTTCGTCAATTACCTCAAGGCCCACGACCGCCTGGTGGACTTCATCAACCTGGGCACCTTCTACCCGTGCCGCATGGAGTACAACGACTACCTGCGCTGGGTTGCCGGGCAATTCCAGGCCCAGGCCCGCTACGGCGAGGAAGTGCTGGCCATCGAGCCGATCCTGCACCAGCAACAGGTTGAAGCGCTGCGCGTGATTTCCCGCGATGCGCTGGGCGAGCAGCATGTGCGCACTACACGCTCGGTGGTGGTCAGCGCTGGCGGCACGCCGCGTATTCCCGAAGCCTTCAAGGCGCTCAAGGGCGACAGCCGGGTGTTTCACCATTCCCAGTACCTGGACCGCATGGCCAGCCAGCCGTGTGTGGACGGCAAGCCCATGCGCATTGCGGTGATCGGCGGTGGTCAAAGCGCCGCCGAAGCCTTTATCGACCTCAACGACAGCTTTGCGTCGGTGCAGGTCGACCTGATTCTGCGCGGTTCGGCGCTCAAACCGGCGGATGACAGCCCGTTCGTCAATGAAGTGTTCTCGCCGGCCTTTACCGACCTGGTGTTCCAGCAAGTCGGCGCCGAACGTGAGCGCCTGGTCGCCGAGTACCAGAACACCAACTACTCGGTGGTGGACCTGGACCTGATCGAGCGCATCTACGGCATCTTCTATCGGCAGAAAGTCTCCGGCATCGCGCGTCAGGCCTTCCGCACCATGACAGTGGTCGAAAAGGCCGCCCCCGGCCCGCTGGGCATTGAACTGACGCTGCGCAACAACGCCACCGGCGAAACCAGCGTGAATCACTACGACGCGGTGATCCTCGCCACCGGTTACGAACGCCAGATGCACCGCGAACTGCTCGCGCCGCTCGAAGCATACATGGGCGATTTCGAAGTGGCCCGCGACTACCGCATCGTCACCGACGAGCGCTGCAAGGCCGGCATTTACATCCAGGGGTTCAGCCAGGCCAGCCATGGTTTGAGCGATACGTTACTGTCGGTGCTGCCGATTCGTGCCGATGAAATTGCCGCGTCGTTGTATGCCAATGACCGTAGCCGTGGCAGCGCGCGCTCGGTGCAGGACCTGCTGCTCGCCACTGCAAGCTGATCGGATTGTGTAGGAGCGAGGCGGGCGGCTAGCCCTTGCTCCTACAGGCGGTACTTGTGACATGGGGTTGCTGCTGATACTGTACAAAAAACCAGTATCGGTAGCTCTCCATGCAGTTGATCGAAAAGCTCAGCATCCTCGCCGACGCCGCCAAGTACGACGCTTCGTGCGCCAGCAGTGGCGCACCCAAGCGCAGCTCCGAAGGCAAGGCCGGGCTGGGTTCCACCGATGGCATGGGCATTTGCCACAGCTATACGCCCGACGGCCGTTGCGTGTCGCTGCTCAAGGTTTTGCTCACCAACTTCTGTCTCTACGACTGCCAGTATTGTGTCAACCGCCGTTCCAGCGATGTGCCGCGTGCGCGATTCAGCCCGGAAGAAGTGGTCACCCTGACCCTGGACTTCTACAAGCGCAATTGCGTCAGCGGTTTGTTTCTCAGTTCCGGCATCATCCGTTCAGCCGACTACACTATGGAGCAGTTGGTGCGGGTCGCCAAATTGCTGCGTGAAGAGCACGATTTTCGCGGCTATATACACCTCAAGACCATCCCTGAAGCTGACCCTGCGTTGATCGCCGAGGCCGGGCGCTATGCCGACCGCCTGAGCGTGAATATCGAACTGCCCACCGATACCAGCCTGCAAACCCTGGCGCCCGAAAAGCAGATCGTCTCGATCAAACAGGCCATGCAGACCATCTACACCGGTGAACAGACGGTGCTCAACGAACCCCGTGCACCGCGCTTCGCCCCGGCCGGGCAGAGTACCCAGATGATCGTCGGCGCCGATGACACCGACGACAGCACCATCCTGCACGGTGCCGAAGCCTTGTATGGCAATTACAAGCTGCGCCGCGTGTATTATTCCGCGTTCAGCCCGATTCCCAACAGTCCGAAGAGCGTGCCCCTGGCCGCACCACCGCTGATGCGCGAGCATCGTCTGTACCAGGCCGACTTTCTGTTGCGCAGCTACGGCTTCAGCGCCAATGAACTGTTCGAAGGCCCCGGCCACCTGGCCCTGGATATCGACCCCAAGCTGGCGTGGGCCCTGGAGCATCGCGAGGTGTTCCCCCTGGACCTGAACCGCGCCGAACCGACCTTGATCGCGCGCATCCCCGGCATTGGCCTGCGCACCACCCAGCGCCTGGTAGATCTGCGCCGCGAACGCAAGATCCGCTTTGAAGACCTGGCCCGCATGCGCTGCGTGCTGGCCAAGGCCAAGCCGTTTTTCATCACCAGCGATTACCACCCACAGCAGGCCGATAGCACCAGTGTGTTGCTGCGCGAACAGCTGCGTGATCGCCCGCAACCGCAACAGATGGGGTTGTGGGGATGATCAGCCTGGAATGCGACAACCTGTTCAGCACCTGGCGCGAACAGGCGCGCTGGCTGCTCAGCCACCAGGTCGACCCCAGCCAGGTGAGCTGGGGCGAAGCCGAGGTGGCGGATTTGTTTGCCACCGACGAACCCATTCCGTCCGGGCCGGGGCCTTTCCAGGCGCGCATTCCCAAGGCCTTGTTGCAACTGCTGGAGTCGGCCGCCTGCTACCAGGGCGATCAGCGTTGGAGTTTGCTGTACGAAGTGTTGTGGCGGGTCAGCCATGGCGATCGCACGGCAATGCTGGCAGGTGACAAGTTGGGCAGCGAGTTGCAGCGCCGCATCAAGCAGGTCAGCCGTGAAGCCCACCACTTGCATGCGTTTGTGCGGTTTATTGCATTGCCGGCCGAAGCCGGGCCCGAGCTGCCGGAGTACGTGGCCTGGCACGAGCCGGCCCACGATATTTTGCACAGTGCCAGCCAGCATTTCGTCGGGCGCATGGGCCGCCATCGCTGGATGATCGCGACGCCCCTGGATGGGGTGTATTACGACGGTGAGCAATTGATTCACCAACGCCAGTGCCCCGAGGCGTGGCAGCAGCTGGCGCAAAATGTCGAAGACCCGCACAGCGCCATGTGGTTGACCTATTACAGCCACATCTTCAACCCGGCGCGCTTGAACCCCAAGGTGATGGAAGGGCATCTGCCGAGCCGGTTCTGGAAGAACCTGCCGGAGGGCAAGTTGATTCCGGGGCTGATCAGTGAGGCGCGCACGGGCAAACAGAAGGATGGGCAGGCCAGGCTGGTGGGCACCAAACCCGGCAAACGCATTTCAAGCGGGCATAATTAGAAAATGTGGGAGGGGGCTTGGTATTGTGGTGTTTGTCAGAGCGTCCTCAGCCAGGAGCAATCATGTCTACCGCTGTTCGTCTTGCCCAAACCGCCGATGCCGAAGGGATCAGCCAGGTCATCCTGGCGGCCTTGCACAGCAGTAACGCACAGGATTACCCGGCGGATGTGATTGCCCGAGTGGCATGTCATTTCACCCCCGATGCCGTGCTGGCGCTGCTCAAGCGCCGTGTCGTGCTGGTGGCCACCCAGGAGCAGGTGATCGTTGCCACCGCCGCCCTTGACGCCAACGTGGTGCGCTCGGTGTTCGTCAACCCGGCGCTGCAAGGGCAGGGCATTGGTCGCCTGTTGATGATCGAGATCGAACTGCGCGCCCGCGAAGCCGGGGTGACGGTGTTGAGCGTGCCATCCTCGCTGACCGCCGAGGCGTTCTACAGCAAGCTGGGGTTTCACACCGTGCGTGATGTCTATCATGGCAATGAGCGCACGCTGGTCATGGAAAAGGCCCTGCTGTCCCGGCATCCCATCGGCCCGTATCGCGACCGTCAGCACCGTGCGCAAGTGGTTGAGTTGTGGCAGGAGGCGTTCGGCTATGACACCGCGCATAACCTGCCGAGCCTGGCGATCGATAAGAAGCTGGTGGTCAATGACGGGCTATTCTTTGTCGCGACCGATAAAAAAACCGTGATCGGTACGATTCTCGCCGGCTATGACGGCCATCGCGGTTGGCTGTACTCGGTGGCGGTGCATGCCGACTATCGTCGCCACGGCCTGGGATCATCGTTGGTGCGTCACGCCGAACAGGTCTTGACGGCGTTGGGTTGCATGAAGATCAACCTGCAGATCACCGGCGGCAATGACGCGGTGGTGGGGTTCTACGAGGCGTTGGGCTATGGAGTGGAGCCGAGGATCAGCATGGGCAAGAAGATTGCCGGGAATATTCCTCCCCAATCTTAAGAACACAGGAGGCAAATGTGGGAGGGGGCTTGCCCCCGATGGCAGGGTGTCAGTCACCGATGATGTTGACTGATTCACCGCCATCGGGGGCAAGCCCCTCCCACAGGTTTTGCAGTGTTGCTGAGGCAGTGGCTTAGACTTTGACGATCCAACCCGCTGGCGCTTCAACGTCACCGGTCTGCACGCCCGTCAGCTCTTTGTAGAGCTTCTGGGTAATCGGGCCCACTTCGGTTTCGCTGTGGAACACGTGCAGCTTGCCGTTGTACTGGATGCCACCGATCGGCGAGATTACCGCAGCGGTACCACAGGCACCGGCTTCCTTGAATTGATCCAGCTTGTCGATGAACACTTCGCCCTCGACCACGGCAAGGCCCAGGCGGCTCTGGGCCAGTTCGATCAGCGACAGGCGGGTAATGCCCGGCAGCACCGAAGGCGACTTCGGCGTGATGAACTGGTTGTCATGGGTGATGCCGAAGAAGTTGGCCGAGCCGACTTCTTCGATTTTCGAATGGGTCATCGGGTCCAGGTAGATCGCGTCGGCGAAGCCGGATTTTTTCGCTTCCGAGCCCGGCATCAGGCTGGCGGCATAGTTACCGCCCACTTTGGCGGCACCGGTGCCTTGTGGCGCGGCGCGGTCGAAGGTGGAAATCTGGAAGTTGTGGGGCACCAGGCCGCCTTTGAAATAGGCGCCGACCGGGATGCAGAACACCGAGAAGATGAACTCCGGCGCGGTGCGCACGCCGATGTTGTCACCGGTGCCGATCACGAACGGGCGCAGGTACAGCGCGCCGCCGCTGCCGTAAGGCGGGATGAAGCGCTCGTTGGCCTTGACCACTTGTTTGCAGGCTTCGATGAAGTCTTCGGTCGACACATGCGGCATCAGCAGGCGGGCGCAGCTACGCTGCATGCGCGCGGCGTTCTGGTCCGGACGGAACAGGTTGATCGAGCCGTCCTTGCAGCGGTAGGCCTTGAGGCCTTCAAAGCACTGTTGGCCGTAGTGCAGGGCGGTAGAGCCCTCGCTGATGTGCAGCACGTTGTCGTCGGTCAGGGTGCCTGCTTGCCATTCGCCGTTTTTCCAGACCTGGAGAAACCGCTTGTCGGTCTTGATGTAGTCAAAACCCAGCTTGTCCCAATTGATGCTTTCGTTACCCATGACACCCTCTAATCTCTGGTCAAGTCGGATTTTTTTCTGGATGGGCTCAACAATACTGCATTCTTGGCCGGTGTGGGAGCGGGCGGTTGGACCATTCAACCTCTCTATTGGATGATCCACTGCTATCGGGGGGCAAGCCCCCTCCCACATTTAGAATGCATTCCCCTGTAGGAGGGGGCTTGCCGCCGATGGCCTCGCCACGGTTCTACAGGTGCAACGCATGCCCCAAAGCCCGCAACGCCGCTTCCTGCACGGCTTCACCCAAGGTCGGATGGGCGTGGATCGTTCCCGCCACATCCTCCAGGCGTGCACCCATTTCCAGGCTCAGGCCAAACGCAGTAGACAGTTCCGACACACCCACGCCCACGGCTTGCCAACCGACAATCAGGTGATTGTCACGCCGCGCCACCACCCGCACGAAGCCGGTTTTCGACTCCAGGGTCATGGCCCGTCCGTTGGCGGCGAACGGGAAGCTCGACACGATGCAGTCCAGGCCGGCTGCCTTGGCCTCGTCCGGAGTCTTGCCCACCACCACCAGTTCCGGGTCGGTAAAGCACACCGCCGGAATCGCCGCCGGGTTGAATTCGCGAGGTTTACCGCTGATCAGTTCGGCGACCATCTCGCCCTGGGCCATGGCCCGGTGCGCCAGCATGGGCTCGCCGCTCAGGTCGCCAATGGCATACACATTGCGCATGCTGGTCTGGCAACGGCTGTCGATCTTGATCGCGGCGCCGTTCATGTCCAGGTTCAGCGCTTCGAGGTTCCAGCCCTGGGTGTTGGGTTTGCGACCAACAGCCACCAGCACCTGATCGGTTTCCAGCGACAGGGTGTCGCCATTCGGGTCGCGCACTTGCAGGCAATGGTCGGCAAACCCGGTGACGCTGTGTCTGAGGTACAGCTTCACCCCCAGTTGCTTGAGGGATTCGCTCACCGGTTGAGTCAGTTCGGCGTCATAGGCCGGCAGGATGCGATCCTGGGCTTCGACCACACTGACGTCGGCCCCCAACTTGCGATAGGCGATGCCCAGTTCCAGGCCGATATAACCGCCACCCACCACGATCAGCCGCTTCGGTACGCGGCTCGGGGCCAGGGCTTCGGTGGATGAAATGATCGGCCCGCCAAGCGGCAGCATCGGCAGCTCGACACTCTTCGAACCGGTGGCCAGCAGCAGGTGTTCGCACTGGATGCGCTGCTCGCCCACGTCGACGGTCTTGCCGTCCACCACCTTGGCCCAGCCGTGGATCACCTGCACCTTGTGCTTCTTCAACAGCGCGGCGACGCCGGTGGTCAGGCGGTCGACGATGCCGTCTTTCCATTCCACACTTTTGCGGATGTCCAGGGTGGGCACGTCCACCTCGATGCCCAACTGCGAGCCCTGGCTGTGGTGTACCGTCTGCTGGAATTGCTCGGCCACATGGATCAAGGCCTTGGACGGAATGCAACCGATGTTCAGGCAGGTGCCGCCCAACGCCTGGCCTTCCACCAGGAGGGTCGGGATGCCCAGTTGGCCGGCGCGAATTGCGGCCACATAACCGCCCGGGCCGCCGCCGATAATCAGCAGCGTGGTGTGTAGTGTCTGAGTCATGCCCTTACTCCAGGAACAGGCTGGCGGGTTGTTCGAGCAGGCCGCGCACGGCCTGGATGAATTGCGCCGCGTCCATGCCATCGACCACACGGTGATCGAACGAGCTGGAGAGGTTCATCATCTTGCGCACCACGATCTGGCCCTTTATCACCATCGGCCGCTCGACGATGCGGTTGACGCCGACAATCGCCACTTCCGGCAGGTTCAGCACCGGCGTGCTGACGATGCCACCCAGCGCGCCGAGGCTGGTCAGGGTGATGGTCGAGCCCGACAGCTCTTCGCGGCTGGCCTTGCCGTTTCGGGCTGCTGTGGCCAAACGCGCGATTTCTTCGGCAGTGCCCCACAGGCTGCGGGCTTCGGCGTGGCGCACCACTGGCACCATCAGGCCGACATCGCTCTGGGTGGCGACGCCCACATGCACCGCACCGAGACGAGTGATGACCTGGGCTTCGTCGTCATAGCGTGCGTTGATCTGCGGAAAATCGCGCAGTGCCACCACCATGGCGCGCACGATGAAGGGCAGCAGGGTCAGCTTGCCGCGTGTGGCGCCGTGTTTTTCATTGAGGTGCACGCGCAGTTCGTCCAGCGCCGTGACGTCGATTTCTTCCACGTAGCTGAAATGCGCGGCGCGGCGGGTGGCATCCTGCATGCGCTGGGCGATCTTGCGGCGCATGCCGATCACCGGGATCTGGTGCTCGTCGTTGCGTTCGGCATAAGGGTTGGCGGCGGCCGAGGCTGGGCTGGCGCCTTGCTGAAGGTAAGCTTCGAGGTCTTCATGCAGGATCCGCCCGGCCGGGCCGGAGCCCTGTACCAGGCGCAACTGGATACCCGCATCCAGGGCATGCTTGCGAACGGCGGGGGAGGCCAGCGGGCGCTCATTGGCCTCCCGCGCCACGGGCGCCTGGACGTTGGCCGCGACAGGCGCGGGCTTGCCTGGAGCCGGTTGCGGCTGGCTCTCCACCACCGGCGCGGCTTTTTCCAGCGGTGCGGCCACGGCCGGCGCTTCCCTGGCGTTACCGGCGCCTTCCACTTCAATGCTGATCAAAATACTGCCGACCGCCATGACTTCACCCGGCTCGCCGCCCAGGGAAATCACCTTGCCGTGGACCGGCGAGGGAATGTCCACCATCGCCTTGTCGGTCATCACATCCGCCAGCACCTGGTCTTCGACGACCAGGTCGCCGACCTTCACATGCCACTGCGACAGTTCAACTTCCGCGATGCCTTCGCCAATGTCCGGCATCTTGATAACGTGCGTGCCCATTCAGACCTCCATGACCCGTTTCAACGCCGCGCCCACTCGGGACGGGCCTGGGAAATACGCCCACTCCTGCGCATGCGGGTAGGGCGTGTCCCAGCCGGTGACGCGCTCGATCGGCGCTTCCAGGTGGTGGAAGCAGTGCTCCTGCACCAGCGACACCAGCTCGGCACCAAAACCGCAGGTGCGCGTGGCTTCGTGCACCACCACGCAACGGCCGGTCTTTTTCACCGAGTTGACGATGGTGTCCAGGTCCAGCGGCCACAGGCTGCGCAGGTCGATGACTTCGGCGTCGATGCCGGTTTCTTCGGCGGCGACTTGCGACACATACACCGTGGTGCCGTAGGTCAGCACAGTCACCGCAGACCCCGGACGCACGATGGCGGCCACGTCCAGCGGTACGGTGTAGTAACCGTCCGGCACCTGCGCCTGCGGGTGTTTCGACCACGGGGTTACCGGGCGGTCGTGATGGCCATCGAACGGGCCGTTATACAGGCGCTTGGGCTCAAGGAAGATCACCGGGTCATCGTTTTCGATGGAGGCGATCAGCAGGCCCTTGGCGTCATAGGGGTTGGACGGCATCACCGTGCGCAGGCCGCAGACCTGGGTGAACACCGCTTCGATACTCTGGCTGTGGGTCTGGCCGCCATAGATGCCGCCGCCGCACGGCATGCGCATGGTCAAGGGCGCGGTGAACTGGCCGGCTGAGCGATAACGCAGGCGCGCGGCCTCGGAAATAATCTGGTCGGTGGCGGGGTAGACGTAGTCGGCAAACTGGATTTCCGCGACCGGACGCAGGCCGTAGGCGCCCATGCCCACCGCCACGCCGATGATGCCGCTTTCGGAAATCGGTGCGTCGAATACCCGCGAGCTGCCGTATTTGGTCTGCAAGCCTTCGGTGCAACGGAACACGCCGCCGAAGTAACCGACGTCCTGGCCGAACACCACCACGTTGTCGTCCCGTTCAAGCATAACATCCATGGCCGAGCGCAGGGCCTGGATCATGGTCATGGTGGTGGTGGTCATGGCGGTTTCCAGTTCGATGCTGTTGTTGTGATCGTTCATGTCACACCCCCAACGCTTGACGCTGGCGCTTCAAGTGCTCCGGCATCTCTTTATAGACGTCTTCGAACATGGTCGCGGCGCTTGGAATCTGGCCGCCGGCGAGGGTGCCGTACTGTTCGGCTTCTTTCTGCGCCTTGACCACTTCGGCTTCCAGTTCGGCGCTGACCGCCGCGTGTTCCTCTTCGGACCACTGGCCGATCCTGATCAGGTGCTGCTTGAGACGGGCAATCGGGTCGCCCAATGGGAAATGGCTCCAGTCGTCGGCGGGGCGGTATTTGGACGGATCATCGGAGGTGGAGTGCGGACCGGCGCGGTAGGTGACCCACTCGATCAGCGTCGGCCCCAGGTTGCGGCGGGCACGCTCGGCGGCCCAGGCGGAGGCGGCGTACACGGCGATAAAGTCGTTGCCGTCCACGCGCAGGGAGGCGATACCGCAACCGACGCCGCGTCCGGCGAAAGTCGTGGCTTCACCGCCGGCAATGGCCTGGAAGGTGGAAATGGCCCACTGGTTGTTGACCACGTTGAGGATCACCGGCGCACGGTACACGTGAGCAAAGGTGAGGGCAGTGTGGAAGTCCGATTCTGCGGTGGCGCCGTCGCCGATCCAGGCCGAGGCGATCTTGGTATCGCCCTTGATCGCCGAGGCCATGCCCCAGCCCACGCCCTGTACGAACTGGGTGGCAAGGTTGCCGGAAATCGTGAAGAAACCCGCGTCCTTGACCGAGTACATGATGGGCAACTGGCGGCCCTTGAGCGGGTCGCGCTCGTTGGACAGCAGTTGGCAGATCAGGTCCACCAGCGGCACGTCGCGGGCCATCAGGATGCTTTGCTGGCGGTAGGTGGGGAAGCACATGTCGTCGATGTTCAAGGCCAGGGCCTGGGCGCTGCCGATGGCTTCTTCGCCAAGGCTTTGCATGTAGAACGACATTTTTTTCTGGCGCTGGGCGACCACCATGCGGTTGTCGAAGATGCGCGTCTTGAGCATCGCGCGCATGCCTTTGCGCATGATGTCTGCCGAGACACCCTCGGCCCACGGCCCGAGCGCCTGGCCCTGGTCGTCGAGCACGCGGATCAGACCTTTGGCCAGGTCGGCGGTGTCGGCGGGTTCCACGTCGATGGCGGGTTTGCGTACCAGGCCGGCGTCGGTCAGGCGCAGGTAGGTGAAGTCGGTCTTGCAGCCTGGACGGCCCGAGGGTTCGGGAACGTGCAGGCGCAGCGGTGCATACGGCTGGTTCATGGCTTTCTACGCTCGATCTTGTGAATTTCTTGTAGTGGGCGCGCTAGCTGACAGTCAGTCTTCGGGTAGAAGAAATCTTGTCCTACAACAATCATAGGCGTGGCGTAGAAGAATATTTATCTGTGTTTCGTTGCGCTCAGGATCATTTGCGGATAAAAAATCTGCATAAACATAATAAACAGGTGACTTTGTCTCATGCGCAAACTGGACCGTACCGATATCGGCATTCTCAATGCCCTGCAGGAGAATGCCCGCATCACCAACGCCGACCTGGCCCGCTCGGTCAACCTGTCGCCCACGCCGTGCTTCAACCGGGTCAAGGCGATGGAAGAACACGGCCTGATTCGCGAGCAGGTCACGCTGCTGGACGCCGATCTGCTGGGGCTGCATGTCAACGTGTTCATCCATGTGAGCCTGGAAAAGCAGAATGAACTGGCGTTGCAGCAATTTGAAGGTGCGATCTCGGACCGGCCGGAAGTGATGGAGTGTTACCTGATGGCTGGCGACCCGGATTACCTGATCCGGGTGCTGGTGCCGACGATCCAGTCGCTGGAGCGTTTCATGATGGATTTTTTGACCAAGGTGCCGGGGGTGGCGAATATTCGCTCCAGTTTTGCCTTGAAGCAAGTTCGCTATAAAACCGCGCTGCCATTGCCGGCCAACGGCATCAGCCTCGGTTCCTGATTCAACGGTGGACAAAATGTGGGAGGGGGCTTGCCCCCTCCCACCTGTTTAAATGCATTTCAAAGTTGGTTGAGCGGGATCTTGAGGTAGGTGACGCCATTGTCTTCCGCTGGCGGCATATGCCCCGCCCGCACATTCACCTGGATCGCCGGCAGCAACAACGTCGGCATGCCCAGCCCGGCATCGCGGGTGGTGCGCATCGCGACAAACGCCGCCTCATCCACCCCGTCATGCACATGGATATTCTGCGCGCGCTGTTCAGCCACCGTGGTCTGGCATTTCGCCTCGCGGCCCTCGGGTGGATAGTCATGACACACGTACAGCTGGGTCTCGGGCGGGAACGCCAGCAGCTTGCGCATCGACGCGTACAACTGCCGCGCATCGCCGCCGGGGAAGTCGCAGCGGGCGGTGCCGACGTCGGGCATGAACAGGGTATCGCCCACCAGGATCAGGCGGCCATCGATCAGGTAGGCCATGTCCGCCGGGGTGTGCCCGGGCACATGCAGCGCCTGGGCCTGCAAGCCACCGATATGAAAGATTTCATCCGGCGCAAACAGGTGATCGAACTGTGAGCCATCCACCCGAAACGCCGGCTCCAGATTGAACAGCTGCTTGAATACGCCCTGCACTTTGCTGATGGACTGGCCAATCGCAATCTTGCCGCCCAGGGTGCGGCGCAGGTACGGCGCGGCGGACAGGTGATCGGCGTGGGCGTGGGTTTCCAGCAGCCACTGCACGTGCAGGCCATGCTCGCGCACAAAGGCAATCACCTTGTCGGCCTGCGCGGTATCGGTGCGCCCGGAGGCCGGGTCGTAGTTGAGCACCGAATCGACGATGGCGCACGGGCCGCCGTCGGCTTCATAGACCACATAGGTGTAGGTCGACGATGCCTCGTCCAGAAAGGCTTGAATCAACGCTGGCATGGCGGCTATCCCCGATGAAGAAAAAAGTGGTTACAATCAGTTTACGTTTAAACATAATGTTTTGAGCTTAAGTGAGTTAAAGGAGCCGAGGCAAATGGAATCTACGTTGAGTGAGGGCGAGGTCGCCCAGTTGCGTGCATCGGCGTCCAAGGCCTGTTCCTTGCTCAAGGCCCTGGCCAATGAAGATCGCTTGTTGATCCTTTGCCAGTTGACCCTGGGCGAGCGCAACGTCGGCGAGCTGGAAGCCCAGACTGGCGTGCGCCAGCCCACGTTGTCACAACAGTTGGGCATCCTGCGGGACGAAGGGTTGGTCGCCACCCGTCGGGAAGGTAAATACATCTTCTACGGGCTGGCCAGCCATGAAGTGATTCAAGTGATGAAGACCCTGTCCGGCCTGTACTGCGGCGCGGTCATAAAAAGCTGGGCGTGACGCCATCCGGCAGCGACCCTTGTGTGCATTGACTCCAAAAAGGCAGTAGACAATGACCGAACAACACTGGGGACCCACCATCAGTGGCGATATCGTCGTCATCGGCGGCGGCTCGGCAGGCATCGGCCTGCTGGCCAGCCTGCTCAAGCGCGACCCGCAACTGAACCTCATCCTGATCGAACCCAACGACTTCCATTGCTATCAACCCGCCTGGACCCTGGTGGGCGGCGGCGCCTACGACCTGCAAAAAACCCGGCGCCCGCTGGCCGACGTACTGCCCAATGGTGTCACCTGGGTCCAGGCCGCCGTCAGCGAGTTATTGCCTGACGAGCAAACCCTTGTGCTCGACAGCGGCCAACGCGTCACCTGGAAGAACCTGATTGTGTGCCCCGGCCTGCGCCTGGCGTGGGAAAAGATCGAGGGCCTGCAGGAGACCCTCGGTCGCCACGGCGTCACCTCCAACTATAGCTACGAACACGCGGCCTATACCTGGCAACTGGTGCAGCAGCTCAAGGGTGGCAAGGCGCTCTTCACCCAGCCGGCCATGCCGATCAAATGCGCCGGCGCGCCGCAGAAGGCCATGTACCTGTCCTGCGATCACTGGCTCAAGCAGGGCAGCCTGAAAAACATCGAGGTTGAATTCAACCTGGCCGGTGCCGCGCTGTTTGGTGTGCCAACGTTTGTGCCGCCGTTGATGAAGTACGTCGAGAAATACAACGCGCGCCTGGCGTTCAATGCCAACCTGATCAAGGTCGATGGCCCGGCAGGCAAGGCCTGGTTTGAAGTCAAGGACGCCGAAGGCAACGTCAGCGTCGTCGAAAAAGTGTTTGACCTGCTGCATGTGGTCCCGCCGCAAGTCGCCCCGGATTTTATCCGGCATAGCCCGTTGGCCGACACCGCCGGCTGGTGCGAAGTGAACCCCCACAGCCTGCAGCACCTGCGCTATCCGAACATCTTCGGCCTGGGCGACGTGTGCGGCACCGCCAACGCCAAGACCGCGGCGGCGGTGCGCAAGCAGATCGTGGTGGTCGCTGAAAACCTGCTGGCCCTGCGCAAACAGGCACCGCTGCCGCTCAAGTACGACGGCTACGGCTCCTGCCCGCTGACGGTGGAGAAGGGCAAGGTAGTGCTGGCGGAGTTCGGTTACGGCGGCAAGCTGCTGCCGACCTTTCCCCTGGACCCCACCCAGGCGCGCCGTTCGATGTGGTTCCTCAAGGCCACGTTGCTGCCGTGGTTCTACTGGAACGGCATGCTCAAGGGCCGCGAGTGGCTGACCCGCCTGAGCAAGGTGGACTGAATGCTGCTGGCCAGTGTGTTGGGTGTATTGATGGGCCTGGTCATGGGCCTGACCGGCGCGGGCGGCGGCATTCTCGGAGTGCCGGCGCTGGTGTTGGGCCTGGGGTTGACGATGACTCAGGCCGCGCCGGTGTCATTGCTCGCGGTGGGCGCAGCCGCGGCGGTGGGCGCGATCGACGGCCTGCGCCATGGTTTGGTGCGTTACCGCGCAGCGTTATTGATCGCGTTGCTGGGCGCGCTGTTTTCGCCGTTGGGGGTGTTCGTCGCCCATCAACTGTCGGAGCCGGTGCTGATGGGCCTGTTCAGTGCATTGATGGTGCTGGTGGCCTGGCGCATGTTGCAGCGCGAAAAGGTCCAGGCTGGGCCGAGTGACCATGGCGCCGCCTCCTGGGGCCAGAAAAACTGCATGCTCAACCAGCAGACCGGGCGCCTGGCCTGGACCGCCAAATGCACTGTGACCCTGGCTGCATTGGGCGCGGTGACGGGCGCGGTCTCCGGGTTGCTCGGCGTGGGCGGCGGTTTTCTGATTGTGCCGGCGTTCAAGCAACTCACCGATGTGCAGATGCGCGGGATCGTCGCGACCTCGTTGATGGTGGTCAGCCTGCTGTCGCTGATCGGCGTGGCGGGGGCCTTTCACGCCGGCGTGAGCATCGAGCCGGTGGGCTGGGCGTTCATTGGCGCGAGTATCGTCGGAATGCTAGCGGGACGGCGTCTGTGTTCGGTGATTCCCGCCCGCAGCTTGCAGGTGGGGTTTGCCAGCCTGTGTGTAGTAGTGGCGATTGGAATGTTGTTCAACGCGTTGATCTGACTCTGTGCCGGCGACTCGTAAGGTCGCCGTGCATTGCGGCAGTCACAAAATCTGGTAGGTGGGCAGGAACCTGCTGATTGGGTTTTAACACCCAGTGAGCACGGCAAACGCCAGGATGATTTTTTGACTACGGATAGACATCGCTCATGACCTCCATTCCCCCTGCACAGCGCTTTTCCTCACCGCCGGTACTGGCGCCCGGCAATCAGTCAGCGCCGGTCAACGAAGAACCCGATAGGTTGGCCACCCCCGTTAGCCCAGGCTCTGCGCTGGGTAGTCTGGGCGGGGCGCTGTCCTGGCCGATACCCTTGAGCGCAGACGAACAACGGCGCTTGCGTCTTATCACGATGAATCACGAACACCCTCTGGGCGACCAGCCTTTGGTGATGCAAACCAAGGGCGGTGTGCTGGAGTTCTTGCGGTATCGTCAGCCATTGCCAGCGTCCGCGCAGAACGACCCTGCCAAAATAATCGAGGCGCTAGTGCGCTCCCCCCAGGGGCAACGGATGGGCAAGGCGCTGCAGCAAAGAATGCAAGGCATCGACAACGAGAGTAGCGCAACGGACTACCTGTTGGCGGGGATCGCACTGCAGATGGATCCTGAGTCGATTACCGCCCCTGATCGCAACAAAATAGCCGGCTTCGATCTGGCCAGTGACAAACATTGGGGCCGCCACCCCTCTGCAGTTGGGGATGCCCTGGCCGAACACTTGAGCAGCTCAGGCAGAACCAGCGCTGCGCTTGCAAAGGTGGGGGCATACCTGTTGCTGGCCCGCTCGGCCCCGCAGTTTCTGATTAAAGACATTCCCCCGAGTGTGAAGATCGGTAGCCAGGCATGGGCCAGCCTGACGATTGCAGCCATGACGATCGAGGCGCAGACACCGGGCAAAGTCCTCGGCATGACGTTTGCCCAGGTCATGCGCGAGGCCGAAAAGGCGTGGCTGGTTGACCCTGCGATCACCCACACAGCACAAATGGCTGCTTTGCTGGACTGGGCAATCGCCAATGGAGTGCTCACCAAAAGAAGCAATGACAACTACCTCCCCGCACACCTCGAATCGGCAAGAACCGCCTTCAACGCGCAACTTGACACCCGGCTATCTGCCTCCCGGGCACTGGACAAAGCATTACCCACACGAAAAGAGATCGCACTGACCAAACTCAAGGAACGGTTTGGCGACCTGGGCGCGTTTTTCGAAGAAAAAGTATTCGCTGTTGATCAGCGTTACGTGGTGATTGAAGGGGGAGGGATTTCGCTACTGGATGTCGCCATGAACGACTGGCTCGAACCCAGACCCTTCAAGGCGCATGAGCCCAGCAGCTCGCTTGAGTCGGGTGACCTGCGCAGGGTGCTGACGATGTTGAACGCCAACCCGCAGTTTGGCGTGCCGGCTGAATTCGACAGGCAGTTCAACCGCGCAATCGAGGAAAAAAAGGCCGCCGTCAATACAACGGTCAGGCACATGATTTCGCAACTGCCATTGGCGGATCGAAAGAACTTCGAATCGGGGACAATCAGCTTTTTCCAGGAAGGCTCGTATGTCATGGATGGTCATTTCAATAATACATACGCTCAAAATAAACCGGGGCTGCTGGTCAAAACCGAGCTGCAGGGCACGTCCCAAGCCTATGTAATCGATTTCAATAAAGGCACGATTGAAAAGGCGTCCCTGTCCAAAGCGGTGGTCAAGGAGGTCAGGGACGGCAAAAACGTTTCTACAACCAAAGCGCTCACGCCCCGTTATTCAGCAGATGATCTGGGTCGTGAGCGCCCTTCGAATAATTCACTATTGAATAGTTTCACCAGCCATCGGTCCGAAGCGATTGCCAGGGCGTTTGTCCAGCACTTGGCACTCGACGATCCGGCTATCAAAGAACAAGCCCGCGGACAGACAAGCTTGGACAAGGCGAACGCACAGTTGAGCGAGTTTTTGCTGAACCTGATCCCCTTCAGGTCCGCCATTGTCAATTTTCAGAACGGCCAGTCCGGCGCGGGCACATTCGATCTCTTGCTGGATGTATTCGGGTTTCTTACCGCTGGCACTGCCACCGCAGGAAAACTACTCAAGATCGGCCGGACTGCGCTGTCCACCGGCGTCAAGGCGTTGCGGGCGGCCAAGGTCATCGGCGTGGCAACCATTGACGTGCTCAACCCCCTGGGGGGCTTGAGTGATCTGCCCAAGCTTGTGGGCAATGGCGGTCTTTATCTGCTGTCCAAAGGCGCCAAAGCTGTCAACCGGTTCAGGGGCGCCAGTGCCAGTTACGATGTGTTGAAGGCAGTGAGTAAACAGTACGACGCCGCAGCAACGGGCATCGTGAAGGGGGTCGACCAGACAGTGGAAGGGGCTGCAGTGCTCAAGAGCGGCCATTGGTATGCTTTTGATGGCGACACGATGCGGCCTTATGGCAGCCCGCTCGATGGTTTTGCGCCCACGACGCAGGCGGTCGCCGGCAAGGTGGGCGTTGCGCACGTCGATGAAGCGGACGCGCTGAGCCATGAGCTGTTCGGTCACTACAAGATGCCAGCCTCCACCATCGCCGGGCTCTCACGCAACAATCAGGGCGTGTATGTGGCAACCGATGGGCATCTTTCGCATATACGCCACACCGACAGCAACGGTGAAACAGCGGTGTACGAGGTCCGGCAGGTCACTCGCACGGAAGAGGGCGTTGTGCAGGCGCGGGTTTATCACAACAACCGGCAAACCGAGTTGGTGGTCCAGCACATACAGGGGGATCAATGGCAACGCCTGGGGGCAGCCGGTGGAGGGAGGCAGATTAGCGCTGAACATTTGCGGGCGTGGGAAGCATTGTCCCGCCAGGAACAAATAAGACTTACCCCCAGGGGCTTTGCCCGACAGCATCAACTGCCCTGGAGGGCGTTTGAGTACTGCGTGAAAGATGTTGACGGTCGACTCAGCGAAACCGGCTTGATCATACGTAACCGGCCCGCTGACACACCCTTCAATAAGGTGACCCAAGTGCATCTGCATAGCTGGCGAGGCATGACACAGCAGGAGCGTAGCGCGATGACCTTGGAGGGGTTTGCCGGTGATCATCACCTTAATAGCCATACGCTGAAAAATTACGTGCGGGCCGATGGCGGCCTGGGGCCACAGGGCAGGGAACTGTTGGGTAGGGTTGCTGCAGGTACGGCCTACGAGGTGATTACCGATGAGCATTTACAGCAGTGGCGCACGCTCTTCGCGCAACCGAACAACTCAGTGACACAAGAGCAGTTCATCAGCCAACACAGGCTCAGTCCAGCCAGTTGGAGTCGCTTCGTTAAAAAGGATGGTTCCTTGAAAGGCGCGGCCGTGGAACGTCTCAATCCAGTGGAGCAAAACGCTGCGCTTGCCCCCACGTTCCAGACGCAGCCACGCAAGCAGCTAATCACTGCCGAACATCTACGCGAGTGGGAAGCGTTGTCGCCCGCCCAACAGCAAAGCATTACCCGTGAGCACTTTGCCCAACAGAGGAACCTGCCGCCGAAAACCTTTGCCTACTACGTGCAAGCCGACGGCCAGTTGAGCGATACCGGCAAGATCGTGCGCGACCGCGCGGTCAACACACCTTTCAAGACGCTGACTGAAACACATATTCGTGATTGGCAAAGCAAGACACAGCAGGCGCGTGACGCCATGACCATGAACGGGTTTGCCGGTCATTATCACCTCAATCCGAGTACCTTCAAAAATTGTGCACGGCAGGATGGCGGCCTGGGGCCGCCCGGTGAAGCGTTGTTGAACAGGGCAGCTGGTCGCACCTATACCGCGCTGACCGATGACTATCTACGCCAGTGGCGCGAGCTGTTGGCTCAACCGAACAATTCAGTCACACAGTCGCAGTTCTTGAGCCAACATGGGCTCAACCCAAACACTTGGAGCCAGCACGTTAAAGTCGACGGTTCGTTAAAGGAGGCGACCGTGCAACGCCTCAATCGGGCAGGGCAAACCACCGAGCACCCCCCCGCGTCCGAGCAACCTGCTGCGGGTACGACACGCAAACGGCCTGCGCAAGACCCTCTGGATCCGCCGCCGCCGAAATCTTCGGACCTGGACAAGCCCACCGACACGCCACAGAGCGAACACACCTCTGGCTCATCGTCGGACGTCGTCGTTATAAAAGTTGAACCCAATGTTACTGCCCCACTGCCTCGTCATCAGATCGACAATACGCTGCCGATTCTGCAGGACCCGGTGAACCCCAGGCTCAGCTTGACCCAAACACTTGAGGGCCCTGTCGATGACATCCGTATTGCCCATTGGAATGGCGTGCTGGACGGGCTTGATAGCCCGACAAAGGCACGCGTTTCAGCGCAAATCAAGGCGTCGATCAAGAACTGGCTGAGCACCGAAGGTCAACACCAGTCTCGGTTTGAGGAGGCTATGGAGGTGGTCACAGTGCTCGACGATGGCGGGCCGGCTCGCGGCGCTTCGGTGTGGGCGCGGCGTGACATTCCCCAGTTCGAAGTGCTTGGCCCGTATGCGGGCAAATACCATGCGGACGAGGCGTCGCTGTTCCAGGAGCAACGCAAGCAAGGCTCGCGAGCTGTGCTGACCTACCTGTTCGGTACACGTTCGGGCACGCGCACGGTCAGTGGGCTGCACACGGGTAACACCCTGAGCCTGATCAATACCTCGCAACTGCGTAACGGGCCGGTGTGGCAGTCCAACAATGTGGTGTCCATCGCAGTCGGGAAAAACCTGACGTTCTATGTGGCGCTCAAAGACATCAAGAAAGGTGATGAATTGCTGCTGGACTATGGCCCGTTCTATGAACCGGTGCCTGATATCGCGATCAAGCCGGATCCTGATAGCTGAGTTCAAGTGCTCGGTGCCCGTCTGAGGAGCAATTGCGCCCTTGGCATGGCAAGATAAACGCTGCTCAGGTTCACTGCGCCCTGAGTAGCGGCTTCACCGGCCTTGCACGTCGGTTCATCAAGGTCACCGAATGGATAAATACACCCCCCACACCTGGCAACCCCACGAGCGGCCGAGCCTGCCCGGTTCACCGTCGACGCCGTTGCACCCCACCCACAAACGCTGGCTGTTTGCGCTGGTGGGTGTGCTGGTGGCAATCACCGGTGGCTTGGGCAACGCCCTGGTCATCGCCAACCTGCAATACCTGCAAGGCGCCCTGGGCGCGACCACGGCGGAAATGGCCTGGCTGCCCGCCGCCTATGTGATGACCAACGTGTGCATGAACCTGCTGCTGGTGAAATTCCGTCAGCAGTTCGGCCTGCGGGCGTTTACCGAAGTGTTCCTGGTGCTGTATGCGCTGGTGACCTTCGGCCACTTGTTCGTCAACGACCTCAACTCGGCCATCGCCGTGCGGGCGGCCCACGGCATGGTGGGGGCGGCGCTGAGTTCGTTGGGCTTGTACTACATGATCCAGGCGTTCCCGGCCAAGTGGCGTCTCAAAGCCCTGGTGCTGGGGCTGGGCACTGCGCAGCTGGCCTTGCCGCTGGCGCGGCTGTTCTCCGAGGATTTGCTGCAAATCGCCGAGTGGCGTGGCTTGTACCTGTTCGAGCTGGGCCTGGCGCTGATCTGCCTGGGCTGTGTGTTTCTGCTGAAATTGCCGCCCGGCGACCGGTTCAAGACCTTCGAAAAACTCGACTTCCTCACCTTCGCGATCCTGGCCACCGGCGTCGCCCTTCTCTGCGCGGTGTTGTCCCTGGGGCGCATCGACTGGTGGCTGGAAGCGCCCTGGATCGGCATCGCCTCGGCCTGTTCGCTGGTGCTGATCATGGCCGGGTTGGCCATCGAGCATAACCGCGCCAACCCGCTGCTGATGACGCGCTGGCTGGGCAGCGGCACCATGATTCGCCTGGCATTGGCGGTGATCCTGATTCGGATGGTGCTGTCTGAACAATCCACGGGCGCAGTGGGTTTCATGCAGATGCTGAACATGAGTTACCAGCAGATGCACACCTTGTACGTGGTGATGCTGGCCGGAGCGATTGCCGGGCTGGTGGTCAGCGCCTTGACGATCAACCCGGCGCATCTGTTGATGCCGCTGATCATTTCCCTGGCGCTGATGGCGACCGGGTCGGTGATGGACAGTTTTTCCAGCAACCTGACGCGGCCGCAGAACCTGTATATCAGCCAGTTCCTGCTAGGCTTCGGCGGGACCTTCTTTCTCGGGCCGACCATGGTGCTGGGCACCAAGAACGTATTGACCAACCCGCGCAACCTGGTGAGTTTTTCGGTGATGTTCGGGATTTGCCAGAACCTCGGCGGCCTGATCGGGGCGGCATTGCTCGGCACTTTCCAGATCGTGCGCGAGAAGTACCACTCAAGCATGATCGTCGAGCACCTGACCTTGCTCGACCCGCGTGTGGCGGCGCGGGTACAGAGTGGCGGTTCGGCCTATGGCGGTATCGTCGCCGACCCGGAACTGCGCAACCTCATGGGCATTCGCAGCCTGGCCACGGCGGCCACCCGTGAGGCGAACGTCATGGCGTACAACGATGTCTTCATGCTGATTGCGATTATCGCGATCCTGACCATGATCTGGATCTTTATCCGTAGCCTGTGGCTGATGAGCACCACCAAAGCAGCAACCCCTCCCGTTCAACCTGTCGGCGCCTCTTCATGACCGAACCCACGACTACGACCACCAACGCCATCGCTTCCACGCCCGAGGGCGCCACGCCACCGGGCGCCGCCGTGACCGAACCGCGTTCATTGCGGGTACGCATCCTTTCGTCCCTGGGCTTTGCCGCCGTTGCCATCGTCGGCGTGCTGATCGTGCTGTATGCGTGGCAACTGCCGCCGTTCAGCAGCGCCGTGGAAACCACCGAAAACGCCTTGGTGCGTGGGCAGGTGACGATCATCGGCCCGCAGCTCAGCGGCTACGTATTCGAAGTGCCGGTGCAGGATTTCCAGTATGTGAAAGCCGGTGACCTGCTGGTGCGCCTCGATGATCGCATCTACAAGCAGCGCCTGGACCAGGCCCTGGCGCAACTGGCGGTGCAGAAGGCTTCGCTGGCCAATGTGGTGCAGCAACGCAACAGCGCCGAAGCGACCATCAAGCTGCGCCAGGCCGCCTTGGTCGACAGCCAGGCGCAGGTGCGCAAAAGCACCGCCGACCTGCGCCGCAATGAAGAATTGATCAGCGACGGCTCGGTGTCCAAGCGGGAGCTGGACGTGACCCGCGCCGCCAATGCCCAGACGGTGGCAGCCGTGGCCCAGGCCCAGGCCAGCCTGGAAATCGCGCGGCAGGACCTGCAAACGGTGATCGTCAATCGCGGCTCCCTGGAGGCGGCGGTGGCCAGTGCGGAGGCGGCGGTGGAATTGGCGCGGATCGACCTGTCCAACACCCGCATTACCGCACCCCGGGATGGCCAGTTGGGGCAGATTGGCGTGCGCCTGGGGGCCTACGTCAACTCCGGCGCGCAGTTGATGGCGCTGGTGCCCAAGCAGTTGTGGGTGATTGCCAATATGAAAGAAACCCAGATGGACAATGTGCAGGTCGGCCAGCCGGTGACCTTCACCGTGGATGCGCTGAACCACCGCAGGTTTCACGGCACGGTGCAGCATATTTCCCCGGCGACCGGCTCGGAGTTCAGCCTGTTGCAGGCGGACAACGCCACCGGCAACTTCGTCAAGATCGCCCAGCGCGTGCCGGTGCGAATCACCGTGGACCCTGACCAGGCCGAGAGTGAACGGTTGCGGCCGGGGTTGTCGGTGGTGGTGAGTATTGACACGGCAGGGCGCCTTAAAAATTCACCCCCCTGACCCTGACACAACAGGGAGCAAAATGTGGGAGGGGGCTTGCCCCCGATGGCAATGGATCAGTCATATTTGCAGTGACTGTCACACCGCTATCGGGGGCAAGCCCCCTCCCACATGTGGAGTGTATTTCAGGTTGAAACTGAGTTGGGTTGACTGGCCTTGCTCCAGCAGTTTCAGGCCAGGCCTGCCCGGCAGGTGATGGGCATTTACCGGATGACTTACCGGCTCGATGCAGAAAAAACCCAACCCCGGCGGGCAGTACAGCAGGAAGTAATCGGCGCCGGTAGCCTGGCATTCAAGGGTATGACCAAGCTCTGGTTGCTCGATCAGGCAGTGCCCATCCCAGCCACAAAAGCCATTGTCCACCAGGCTTTGCGGCAGCGTTCCGGTTTGCCTGAAATCCCAATCCTCCGGTACCGCCGCCAGTTGCGTCGGCAGTTTGGCCGCATCGCTCAACCACACCTGCGATGCCTTGGCCTGCAACCGCGTACCCTGACGTCGTGGAAAATACGGGTGCAATCCCAGCCCATGCCATGCTGCGTTTTTGCCCAGATGAGTCACGCGTAATTCAATCGTCAGCACACCGTCGCGCAACCGAAACCGTTGCTCGGCGCGGTACGCGAACGGTGCATCGCAGAGTACCTGCAACACCACTTCATCTGCGGTCTGGCGGCTCACCTGCCACGCCTGTTGCCAGGCCGAGCCGTGAATCGGCAGCGGGTCAGTGTGGCTGTTGGGCTTGAGGGCCAGCCAGCCGTCGGGGTTATCGAAGCCGCCGTGGGCGATTCGGTTGGACCAGGGTGCCAACGGGTAGCAGCCCAGCTTGCCCGGCAGCCCGGTATTGATCGCCTGCTCATCGCTGTGGCGCAACAGCGGTTGGCCGGTGGCGCGTACCGTCCAGTTCACGAGACTGCCGCCGATGGCGGGCGCGAGTACCAGATGGGTGAGTGGATCCCTAAGCTCAACGAAGTTCAAAGACACGATCGACCTGCCGCATGGAAATAGTAAAAACAGCGCTGCTCGACAGGTGGGAGGGGGCTTGCCCCCGATTGCGGTGTTTCAGTCAAAGATGCTCAGACTGACCCACTGCTATCGGGGGCAAGCCCCCTCCCACATTCAAGCACCTGTGTTCTTGAGATTGGTGTTACAGCACCACGCTGGGCAACCACAGCGACAGTGCCGGAATGTAAGTCACCGCCATCAGCACCAGGAACAGCACCGCATAAAACGGCAGCAGCGCCTTCACGGTCTTCTCGATGCTGACCTTGCCCACCGCCGCGCCCACGAACAGCACCGCGCCCACCGGCGGGGTGATCAGGCCAATCCCGAGGTTGACCAGCATGATCATGCCGAAGTGCACCGGGTCGACGCCGATGCCGAGCACCACCGGCAGCAGGATCGGCGTGAGAATCAGGATCAGCGGCGCCATGTCCATCACGGTGCCAAGCAACAGCAGCATGGCGTTGATGCACATCAGGATCACGTAGCGGTTGTCCGACAGGGTCAAAAACAGCGTGGTGATCTTCGCCGGTATCTGCATCAGGGTCATGATGTAGCCGAAGCTGGCGGCGAAGGCGATCAGGATCATCACGATGGAAATGGTGCGCACCGTGCGGTGCATCAGCTTGGGCAGCTCGCGCCATTTGTAGTCGCGGTAGATGAACATGGTCACGAAGAACGCCCACAGCACCGCAATCGCGGCCGACTCGGTGGCGGTGAAGATACCCGACAGGATGCCGCCGAGGATGATCACCATGGCCATCAGGCCCCAGAGCGCGTCGGCGGCGATCTTCAGCGCCTGCCTCAAGGGGATGACTTCGCCTTTGGGATAGTCGCGCTTTTTCGCGAAGATCAGGCACAGCACCATCAGGCACGCGCTCATCAACAAGCCCGGCACCACGCCGGCCATGAACAGCGAAGCGATGGACACCGTGCCGCCCGCCGCCAGGGAGTAGAGCACCGAGTTATGGCTGGGCGGCGTCAACAGCGCCTGCACCGAACCGCTGACCGTCACGGCTGTTGCAAACTCCCTGGGGTAGCCGCGGCGTTCCATCTCCGGAATCAGCACCGAACCCACCGACGCGGTATCGGCCACCGACGAGCCGGAGATCGCGCCGAAAAAGGTCGAGGCCATGATGTTGACCAGGGACAGACCGCCGCGCACAAAACCCACCAGCACCCCGGCAAACGCCACCAGCCGCCGCGACATGCCGCCCTCGGCCATGATCGCGCCGGCCAGCACGAAGAACGGGATCGCCATCAGCGAAAACTTGTTCACGCCGCCCGCCACCTGGATCATCAGGGCCTGGAACGGGATGTCGATCCACCAGGCGCCGATCAACGCCGACAAGCCCAGGGCGTAGGCCACCGGCATGCCGATCAGGATCAAGGCGATAAAACTGCCCAACAGAATCAATGCGTCCATATCAGGCGGCCCCTTCGCTTTCTTCTACCAGGTCCAAGCGCACCACGCGCCGCTTGCTCTGGTCGCCCAGCAGCAGTTTCTCCATCACGAAGATCAGGGTCAGCAAGCCGCCAATCGGGATCGGCATATAGGTGATGCCGACGCGCAGGGTGGGGATGGCGCTCATGAACTGGTTCCAGGTGGACAGGCACAGCTTGGTGCCCCAGATCGTCATGAACAGACAGATGGTGCCCATCAACAATTGCGAAACAATACTGACGACGCGGCGTTGGGCGGCAGGCAGGCGGTCGGTGACCATGGCCACCGACATATGTGCACCGGCGCGGTAGCTGGCGGCGGCGCCGATGAAGGTGAACACCAGCATCAGCAGGATGGCGGTGGGCTCCGGCCAGCTTGAGCCGGTGCCGAGGATGTAGCGGGCGAAAATGCCCCAGGGAATGATCAGTGCGACCCCGAGTACCGAGAGACCGGCGACCCAGATGCAGGTCATGTAAATGCGGTCATTGATGCGCAGCAGTAGATTCTTCATGGCGTTCACCGTAACCGGGCGCGGCTCGCTGAAGCAGCGGACCGCGCCGGGCCTTGTCTGGGAGGAGGGCGTTACTGAACGGCGTCGATACGCTTGATGATGTCGGCGTAAGGCGCGCCGTACTTGGCGCGAACCTGCGCGGTGGCGTCATAGAAGGGTTTTTTGTCGACAGTGATGAACTCGACCCCGGCCTTCTTGAGTTTCTCTTCACTGCTGGCGGACTTGGCGTCCCACAACACGCGCTCGTCGGCCTGGGCGGCCTTGGCGGCCTTCTTGACCATGTCCTGTTGCGCGGGGGTGAGCTTGTTCCAGGTGATTTTCGACATCACGATGGGTTCGGGCAGGATCAGGTGCTCGGTGA
Organism: Pseudomonas sp. CFBP13528; assembly: GCF_005233615.1. NCBI lineage: Bacteria > Pseudomonadati > Pseudomonadota > Gammaproteobacteria > Pseudomonadales > Pseudomonadaceae > Pseudomonas > Pseudomonas sp. CFBP13528. The sequence goes on from NZ_QGAJ01000004.1 coordinate 282,628, forward strand.
GGGTGTAGTACTTGGCGTTCTGGTAGTGGTTGTGCTCGAGCAGCGTCGGCGGGTTGTTTTCCGCGCCGTCGATCACACCGGTCTGCAAGGCGCTGAAAATCTCGCCGGTGTCCATGGCGATGCCGTTGGCGCCCATCGCGTTGAACGCATCGATGAACAGCGGGTTGCCCTGTACGCGAATCTTCATGCCCTTGAGGTCTTCGAGCTTGCGCACCGGTTTCTTGGTGTAGAGGTTGCGCGTGCCGCCGTCCATCCAGGCCAGGGCCACCAGGCCGAACTCGGAATTGGTGATCTTGGCGAGGATCTCGTCGCCAATTTCGCCATCGATGACCTTGCGCATGTGCGCCTGGTCACGGAACACGAAGGGCAGGTTGAACACGTTGACGTCGGGCACCACCGGGCCGACGATGCCGAGGCTGACGCGAGTCATCTGCACGGCGCCGACCTGGGCCTGTTCGACCACTTCCTTTTCAGAGCCCAGCACGCCGCCCGGGAAGTACTTGAAGGTCAGTTCGCCGTTACTTTCTTGGGTCAGGGCTTTGCCCATGTTTTCTTCGGCGACGACCGTGGGGTAGCCGGCGGGGTGGATGTCGGCAAATTTGATTTCCAGCGCGTGGGCAGCGCTGCTGAGGGCGACGAGTGTGGCGGCGAGCAAGGTGCGTTTGAAGTCCATGGGAAGTCATTCCTGTCTTGTTATTGTTGTATTCAAGGCACAGCGATGCAGCTAGAGGATAAAGCGCGGTTCGGGCAGTCCCTGGACGCCGGGGTTGAGGGCGAACACGCCGCCGGACATTGACTGCTCACTCGGGTCGTCACGGATCGAGGTGACGTACAGGGTGTCCAGGCGACTGCCGCCGAAGGCGCACATGGTGGGTTTTTTTACCGGTACGTGATGCGACTGGTCGAGGCGACCGTCCGGGGTGAAGCGGTGCACCAAACCGGCATCGTTGGCGCAGATCCAGTAGCAGCCGTCCGCGTCCACCGCTGCACCGTCGGGCCGACCGAGGTGTCGATGCATGTCGACAAATACGCGGCGGTTGGACGGCGTGCCGGTGTCAATGTCGTAGTCGAAGGCCCAGATCTGCTGCACCAGGGGGTGTGAGTCCGAGGCGTACATCGTGCGACCATCGGGGCTGAAGGCCAGGCCGTTGAGGGTGATGAAGCCGCCCAATTGTGCATGGGGCGCGCTGCCTGAGGCGTAGCGATAAAGGGTGCCCTCGGCGGCGTTCAAGCCCATGTCCATCACCATGCTGCCGGCCCAGAAGCGACCCTGGCGATCACAGCGGCCGTCGTTGAGGCGCATGCCCGCGCGTGGGTGCTCGACCTCGGCCAGGCATAGGGTGTCGAGGCTGCCATCGCTGTGCGGGGTCAGCTGGAAAAATCCGCACTCCATGCCGGCGACCCAGTTGCCTGAATCAGTACGGGCAATACAGGCGAGCATCTGCGGGGCTTGCCACGTTGCAACCTGGCCCGTGGCGGCGTTCCAGCGCTGCAGCCGACCGTTGGGGATATCCACCCAGTACAGGGTATTTTCCTCGGGTACCCACACCGGGCATTCGCCCACGGCGTTGCGGGCGTCGACAATCAATTCTGCACTCATAGCCACTCATTCCCTTGGGTTGCCGTGAACTCAGTCACCAAACGGGCCTGCCGCGCAGAACGCGCCGCCCTGATAGATTCTGGCCGGGTCATTGTCAGCCACCGGCGGCTGGGCCTCGACCTGGGCGCGGAACACTTCGGAGCTGTCCTTGGGGGCGAAGCCCAGGTGCGCGGCGTAGCGGTTGTCCCACCAGGTGTCGAGGTTGTCCGACATGCCGTAGACCACGGTGTGCCCGACATTTGGCGTGTACAGCGCGCGTTCGAGCAGTTGGGTCAGGTCGTCAAAGCTCAACCAGGTGTGCATCATCCGGCGGTTCTGCGGCTGCGGGAACGACGAGCCGATACGAATGCTCACGGTCTGGATGCCGTAGCGATCAAAGTAGAAACTCGCCATGTCTTCGCCGTAGGACTTGGACAGGCCGTAGTAACTGTCCGGGCGGCGCGGTGAATGGGCATCGAGTTGTTCGCCCTGCTTGTAGAAGCCGATCACATGGTTGGAGCTGGCGAAGATCACACGCTTGACCCCATGACGCCGCGCGGCTTCGTAGATGTGGAAGACGCCACTGATATTGGCGCCGAGCACCTCTTCAAAGGGACGCTCCACCGACACGCCGCCAAAATGCAGGATCGCGTCGACGCCTTCCACCAGATGGTGCACCGCTTGTTTGTCGGAAAGATCGCAGGGTTGTACTTCTTCATGGGCGGCGGCGGGGGCCATGTCGGCGATGTCTGACAGGCGCAGCACGTTGGCGTAGGGGCGCATGCGTTCGCGCAAGACTTTACCCAGGCCACCGGCGGCGCCAGTGAGCAGGATGCGGTTGAAGGGAGCAGGGCTGGTGGTGGTCATGGGCATTCCAATTTTTGTTGTAGGTTGTCGTATGACTATGCCGAAATAGTGTTAGGGATTCCCCGTGTTGTCAACGCCCTTCCAGCCAGTGAGAGCAAATGTGGGAGGGGCGGTGCGACGATTCGACTTGCCCCCGATGAGGGACTGTCTGCCAATACATCTTTCACCGAGCCACCGCTGGCTTTCGTAGGAGCGAGCTTGCTCGCGAAAAACTCACAGGCACCGCGTTCATTCAGGAAGCACGCGTTATCGTTGACATTTTTCGCGAGCAAGCTCGCTCCTACAGCACAGTTTTTTGCGATGGCTGACAGACGGCCTGCTGCCTTACAGCAGTGATATCGGATAGCTCACAAAGATCCGGTTCTCATCGAATTCGTTGTTGCTGAAATCCCGACGCATGGTCGAGTTCCTCCAGCGCACGTTCAGATTCTTCAACGCACCGCTCTGCACGGTGTAGGCCAGCTCGGACTCGCGGCCCCATTCCTTGCCGTCGGTGATCGCCCCGGTGTGTACGTTACTGCCGCTGATGTAGCGGTTCATCATGGTCAGTCCGGGAATGCCGAGCACCACAAAGTTGAAGTCGTGGCGCAGTTGCCAGGATTTCTCCCTGGCGTTGTCATAACTGGCGTTGTAGCTGTCGTTGGCCAGGGTGCCGCCGCTGGTGCCGTTGATGCGCATCCACGCACTGTCGCCGGTGAGTTTTTGCAGGCCGACATAGAAGGTGCTGCCGCCGTATCTGGCCGAAAGCAGGGCGAAGGCGGTCTTGTTATCGAGGTCGCCGGCCAGCGCGCTGCCATCTTCCTTGCCATTGAAGAAACCGAGGTTGGCGCCCAGGGTCCAGTCGCCCACCGGCTGGCTGTGGGTGAGGTTGAGGTACTGTTGCTGGTAGATATCGGTCAGTTCGGCGTACCACAGGCCGACCTGGGTGCGCTTGTCGTTGAACGTGTATTCGCCGCCGCCGAAGTTGAAGCGGTCGGACGTGAACGCGGCTCTGCCGTTCATGAACATGTCTTCCATGCTCGCGTCGTTGCGCGGGCTGTTGCCGCGGAACTGGCCACCGTAGAGGGTCAGGCCGGCAATCTCGTTGGACGTCACCTGGCCGCCGCGGAAGGTCTGGGGCAGGGAGCGGCCGTCATCGGAGCGCAGGATCGGCAGCACCGGCATCCATTCGCCGACCTTCAGTTCAGTCTTCGATAACTTGGTTTTCAGCGCCACGCCCAGGCGTCCGAAGTTATCGGCCGGGCGGCCATCATCGTGCACCGGCAGCAGTTGGGTGCCGGCGGTGCCTTTGCCGCCATCGAGCTTTTGCGAGTACAGGCCCAGCACGTCAATGCCCAAACCCAGGGTGCCACGGGTGTAGCCGGACTTGGCATCCAGAATGAAGTTCTGCGTCCACTCTTCGGCCTTGCCCTGGGGATTGGCGGGGTTGGTGAAGTTGCGGTTGAAGTAGGCATTGCGCAGGTTGAGCGTGGCTTTGGCGTCTTCGACAAACCCTTCGGCGTGGGCGGTGAGGGGCAGGGTGAACGCGAGGCTGGCGAGGCTGATGAGACCGAGGCGACAGGAGGAATTGCGGGCGAATTGACTCACAGTGAGGCTCCCTTTCTTTTGTTGTTTTTATTATTTGTTATACGTTGTCGTACAACATTGGACGCGATATTTGCGGGGTTTTCGGGGTGTGTCAAGCAGAAGTTATACGATGACGTGCCGTGCCTGAATAAAAAGTGGGCAGGGTCAACGGTGGGAGGGGGCAAGCCCCCTCCCACCGTTGACCGAGTTCGACTTGGTTTTTTTATCCCGCCAGGACCATCGGAGGCAGGGTGCCAAGAAGTGAAACGGCGGCTACTGCGCAGACTCCCAGCAGCCATTCCACCATCACGCTGGCCTTCAAGCTGCCCAGCCGCTGTTCGCAGCTCTCGAGGCGCAGCCGGTTCAGCAGCGCCAGCGCCAACATGCCCAGCACCAGCATCACCTTGATCAACAGGATCAGGGCAAAACCACTGAACAACGGCGTGGGCCACAACTGCCCGGTGAGCACGCGCACGTTGATCAAGCCGGTTAACAGCAAGCCGGCGACCAAGCCATAACCGACGCTGCTGAAGCGTCGCAGCACAGGCTCCAGCCGGTAGTCCTGCGTACGCCCGAGGGTCAGCACCAACAACAGCAAACCACCCAGCCAGGCGCCTACGCACACTAGATGCACCACCTGATTAAGGATCAATAATTGCCCACTCAGCCCATTGAGCATGGCGCCATGGCCCACTGGTGCCAGGGTCACCAGCATCAGCACTGTCAGCGGCAGGCGCAGCGCCGGCCAGGGCTTGATCAGCGCGATCACCAGCAGCAGGTTCAGCAGCAGGTGCCAGGTCCACACCTGGCCGAAGAAGGTCTTGCCCAACACCCGCTGGACGGTCGCCGGTTGCAGCGCCGCGTCCCAACCGCCGGCCATGCTGGCGGTGATCAACAACAGCCACGCAATCCCGGAACCTAGCCCCACCCAGGCCAGGCCACGGGTGATGCGTAACAATTGCCGGTCAAGTGCCGGGAGCACGGCCGCGCCGAGCAGCAGGGGCCTGAACACACAGGTCCCGAACATCAGCAGCACGACGATGAAATGCAGGAAGCGGCACAGCACCAGCAGGGTTGCCATGGCTTATTGGCCAACCTTGAAGCTGTATTCGCCTTCGCTTTTGTGGGTATCGACGGACACCGCGTGCCATTCGACTTTGTAGGTGCCGGCCGCCAGCGGTGCGGCAGGGGTGACCACCAGGGTTTTCTTGTCGGTGTCCGGGGTTTCCAGGCCCTTGATCGCGATTTCCGTACCGTCCTTGCTCAGGGACACCTTGGTGAAGGTTGCTTCGACGCCTTCGCTGAACGTCAGGCGCAGATCTTTTGGCGCAGCCACACTGCTGTCTTTGGCTGGCGTGGCGCTTTCAAGGTGCGCATGGGCAAATGCCGCGGACGCGCCCAGCAGTGAGGCGAGCAGGGCGAGGGTTGTCAGGGAATTCTTGATCAACATTGTTCAATACCAATCAGAGGATAGAAGGCGCCAGTGTACGAAGTTTCGGTTCGGCGTGTCGCCCCGATCTAGAGCCGATGGTAGTCTCTAGGTCGTGTTGTTGTCAGGGAGCCCTTATGGGCAATCACAAGATCGGCATCCGACGGATCAACGTCGAGAAAATCCTGCTGGCGGCGGAGAAGGTCTTCGCTGAAAAAGGCTATGGCAGCACCGCCATGGCCGACATCGCCAAAGAGGCGCAACTGCCGCGCTCGAATCTGCATTACTACTTCACCACCAAGAGCGAGCTGTACAGCGCGGTGCTGTTCGACCTGCTGGAGGTGTGGAAACAGGACGCCCTGAGTTTCGAAACCTTCGATGACCCGCGCGTGGTGCTCAGCAGTTACATTCGCGCCAAGATGCAGCGCTCGCGCACACGGCCGTATGGCTCGAAAGTCTGGGCCAACGAAATCATCCACGGCGCGCCGACCCTCGGTGAGGCGCTGGATGAAAGCCTGTACGACTGGGCCAAGATGAAGGAAGCGAAAATTCGCCAGTGGGTGCAGGACAAACGCATCCTGCCGCTGGAGCCGTCGAGCCTGCTGTATATGATCTGGGCGTCGACCCAGCACTATGCGGACTTCGATCACCAGGTGAATATCTTGAATGATCACCAGCCGTTGTCGGATATGCAGTTTGAGCGGGCGATTCAGACGGTGACCGGGGTGATATTGCGCGGGATCGGGTTAGAGCCTTGAGTCTTGGAGGGAGGCTGAGGGCCTCATCGGGGGCAAGCCCCCTCCCACACTTGAATGTATTCCAAATCAAAATGTGGGAGGGGGCTTGCCCCCGATAGCGGTCCGAAGGCCTACACCGCCTCCCGATAAGGATTGCGCGGGTCCTGGGTCCAGTTCAAAAACGGCTTGCCCGTGTCGATCGGCACCATCTCGATGCAGTCGGCCACCGGGCAGGTGATCTGGCACAGATTGCAGCCCACACACTCGTCATCGATCACCTCATATTTATGCGTGCCATCGGCCTGTTTCAAACTGGCGATGGCCTGGTGCGAGGTGTCCTCGCAGGCGATGTGGCAACGCCCGCAGCCAATGCAGGCGTGCTGGTCAATCTTCGCAATCACCTGGTAGTTGATATCCAGGTATTTCCAATCGGTGGTGTTGCCCACCGCGCGCCCGGAAAACGCCTGCAAGCTGGCGTAACCCTGACTGTCCATCCACCGCGACAAGCCATCCTTCATTTCTTCAACGATGCGAAACCCATGCAGCATCGCCGCCGTGCACACCTGCACCGCGCCGCAGCCCAAGGCGACGAATTCGGCGGCGTCACGCCAGTTGCCGATGCCGCCGATACCGCAGATCGGCAGGCCCTGGGTCTGCGGGTCACGGGCGATTTCGGCGACCATGTTCAAGGCAATCGGTTTGACCGCCGAGCCGCAGTAGCCGCCATGGGTACTTTGTGTGCCGACCACGGGCAGGGCGACCATGCGTTCCAGGTCGACGCTGGTGATGGAGTTGAGGGTGTTGATCAGCGACACTGCATCGGCGCCGCCACGATACGCCGCGCGCGCGGCCACGCGGATGTCGGTGATGTTGGGCGTGAGCTTGACGATCACCGGCAGTGAGCAATAGGTCTTGCACCAGCGCGTCACCTGTTCCACATACTCCGGCACCTGGCCGACCGCCGCGCCCATGCCGCGTTCGGGCATGCCATGGGGGCAGCCGAAATTCAGCTCGATGCCGTCGCAGCCGGTGGCTTCTACCAGCGGCAGGATGTTTTTCCAGGACTCCTCGACACAAGGCACCATCAGCGACACGATCAGTGCGCGGTCCGGCCAGTCCTTTTTCACCTGGGTGATTTCGCGCAGGTTGATCTCAAGGGAGCGGTCGGTGATCAGCTCGATATTGTTGATACCCAGCACTTCGCGATTCGCCCCGAAGTGGGCCGAGTAGCGCGACGACACATTGACTGCCGCCGGGTCTTCACCCAGGGTTTTCCACACCACGCCGCCCCAGCCGGCCTCGAACGCGCGCACCACGTTGTAGGCTTTGTCGGTGGGGGGAGCGGAGGCCAGCCAGAACGGGTTGGGGGCTTTGATACCGGCGAACACAATCGACAGATCGGCCATTACGCGGCCTCCACATTGAGCATGAGTTGGGCATGCATGGCCTCGGCGGCCAGCTTGCCGTGTTGCACCGCCTGCACGGTGAGGTCCTGGCCGAGGCTGACGCAATCACCGCCGGCATAGACCCCGGGAATGCTGGTGCGCAAGTGTTCGTCGACAAAGATGCGTTCGCCCACGCGGTGCAACTGCTGGGCCAGTGGGTCGTGCAGCGCTGCATTGTCAAAACCCTGGCCGATGGCCTTGAAGATGGCGTCGGCGGCCAGCTCGAAGGTTTCGCCGGTGGGCTGCAGGCGACCGTTTTCCAGGTGTGTGCGGGCAAAACGCATGCCGCGTACACAGCCCTTGTCGTCAAGCAAGACTTCTTCGGGCTGGGCCCAGGTCAACAGGCGTACCTGATTGGCCTTGGCGATGTCCTGTTCATGCTGGGTCGCGCCCATGTCGGCCACACCACGGCGGTACACGAGGTTGACGTCGCGGGCACCGAGGCGCGCCATTTGCACGGCCATGTCGATGGCGGTGTTGCCGGCGCCGAGCACGATGCAGCGGTCGGCCAACGGCAATTGGGTGAGGTCATCGGCTTGGCGCAGTTCGCGGATGTAGTCGGTGGCGGCGAGCAGGCCGGGGGCGTCCTCGTGGGGCAGGCCGAGGTGTTTGCTGGCCGCCAGGCCGAGGCCGAGGAACACCGAATCGAATTGCGTGTGCAGCTCGCTCAGGGTGAGGTTGTCACCCAGGCGCTGGCCGTGACGGAGCTCGATGCCGCCGATTTGCAGGAGGAAATCCAATTCCTTCTGAGCGAAGTCGTCCACCAGCTTGTATTTGGCGATTCCGTACTCATTCAGGCCGCCGGCTTTTTCCCGGGCTTCGAAGATCACCACGTCATGGCCATGCAAGGCGGCGCGGTGGGCGCAGGCCAGACCGGCGGGCCCTGCGCCGACTACGGCGATGCGTTTACCGGTGGGCGCGGCGCGTTGGAAAGGGTGTTCGCTGAAATGGGCGTTGTCTACCGCGTAGCGTTGCAGCAGGCCGATCAGCACCGGGGCGCATTCTTCGGCGTTATTGCGCACGCAGGCTTGCTGGCAGAGGATCTCCGTGGGGCAGACGCGCGCGCAACTGCCGCCGAGGATGTTGGCCGAGAGGATTTTCTGCGCGGCGCCTTGCACGTTCTCGGTGTGGATATGGCGGATGAACGATGGGATATCAATGTCGCTGGGGCACGCGTTCACGCAGGGCGCGTCGTAGCAATACAGGCAGCGCGAGGCTTCCAGTCGGGCCTGGCGGGCGTTGAGGGGCGGCGCCAGATCGCTGAAATGGTTGGCGAGGGTGGCCCCGTCTTCGCGGGGGTGGGGGAGGTGGGTCAGGGTCTGGATCACGGTAGTGGCCTCACGGTTTTTTTGGGTTGCCTCTAAGTGGGCATTTTTGTCGCCTTCACTGGCCTCATCGGGGGCAAGTCGAATCGTCGAACCGCCCCTCCCACATTGAAATGCATTCCAAGTGTGGGAGGGGGCTTGCCCCCGATAGCGGTGTCAGCGTTTCACAGCCACAGGCCTGGAATGCTCCGCCCGCTTGCTCAACTGTTCAAACACCGACGGGTACGCCGGCCGTTCCACATACCGCCCGGCACCCCGCTCGGCGCGCAGGTCGCCATCGGCCCAGACCAGCTTGCCCTGGCTGATGGTGTGGCTCGGCACGCCGCGCACGGTCTTGCCTTCGAAGATGTTGAAGTCGACTTGCTGATGATGGGTCTTGGCGGAAATGGTGCGCGTACCCTGCGGGTCCCACAGCACCAGGTCGGCATCGGCGCCCACGCGAATCGCGCCTTTACGCGGGTAGAGGTTGAAGATCTTCGCGGTGTTGGTGGAGGTCAGCGCAACGAATTCCTGCATCGACAGGCGCCCGGTGTTGACGCCTTCGTGCCACAGCAGCGCCATGCGGTCTTCGATGCCGGCGGTGCCGTTGGGGATCTTGCTGAAGTCGTCACGCCCGACAGCCTTCTGCTCGGCGCAGAAGCAGCAGTGGTCGGTGGCGGTGGTGTGCAGGTTGCCCGATTGCAAGCCGCGCCAGAGTGCCTCCTGATGCCCGCGCGGACGGAACGGCGGGCTCATCACGTAGCCCGCGGCAGTGTGCCAGTCCGGGTGTTGATAGACGCTGTCGTCCAGCAACAAATGGCCGGCGAGCACTTCGCCGTAGACCGCCTGGCCCTTGCCCCGGGCATAGGTGATTTCGTCCAGTGCTTCCTGGGTGGAGACGTGCACCAGGTACAACGGCGTGCCGAGGGTCTCGGCGATGCGGATCGCCCGGCTGGCCGCTTCGCCTTCCACTTGGGAAGGGCGCGACAGCGGATGCGCTTCCGGCCCTGTGATGCCCTGGGCCATCAATTTGCGTTGCAGGTGGTAGACCAGCTCGCCATTTTCCGCATGGACCGTGGGTACCGCGCCCAATTCGAGGCAGCGCTCGAAACTGGCCACCAGGGTGTCATCCGCGGCCATGATCGCGTTCTTGTAGGCCATGAAATGCTTGAAGCTGTTGATGCCGTGGTGGCTGACCAGTTCGGCCATTTCCTCGCGTACCTGCTCGCTCCACCAGGTGATCGCCACATGAAAGCCGTAGTCGGACGCCGACTTCCCGGCCCAGCCGCGCCATTGGTGGAACGCCTCCATCAAGGACTGCTGCGGGTTGGGTATCACGAAGTCGATGATCGAGGTGGTACCGCCCGCCAGGCCCGCCGCCGTACCACTGAAAAAGTCTTCACTGGCCACCGTGCCCATGAACGGCAGTTGCATATGGGTATGGGGATCGATGCCGCCGGGCATCAAGTATCGACCGCTGCCATCGAGTGTTTCAGTGCCGGCGGGAATATCCAGGTCCGTGCCGATCGCACGTATCAGACCGCCTGCGCAAAATACATCGGCGCGGTAACTTTCATCATGGGTAATAACGGTGGCGCCACGGATCAACAGCGACATGTCGAGTTCCTCACAGGCTTGACCGGCTTGTGCCAGTTCTAAGTGTTGTAATACCGCTCGCCGATGGCGGGTTAATTCCTGTCATCGGTGACAGGAATAGAAACTAGCCCGAGTTTTTCGATTGGGCAAGAATATTTTTATTAGCCTTTTTGTTGTTTTAACATAATGATTTTTAAGGATAAAAATATTAATTCACCAAAATGAAGCAGCGGCATGCCCTTTTGACGCACTTGACAGGTTGCTCATTTGAACAACATTTCTTATTGCAAATCAGCCGCTTGAGAGACGGCGCTTGACGAGGCCGGGAAATAAAAATAATTGTGATGCACCAGATTGAGTCCTGAAGGTTCGGATAACTTTGGTGCTAGCGCGCCTGAGTCGCACGGCACGTTGTTAAGACACCCTCGGGCAATTGGATAAAGCTGATAAACATCAGCCAGTTATATAGGCAGTGTGGGTTGCGACGCGGTTGTCGGCACGGTAATTGAGTGCAGTGACGGCTGGCCGGGCCTGAGATGTCATGTTGTCTACGAGGTACTCCGGCCACCTGCCTCAACCGTGCAGGTGAGCAACAATAATTTTAAAAAAACCGTGGAGCGGCCATGCAACAGAACAGATCGCAAGTCATTGAACGCAACGGCCTGTACGAACTCGACGCTGGCCCCGACGTCCTCGACAGCCCTCGCTACAACCACGACATGGCACCGACCAAGGTGCACGAACGCACCTGGAACACGTGGCATATCACGGCGCTGTGGGTCGGTATGTCGATCTGTGTGCCCACCTACACCCTGGGCGGCGTGCTCACTGCGTACTTCGGGTTGTCGGTGGGCGAAGCGCTGATGGCGATTTTGCTGGCCAATATGGTGGTTCTCATCCCCCTGACGCTTAACGCATTTCCTGGAACGAAGTACGGCATTCCCTTTCCGGTACTGTTGCGCTCATCGTTCGGCATCCTGGGTTCCAATGTGCCGTGCCTGATCCGCGCGCTGGTGGCATGCGGCTGGTTTGGCATCCAGACGATGTTCGGCGGGCTGGCGATCCATCTATTTCTCGGCTCGATTTTCGAGGGCTGGAAGTCCCTCGGCGGCACCGGCGAGGTGATCGGTTTCATGATGTTCTGGTGCCTGAATTTGTGGGTGGTGTTGCGTGGCGCCGAGTCGATCAAGCGCCTGGAAACCCTGTCGGCGCCGTTGCTGGTCGCCGTGGGTATTGGCTTGCTGGTGTGGGCGATGCCGAATGTATCGATCAGCGAACTGATGGCGATCCCGCCCAAGCGTCCCGAAGGTGCGAGCCTCACCGGTTACTTCATGGCAGGCCTCACCGCAATGGTGGGTTTCTGGGCCACGTTGTCGCTGAATATCCCTGACTTCAGCCGCTACGCCAAAAGTCAGAAGGATCAGATCCTCGGGCAGATTTTCGGCCTGCCGCTGACCATGTTCCTGTTCGCCGCCCTGGGCGTGATCATGACCGCTGCCTCGGTAAAGCTGGTGGGGGTCAGCGTGTCCGACCCGGTCACCCTGATCGGGCATATCCAGAGCCCGGTGTGGGTCGCCATCGCCATGGCGCTGATCATCATCGCCACCTTGTCGACCAACACGGCGGCGAACATCGTTTCGCCAACCAACGACTTTCAGAACATCGCGCCCAAGCTGATCAACCGCACCACCGCGGTGATTCTGACCGGTCTGGTGGGGTTGGTGCTGATGGCCCATGAGCTACTGAAAAAACTCGGACTGATCGTTTCCGATGTCAGCCTGGAGACGGTGTATTCCAACTGGTTGCTCGGTTACTCCAGCCTGCTGGGGCCGATCGCCGGGATCATGGTGGTGGACTACTTCATCACCCGCAGACAGCAGCTTGACCTGGCCGGACTCTACCGCGATGACGTGTATCCGGCCTGGAACTGGAGCGGGTTTATCGCGTTCGGTGTGCCGGTGGTGCTGACCTTGCTGTCCCTGGGCAGTGATGCATTCAGCTGGTTCTACAGCTATGGCTGGTTTACCGGTTCGGCGTTGGGCGGGGTGTTGTATTACGCGTTGAACGCCAGGCGCGCGATCACCCCGGTCGCAGCCAAATCATCTTTGTGAACACGGTCAACAATGTGGGAGGGGGCTTGCCCCCGATTGCAGTGGTCCAGTTTATATCTGTGTGACTGATACACCGCTATCGGGGGCAAGCTCCCTCCCACATTTGGCCACTTTTTTGACTGTTGGAATCGTGTCAATTCATAAGAACCTGTAGCCTGAGGAGATCCCCCATGAACGCTGCCCTCGACGTTCTGCAATCGACCCATCAGCACATCAATCGCGACCGTTTGTGGCAGTCGCTGATGGACCTGGCCAAGCTCGGCGCCACCCCCAAGGGCGGGGTGTGCCGCCTGGCCCTCACTGACCTCGACCGCAAGGCCCGCGACCTGTTTGTGCAGTGGTGCGAGGAGGCCGGCTGTACCGTGACCGTCGACGGCATCGGCAATATTTTCGCCCGGCGCCCGGGGCGCAACCCCGACCTGCCGCCGGTGATGACCGGCAGCCATATCGACACCCAGCCCACCGGCGGCAAGTTTGACGGTTGCTTCGGTGTGTTGGCCGGTGTGGAAGTGCTGCGTACCCTCAACGACCTCAAGCTCGAAACCGAAGCGCCGCTGGAGGTGGTGGTGTGGACCAACGAAGAAGGCTCGCGCTTTCCACCGTGCATGATGGGCTCCGGGGTGTTCGCCGAGAAGTTCAGCCTGGCCGATACCCTGGCCAAGGTGGATGTGGATGGCGTCTCGGTTGGCGAAGCGCTGAACGCCATCGGCTATGCGGGGACGCGTGCTGAGAGCGGGCACACAGTTGGTGCTTATTTCGAGGCGCATATCGAACAAGGGCCGATTCTTGAGGATGAGAAAAAAACCATCGGCGTGGTACTCGGAGCCCTCGGGCAGAAGTGGTTCGACCTGAAGTTGCGGGGCGTTGAAGCACACGCGGGACCGACGCCGATGCACCTGCGCAAGGATGCTCTGGTAGGCGCGGCAGCGGTGGTGGCCGCCGTCAACGCCGCAGCATTGGAGCACCAGCCGCATGCCTGCGGGACCGTGGGTTGCCTGCAGGCGTATCCCGGTTCGCGCAATGTGATTCCCGGCGAGGTGCGCATGACTCTGGATTTTCGTCACTTGGAGCCGGCACGCCTGGATTCGATGATTGCCCAGGTGCGCAAGGTGATCGATGCAACCTGCGACAAACATGGCTTGAGCTTTGAACTGCAACCCACCGCCGACTTTCCGCCGCTGTACTTCGACCAAGGCTGCGTGGACGCCGTGCGCAACGCGGCCAATGGCCTGGGGTTGTCGCACATGGACATTGTCAGCGGGGCCGGGCACGACGCGATTTTCGTCGCCGAGCTGGGCCCTGCGGGAATGATTTTTGTGCCGTGCGAGGGTGGCATCAGCCATAACGAAATCGAGAATGCTGCGCCGGATGACCTGGCGGCGGGGTGTGCGGTGTTGTTGCGTGCCATGGTGGCGGCTTCGGCAGCCATCGCCAGCGGCAAGCTCGCCGCCTGAAATGTGGTAAAAAATGTGGGAGGGGGCTTGCCCCCGATGGCGGTGGGTCAGTCAATAAAGCTGGTGACTGATACACCGCCATCGGGAGCAAGCCCCCTCCCACATTTGAACTGTGTTTGACGTCAGATCCATATGGCATCCCACAAGGGGTAATCGCCAATCCGCTCGACCAACCCCGCGCGCAATGGATTGGCCACCACATAGCGGGCCATTTTCACCAGGTCATCTTCTTTGCGCAGCGCGCGGTCGTGGAAGCTTTCCTGCCATAGCCGGCCCTTGCGTCCGGTGGCGCCGTTGACGGTTCGTGTGCTTCTGGATTTTACCTGACACATCAGGTCTGCCAGTGAGCCTTTTTTCAACTCGATGATCCAGTGGAAATGGTCGGGCATGATCACCCATGCCAGGGAGTTCGCCAGCCCTTGGTGCTGAGCGATCCGAAATTGCCGGACCACCAGGCGCCCCAGATGAAAGTCACTGAACAGGCGAATGCGTTCATGGGTATTGGTGGTGATCAAGTAGATGCGATTCGGTTCGCTGAATCGGCCGATGCGCAGGCGATGTGAAGCGGGTAGATCAGGCATTCCCTGGCCTCTCTGCTAGGTGGACTCTGAGAGGCTAGGAGGGGTGGGCTGACTGTGATGTGCAGGCTTTTGGCAATATGTGTCTGGAAGGGCGCTATCGGGAGCAAGCCCCCTCCCACATGGGTCTGGCAGTGTTCATACATTGTGTGTCTGGCGCGGAACCAGTGTGGGAGGGGGCTTGCTCCCGATGAGGCCGTAACAGGCGCCGCCGTCAGTGCGTCTGCCCCTCGCTTCCAGCTTGCCACCCACCCCCCAACGCCGTCACCAATCCCACGCTCGCCTGCAACTGCCGCGTCTGCACCGCCTGCAAGGTTCGCTGCGCCTGCAAGGCCGCCGTCTGCGCGGTGACCACATCCAGGTAACTCACGGCTCCGGCCTGATAGCTGTTCATCGCCAGCGCCTGGGTGTGCTGCGCCGCATCCGCCGCCGCCTGTTCATCCTCGGCCTGCTGCTGCAGGTCGCGCAGTTGTGCGAGGTTATCTTCCACCTCGCGCACGGCTTTCAAGACCTGGCTGCGGTACTGCGCCGACGCTTCCTCAAATTCGGCCCTGGCCTGGCGTTCGTTGGCACTCAAGCGTCCACCATCAAGGATGGGCAGGTTCATCAACGGCCCCAGCGCCCAATAGCGATTGCCCGCTGAAAGCAGATTGCCCATGCCCTGCGTCTGGCCGCCAATCAACCCGGTCAAACTGAAGTCCGGATACCACGCCGCCTTGGCCACGCCGATGGTTGCATTGGCTGCAAACACTCGCCGTTCCGCCGCAGCAATATCCGGGCGACGTTGCAGCAGGTGGCTGGGCAGTTGCGCTGGAATCCCTGGCAAGGCCATTAACTGCGGGCTGGGTGGCAATGAAAAGTGGCTGGCCGCGACGCCGACCAATTCGCCGATGGCATGCTCGGTCAGGTTGCGCTGCCCGCGCACGTCATCCAGCTGCGCCCTGGCCTCGGCCAGTTGATTTTGCGCACGGGTGAGGTCCAGTTCCGATGCGATCTGCCCCTCATAACGGCTACGGGTGAGTTGCAGCGCCTGGCTGAAATCCTCCAGCGAGTGGGTGAGAATGCGGCTCTGCGCATCCAGCCCATTGAGTTGCACATACAGCGTTGCCAACTGGCGTTGCAGGCTCAGGCGCGCCACGGCCAAATCATCCCCGGATGCTTGGGCCTGGGCGTCGCCGGCCGCGACCTGGTTGCGGATCTTGCCCCACAGGTCCAGCTCGTAACTCAACGAGAATCCGGCGGTGTCGCTGTTGTACACCGACGGTTGCGTGGTGCCGCGCAACGGCCTCGAATCCGATTGGCGCTGGCGCAGCGGCTGGGCGCTGGCGGTGAGCTGTGGGAACAGCCCCGCATGCAGTTGACCGGCGTATGCCTGGGACGCATCGAAATGCGCCAGCGCTGCGGCCAGGTCCGGGTTGGCCGTGAGCAGTTGCTGTTGCAGCTCATCGAGCGTTGGGTCGTTGTACAGCTTCCACCACTGAGGCGCCAATAGGTCGGACGGCTGCGCGCTGTGCCACGGGCCGTCGCTGGTCTGTTCGCGATAGCCCGCCGGCAGGTCAACCGACGGCACCTGGTAGGTGGGCGCCATAGAGCAGCCTTGCAAGGCCAGCAGCATCACTGCCGCAAGCGGGTTAAGCCTTGGGCGCATGGACACCCCCGGTGGCGTCGGCCAGTTGTACCGCGTCGCCTTCGCGCAGGGCATCGGGCGGGTTGTCGATGATGCGGTCGGCAGGTTTCAGGCCGTGGTCGATCACCAGGCGTTCGCCCAGGTCCAGGCCGATATGAATAGCTTGCAGGTGCACATGGTTCTGCCGGTCCAGCAGCGCGACCTGGGTGCCCTGGGCACGGAAGATCAACGCGCTGGCCGGGATGCTCACGCCATGGGTGTCCGCCGGAATCGGCAAGGTCGCTTCGGCGTAGTCGCCGGGCAGCAGTTCACCGTTCGGATTGTCGGCGACGAACTGCGCGAGCAGGGTGCCGGAGCGTCGGTCGATGGCCGTGGAGTCGCCGATCAGACGCGCCTTGAAGTGTTCGCCCGGATGTTCGGGCACCGTCAGCTCGGCTTCCAGACCTGGGTGGATTACCGCCGCGTAGTTCTGTGGCACCGGCACGTACAGGCGCAACTGGTGGGTGTCGGCAAGGCTGAACAGTTCCGGATCGCTGTCGGTGTCGGCCTTGATCAACTGGCCGATGTCGGTGTTGCGCGCGGTGATCGTGCCGGCGAAGGGCGCGCGCAGGGTCTTGTAGCTTTCCAGTGCGCACAGCCGCGCGTAGTCGGCGGCGGCCGCCTGGGCATTGGCTTTGGCGGCGGCGGCATCCGAGGTTTTCTCATCGGCCTCCTGGCGTGACACGGAGTGGCTGGCCAGCAGGTTTTGCCAGCGCGTTGCGGTGGTGGCGGCCAGGCGCGCGTTGGCCTGTTCCTGAACCAGGTGGGCGTGGGTTTGCGCCAGTTGCTGGTCAAGGTCCGGGCTGTCGATTTGCGCGAGGATTTGCCCGGCCTTGACCTGGCTGCCGATATCGACTTTCCAGTCCTTCAAATAGCCGCTGACCCGGGCATGGATCGGCGCCTTGCTCCAGGCCTCCAGGTGCGCCGGCAAGCGCAGGGTGTCGCCGCTGGCATTCTGTTCGGGCTGGAACACCCTCACCTGGGGGATGGCCGCGGTTTCAGTCCAGGCGGTCACTGATTGCTCATGCAGCGTGCGCGCGTGCAAGCCGTTGGCGACCAACAGGGCGGCCAGGGTCAGGCCGCCGACACCCATGAGCATCAGACGCTTGCGCGAGGGTTTTTGATCAGACGACATGGGACGTTTCTCCAGCAATTGCGCGAGTAGGGTGACGACCGTGGACCAGGCTGAAGACCACGGGAACAAACAACAAAGTGGCGATAGTGGCGAAGATCAACCCACCGATCACGGCGCGGCCCAGCGGCGCGTTTTGTTCCTCGGACAGCGCCAGGGGCAGCATGCCGATGATCATCGCCAGGGCGGTCATGCACACCGGGCGAAAGCGCGTGTAACCGGCTTCCATCGCAGCTTTCAAGGCATCGCCATGTTCGGCCAGGCGTTCACGGCAGAAGCTCACCACCAGGATCGAGTTGGCGGTGGCCACGCCCATGCACAGAATCGCGCCGGTCAGGGCCGGCACCGATAACGAAGTGCCGCTGAGGAACAGCATCCACACGATCCCCGCCAATGCTGCGGGCAGCGCGGTGATGATCACAAAGGGGTCGGCCCAGGATTGGAAGTTGACCACGATCAGCAGGTAGATCAGCACCACGGCGCCGAGCAGGCCGAAGCTCAACCCGCTGAACGCCTCGTGCAGCGCATCGATCTGCCCGTGCAGGCTGATCGTCGCGCCTTTGGGACGCATGGACGCGGTGTCATCCAGGACTTTTTGCACATCACGGGCGACGCCACCGAGGTCGCGGCCCTGCACGTTGGCATACAGGTCCAGGGTGGGTTCGATGTTGTAGTGCGTCACCACCGCCGGGCTGTGTACCCGCGAAATAGTCGCCACGCCGCCGAGGATCTGGGACTGGCCATCGGCACCGGTCACCGGCAGGGCCTCCAGCGACGGCAGGCTGTCGAGGCGGTATTGCGGCGTCGCAGCCACGATCGAATAGGACACGCCATTGGCCGGATTCAGCCAGAACGTGGGCGCCACCTGGGAGCTGCCGGCGAGGGAGGCGACCATGCTGTTGGTCACGTCTTTTTCGGTGATACCCAGGCCATTGGCGCGCAGGCGGTCCACATTCACCTGCAGCGACGGGTAACCGGTGGACTGCTGGATACGCAGGTCGGCGATGCCGGGGACGTGTTGCAGGCGCCGTTCAAGCTCCACGGCATAGGCACGGTTTTCTGCGTCGTTGCGCCCGGAAATCTTGACGTCCAGCGGTGCTGGCGCGCCGAAGTTGAGGATCTGGCTGCTGATGTCTGCCGGCAGGAACGCAAAGTGGCTGCCGGGGAAGCTGTGCGGCAGGGCTTCACGCAGCTTTTTCACGTAATCGGCGGTGGGCGCGTGGTCCTTTTTCAGCGTGACCTGGATATCGCCGTCCTGCGGGCCGATGGTGCCGCTGCTGCTGTAGGCCATGTCGATGCCGCTGAGCGGGATGCCGATGTTGTCGACGATCGTGTCCAGCTCCTGCGTCGGGATCACCTCGCGAATCCGCGCTTCGATGCGGTCGAACGCGGCGGCGCTCTCCTCGATACGCGTCCCCAGCGGCAGGCGCACATGCAGCGCCAGTGCGCCGGCATCGGTCTCCGGGAAAAAATCCTGGCCCAGGCTCGGCAGCAACACGAACGAGGCCAGCACGCAGGCGAGAAAACCCAGGATAAAGCGCTTGCGCGCGCCGAGTGCGAGCATCAGCAGGCCGTGGTAGGTGTCGCGGATATTCGAGAAATGTCGCTCGAACCCTTGCTGGAAATTCAGCACCGCTTGCAGCGCGGCATGGCGCGGCTTGCGGTGCTGCTCACCGTCGTGATGGTTGATGAATGGATCTTCCGGATGATGCCCCGGGCCTTGCTCCGGTACGTGGGGCTTGAGCAGAAACATCGCCAGGGTCGGCACCAGGGTGCGCGAGAGAATGAACGAACTGGCCATGGCAAAGATCACCGCCAGCGCCATCGGCCGGAACAGATACCCGGCGATGCCTTGCAGCAGGAACATCGGCACGAACACGATGCAGATGCACAGCAGCGAGACGAACGCCGGGCCGACAATTTGTGCGGCACCGTCGAGAATTGCCGTCTTCACCGCCTTGCCTTGTTCCAGGTGCCAGTTGATGTTTTCGATGGTCACCGTGGCGTCGTCCACCAGAATGCCCACCGCCAGGGCCAGGCCGCCCAGGGTCATCACATTGAGGGTTTGCCCGCTGACCGCCAGCAGCGCAATGGCCGACAGCACCGCCAGGGGGATCGACGCGGCGATGATCAGGGTCGAGCGCCAACTGCCGAGAAACAGCAGGATCATCGCACTGGTCAACAGGGCGGCGATGATGCCTTCCTGGGCCACGCTGCCCACCGACTGCTTGACGAACACCGAGGCGTCGCCCAGCAGTGAGGTCTTGAGCGAGGGTGGCAGGGTTTCGTTGATGCGCGGCAGCATCTGGCGGATGCCGTCGATGATCGAGAGCGTAGAGATACTGCCGTTCTTCAAGGCCGGCATCAGTACGGCGCGATGGCCGTCGACGCGCACGATATTGGTCTGCGGGGGGGAGCCGTCCCGCACGTGGGCCACTTGGCCGATGGTGATGATCGCGCCGTCGACGCTCTTGATCGGCAAGTCGTTGAGTTCATCGATGGCCTTGGGACTGTTGTTCAGCAGGATCGTGTATTCGTTGGGGCCGAGCTTGGCGGTGCCCACCGGGATGATCTGATTCTGCAGCGCCAGGGCGTTGCCCACGTCCTGTGCCGACAAACCCTTGGCCGCCAGGGCCTGGGGATCGAGGTCCAGGGTGATCTGGCGCTGCTTGCCGCCCATCGGCGTGGGCATCGCCAGGCCGGGCAGGGCGCTCAGCGGCAGGCGGATATTGTTCTGCACCAGGTCGCGGATTTTCGCCTCCGACAGGCTCGGGCTGGAAAACGCCATTTGCAGGATCGGCACCGTGGACGCGCTGTAGTTGAGGATCAGCGGTGGAGTGATACCCGGTGGCATCTGCTTGAGCACCGTCTGTGACACCGCGGTGACCTGGGCGTTGGCGGTGCGGATATCCACGCCGGGCTGGAAGAAGATCTTGACGATGCCCATGCCCGGCAGGGATTGCGATTCGATATGTTCGATGTCGTTGACGGTGGTGCTCAGGGAGCGTTCGTAGGTGTAGATCACCCGCCCGGCCATGGCGTCCGGCGACAGGCCGTTGTATTGCCAGACCACGGCAACCACCGGGATACCGATATCGGGGAACACGTCCGTGGGCGTACGCAGGGCCGCCATGGGCCCGATGATGCAGATGAATATGGCCAGCACGATAAACGTGTACGGCTTGTGCAGTGCGGTCTTTACCAGCCCGAGCATGCGTGAGTCTCCGAGAAAAGCAGGATTGCAAACCCCGGCAGTCTTGCCCGACCCACCTAACACGCACCTTTCAGCCAGGTGAAGGAAGATTTAGGTAACGGCTGAAGATCGTTTCATTTGTATTCATTTGTTCTACAAACGGCGGCTCTTCAAGCTTGTCAGCCATCGGACACGCTTTTTACTGATGCGCTTTGGAGCCCTGCCATGTCACCGAAAACACTGTTGTTGATTCCCACTTTTGCGGCTGTTGTATTGTTGTCGGCGTGTGCCGGCCCGATACCCAAGGCCGACCCGAGCCAGGCCTGGATCGGCTTGAAAGAAGAAGCACCGAATGACCTGTTGGCCGAGCGCCTCGACGGCAAGCGCGTGGATGACGGGCGCTACTTTGAAGTGAGCCCCGGGGACCATCGCCTGGACGTGACGTTGTTCGAGGAAGAGCCCGGCGACGATAACCAGCAGGACTGCCAGGGCCGGGTCGAGTACAAACATTTCAAGGCGGGTGAGCATTACACCCTGGAGGAGTCGAGCCTGGGGACTACTGTGCGCGCAGCGCTCAAGGATGGGCACGGCAAGGAAGTCGCCGCCACCCAGGACTTCAATTGCATGCCGGGCTAGGCATGGTGCGCCGTCGCCTTGCGCGGCTCGGCGGGCGCAGGGGGTTTGACATGGGGGGGATGATGCCGGCGAGTCACGCGCATGACCCCCCACAGCATGGCGCCGGCCACCGCCAGCCAACCGCAGATCAACAGGAAAATCGTCGTTGCAAGGCTCATTCAGGCCTCCCTTCACCCCGTCCGGGGTACACACAGTCTTCTCAATGGACAGTCTAGCCACCTGGCGGTTGCCTGCTATTGACCAATGGTCGTGTCCGTCCAACGTGTTTGCTCTATGGCGAGCGCTTTATCGACACTTGAGGCTATACCCTTGCCCAAGAGCGTCCTATGATCGGGACCCTCACCGGCAGTTGATCAAGAGAGTCAAACATTGCGCTTACGGTCGAACCTCAGAACATCCATCCTGCTGGCCTGTGCCCTGGGGCTGATGGCCTGTTCCAGCCCGCCGTCGAAACTTCCCGGCCTGCCGGAGCGGGTTGAACTCAATGGCGTCCCCACCTTTCGCAGCGAGGCTTATCAGAGCGCTCCTGCGGCACTGGCCAGCATGCTGTCGCAACAAGGCATTGTCATGACACCGGGGCTGCTCGATAAGCCACTGCACCTGCCGGGCGCCGAGGCGGACCTTGAACGCAACATGCAAAAGCTGGCGCGTGAGTACGGGTTGATGGTGTATCCGCTGGATGAAAGGCTGACCGCGGTGCTGGCGCAGGTGGCGGCCGGTTATCCGGTGATGGCGCGCATCAACTCCAGTTTCTGGTCCGGCCCGCGTTACGTCGTGGTGGTGGGGTTCAATCAGCAGAAAAGCACGGTGCTCTTGCGTTCCGGCATGGAACGGCGATTGATGATGGGTTTCAGTGACTTTGAGTCGGCGTGGAAGAGCGCGGGTCATTGGGCGATCCTGACCCAGCGTCCGAGCCAGTTGCCGGCGAATGTGGACGCGCAGCGTTGGCGAGAGGCGGCGAATGCCACGGCTCAGGCCGGGCAGGAAGGGGCGGCGGCCCAGGCGCTCAAAGTCCTGGCGGAACGCAAGTAACAAATGTGGGAGGGGGCTTGCCCCCGATGAGGGTGTGTCAGTAGAAGTATCTGTAACTGACCCACCGCTATCGGGAGCAAGCCCCCTCCCACATTTAATTTGCGTTGTGAGTGAGTCAGCGACGTACTTCTGCCACTCCCGCGCGGTTCTTCAGGTTCTTGTCAGCCTTGTAGCGCAACGCCACATCCGGCACCGCGCCGCCCTTGCCGGTCTCGACCCAGCTGCGAATACGGCTCGCATCGGCAAAATGGGTGAACTTGCCGAAGGCATCCAGGATCACCAGCGACACCGGGCGGTTACCCATGCTCGTGACCAGCACCAGGCAATGCCCGGCCTGGTTGGTAAAGCCGGTCTTGGTCAGCTTGATGTCCCAGTTGGCACGATTGATCAGGTGATCGGTGTTGGAGAAACCCAGGGTGTAGTTGGGCTTGCGGAATGCCACGGTCTTTTCCTTGGTGGTGCTCAACTGGCTCAACATCGGGAACTTGCGCGCATAGGCCAGCAACTTGCTCAGGTCGCGGGCGGTCGACACGTTATGGATCGACAGGCCTGTAGGCTCCACGTAATGGGTGCTGGTCATGCCCAGCGCCTTGGCCTTGGCGTTCATTGCCGCAATAAACGCCGCGTAGCCGCCCGGATAATGGTGGGCCAGGCTCGCGGCGGCGCGGTTTTCCGAGGACATCAGTGCGATCAGCAGCATCTCCTTGCGCGGCATCTGGCTGCCGATCTTCACGCGCGAGAACACCCCTTTCATCTCCGGCGTGTCGGTGATGTTGATGTCGATGTATTCATCCATGTTCTGCTTGGCTTCCAGCACGATCAGGCCGGTCATCAGCTTGCTCACGGACGCGATGGGTACTACCACGTCGGGGTTGCTGGCATAGATAACTTTGTTGGTCTGCAAATCCACCAGCATGGCGCTGCCGGAGGCAATTTGCAGTTTGGAGGCGTCACGCGGGGCCAGGGTGGATTCGGCGGCGTGGGCGAACGTGCCTGTGAAAGCGAAAAACAGGCTGACAAGAGAAAGACGAATTTTCACGCGGATGAACTCGCTAAAAAGTAAGGAAATACCGTTTGGAAACGGGTTTTATGAAAAATGACGTTACATTTTAGGAGTATGGATCAGAAGCTGTCGAATGTTCTTCCAGAACCAGACGAAAGTGCTTAAAAACTAAGAAAAAACAGTTTTTTTTCGGGCAATAAAAAGCCCTGCGATAAGGCAGGGCTTTTTCAGTACGCCTGGTTATTAGCTGTGCAACGTTTCCGCCGCATACAGCGTGTTCTCCAGCAGGCACGCCCGGGTCATCGGGCCTACACCGCCTGGAACCGGCGTGATCCAGCCGGCGCGGGGCAGGGCGGTGTCGTAAACCACATCACCCACCAGCTTGCCGTCGTCCTGGCGGTTGATGCCCACGTCAATGACGATGGCGCCTTCCTTGATCCATTCACCTTTGACCAGGCCCGGCTTGCCGGCGGCGACCACGACCAGGTCGGCGCGGCCAACGTGGCCGGCCAGGTCCTTGGTGAAGCGGTGGGTGACGGTCACGGTGCAGCCGGCCAGCAACAGTTCCATGGCCATCGGGCGACCGACGATATTCGACGCGCCCACCACGACTGCATCGAGACCGTACAGATCGACCCCGGTGCTTTCCAGCAACGTCATGATCCCTTTGGGCGTGCACGGGCGCAGCAGCGGGATACGCTGGGCCAGTCGGCCAACGTTATAAGGGTGGAAACCATCGACGTCTTTGTCCGGGCGGATGCGTTCCAGCAGTTGGGAGGCGTCCAGGTGCTCGGGCAGCGGCAACTGGAGCAGGATGCCGTCCATGTCCGGGTCATCGTTGAGGCTGTCAATCAGGTCGGTCAGGGCCTGTTGAGTGGTGTCCGAAGGCAAGTCGTAGGCTTTGGAGATAAAGCCCACCTCTTCACAGTCTTTACGCTTGTGCGAGACGTAAACCTGAGAGGCAGGATCGCTGCCGACCAGGATCACCGCGAGGCCAGGCGTGCGCAGGCCTTGCTGGCGACGCTCGGTGACGCGTTTGGCGATCTGCTGGCGCAGGCTGGCGGCGATTGATTTGCCGTCGATAAGTTGTGCAGTCATTACGCGTGATTAACCATCGAGAGGGGGAAGAAAAGTGCGCGCATTCTCGCACGCCAAGGCGCGAGGGCAAAGGCGCTTGGTCTGCAAATTGGCCTAACCCCTTAAATAAAATCAGTTTTTTTCAAAAAAGATTTGACGGGTTTCAGGCTGCTCTATACTATTCGTCGCACTTGTCGGGCACAGCCTAGCACTGGTTAGAAGGTCGAGCAGAATTGTTGTACTGCAAGGCTGGAAACACTTAGTTTGTAATCCTCCAAGAGTACAGATTAATCAGGCGCCCGTAGCTCAGCTGGATAGAGCATCCGCCTTCTAAGCGGATGGTCGCAGGTTCGAGTCCTGCCGGGTGCGCCATTAGGCAGCTTTGGCACAAGTAGCGCTATATGGTGGGCGTAGCTCAGTTGGTAGAGCACGGGATTGTGACTCCCGTTGTCGAGGGTTCGATCCCCTTCGTCCACCCCATATTTTGAAAGGCGCCAGATTAACCGTCTGGCGCCTTTGCTTTAAGAGCTTCAAGCGCGGATGTGGTGGAATTGGTAGACACACTGGATTTAGGTTCCAGCGCCGCGAGGCGTAAGAGTTCGAGTCTCTTCATCCGCACCAAATAAAACGTTGCTCGGCTGTCAGGCTGGGCAGGGTTCAACAAAGAAGTAGTTTGGTTTCTTTGTTAACGCAATATGGTGGGCGTAGCTCAGTTGGTAGAGCACGGGATTGTGACTCCCGTTGTCGAGGGTTCGATCCCCTTCGTCCACCCCATATTCGAAAGGCGCCAGATTTAACAGTCTGGCGCCTTTTTTGGTTTTGGCGGTTCGATATTTCGGCGGTCGCAGGTAGTGGGCCCCATCGGCAGCGCGTTTCGTCGTGTTTGTGTGTCTCGATGATGCCGTGTTGCCTGCTCGCGCCGTTCGCGGGGCGGGCCGTCAGGGAGATGAGTGGTTGCTCGTTCTATATATAGAAGGGCGGCGCAGAGCCCTGGCGCAATTGGCTGTATTTGTCACCGGGGCGAGGTACTTCAGTGCCTTCGTACCGATAAATTGCCGGCTGTTTTCAGGTGTATTTTGAGTAGGGTGACTTCTTGAGTTTGACCCACTAGAATGCATGCCCTTGATTGGGGTCGGAAATGGCCGGCTAATGTCTGTGCAACGAGGAATATCCATGCAAGTTTCTGTTGAAAATACTACTGCTCTCGAGCGCCGCCTGAGCATCACCGTGCCGGCAGAGCGTATTGAGACTGCGGTCAACAAGCGTCTGCAGCAGACTGCCCAGAAGGCCAAGATCGCTGGTTTCCGTCCAGGCAAGGTGCCGATGAGCGAAATCAAGCGTCGTTTTGGTGCCGATGCGCGCCAGGAAGCTGTAGGTGACGTGATCCAGGCTTCCTTCTACGAAGCCGTTGTCGAGCAGAAGCTGAACCCGGCTGGCTCGCCTTCGATCGAACCCAAGTCCCTGGAAGCTGGCAAGGACCTGGAATACGTTGCTACTTTCGAAGTGTTCCCCGAGTTTGAAGTGGCCGGTTTTGAAGGCATCGAAATCGAGCGCCTGAGCGCCGACGTCGCTGATTCGGACCTGGACAACATGCTGGAAATCCTGCGCAAGCAGAACACTCGTTTCGAAGTGGCCGACCGTGCCGCCCAGAACGAAGACCAGCTGAACATCGATTTCGTTGGCAAGGTTGACGGCGAAGTATTCGCTGGTGGCTCCGCCAAGGGTACTCAGCTGGTGCTGGGTTCCAACCGCATGATCCCGGGCTTCGAAGACGGCCTGGTTGGCGCCAAGGCCGGTGAAGAACGCGTTCTGAACCTGGAATTCCCTGCTGACTACCAGAACCTGGACCTGGCCGGCAAAGCCGCCGAGTTCACCGTGACCGTCAACAGCGTTTCCGAGCCTAAGCTGCCAGAGCTGAACGAAGAGTTCTTCGCTCAATTCGGCATCAAGGAAACCGGCATCGAAGGTTTCCGCACCGAAGTGCGCAAGAACATGGAGCGCGAGCTGCGCCAGGCCATCAAGTCCAAGGTCAAGAACCAGGTCATGGACGGTCTGCTGGCCGCCAACCCGATCGAAGTGCCCAAGGCCCTGCTGTCCAATGAAGTGGATCGCCTGCGCGTACAAGCTGTTCAGCAGTTTGGTGGCAACATCAAGCCTGACCAACTGCCGGCCGAGCTGTTCGAAGAGCAAGCCAAGCGCCGTGTCGTGCTGGGCCTGATCGTGGCTGAAGTGGTCAAGCAGTTCGACCTCAAGCCGGACGAAGACCGTGTTCGCGAAATGATCCAGGAAATGGCGTCGGCCTACCAGGAACCTGAGCAGGTCGTGGCTTGGTACTACAAGAACGACCAGCAACTGAACGAAGTACGTTCGGTTGTGCTGGAAGAACAAGTTGTGGATACTGTTCTGCAGAAGGCTAAGGTGACCGATAAAGCGGTCTCTTACGAAGAAGCAGTCAAACCGGCAGAAGCAGCACAAGCCGACTGATTGTCCAACTCGTTGGAAATTCAACCATAAGCCAGCCTCGCGCTGGCTTATGCGTTTTCAAGACATGACTATTTGGGAGTAACTGCAGAGCATGTTCCGTAATTCCTATATTCAGCAGAACTCTGATATCCAGGCCGCAGGCGGCCTGGTCCCGATGGTTGTCGAGCAGTCCGCTCGTGGCGAACGCGCCTACGACATCTACTCGCGCCTGCTCAAGGAGCGAGTGATCTTTCTGGTCGGCCCGGTAGAGGACTACATGGCTAACCTGATCTGTGCGCAGCTGCTGTTCCTTGAAGCGGAAAACCCGGACAAGGACATCCATCTCTACATCAACTCGCCGGGCGGTTCGGTGACGGCGGGGATGTCGATCTACGACACCATGCAGTTCATCAAGCCAAACGTATCGACTACCTGCATTGGCCAGGCCTGCAGCATGGGTGCCTTCCTGCTGACCGCCGGTGCCGAGGGCAAGCGTTACTGCCTGCCGAACTCACGTGTGATGATTCACCAGCCACTGGGCGGGTTCCAGGGCCAGGCATCGGACATCGAAATCCATGCCAAGGAAATCCTCTTCATTCGTGAGCGCCTCAACACACTGATGGCCAAGCACAGCGGGCACACACTTGAAGAAATCGAGCGTGATACCAACCGTGATAATTTCATGAGTGCTGAAGCGGCCCGTGAATACGGGTTGATCGACGCCGTGATCGAAAAGCGCCCCGCTTAATATAAGCCGCTCAAAATAGGGCTGGTCGGCATGTCCGACCACTGGCGGGCTTGAAAAAGCCCGCATAAGCCTTCATCTTGTGTTGCAAGCCTATCGGATTTGGATCGAACGAATGACTGACACCCGCAACGGCGAGGACAACGGCAAGCTGCTTTATTGCTCCTTCTGTGGCAAAAGCCAGCATGAAGTGCGCAAATTGATTGCCGGCCCCTCGGTGTTTATCTGCGACGAATGCGTCGACCTGTGCAATGACATCATCCGCGAGGAGGTGCAGGAAGCCCAGGCCGAGAGCAGTGCGCACAAACTCCCATCGCCTAAAGAAATCAGCGGCATCCTTGACCAGTACGTCATTGGTCAGGAGCGTGCAAAGAAGGTTCTGGCCGTAGCGGTGTACAACCACTACAAGCGCTTGAACCAGCGTGACAAGAAAGGCGACGAAGTCGAACTCGGCAAGAGTAATATCCTGCTGATCGGCCCAACAGGCTCGGGTAAGACCCTGCTTGCGGAAACCCTCGCTCGCCTGCTGAACGTTCCGTTCACCATCGCCGACGCCACCACCCTCACTGAGGCGGGTTATGTGGGCGAAGATGTCGAGAACATCATTCAGAAACTGCTGCAGAAGTGCGACTACGACGTAGAGAAGGCCCAGATGGGTATTGTCTACATCGACGAGATCGACAAGATTTCGCGCAAGTCGGACAATCCGTCGATCACTCGGGATGTTTCCGGTGAAGGCGTACAGCAGGCCCTGTTGAAGCTGATCGAAGGCACGGTCGCTTCGGTACCGCCCCAAGGTGGCCGCAAGCACCCGCAGCAGGAATTCCTGCAGGTCGATACGCGCAACATCCTGTTTATCTGTGGCGGTGCGTTCTCCGGGCTTGAAAAGGTCATCCAGCAGCGTTCCACCCGTGGCGGTATCGGTTTCGGCGCTGAAGTGCGCAGCAAGGAAGAAGGCAAGAAGGTGGGCGAGTCCCTGCGTGAAGTCGAACCTGACGATTTGGTCAAGTTCGGTCTGATCCCGGAATTCGTCGGTCGTTTGCCGGTCCTGGCGACGCTGGACGAGCTGGATGAGGCTGCGTTGATTCAGATCCTCACCGAGCCGAAAAACGCCCTGACCAAGCAGTACGCCAAGCTGTTCGAGATGGAAGGTGTGGACCTCGAGTTCCGTACCGATGCGCTCAAATCAGTGGCCAAGCGCGCACTGGAGCGCAAGACCGGTGCACGTGGTCTGCGCTCGATCCTCGAAGGCGTGTTGCTCGACACCATGTACGAAATCCCCTCGCAGTCCGAGGTGAGTAAAGTGGTGATCGACGAAAGCGTTATCGAAGGCAAGTCCAAGCCACTGTATATCTATGAAAACAGTGAGCCGGCTGCCAAGGCTGCACCTGACGCGTAAGCGTCTTTGCAGTGGCGGTACAAGCAAGGGGCCTTTTTGGGGCCCCTTGTTTTTTTGGGGTATTTTTGCAGGACGGCTGATTAAATCGCGTTTATTCATGCGTTTAAGTGCTGGCATTGAGCTTGTTTTTTTTGCATGCAACCCCCATCTTGGTTTCAAGCTTATTTTTCAACTGTCATAGAGGCGAAATCATGAAGACAACCATCGAATTGCCTCTCCTGCCGTTGCGTGATGTCGTCGTCTATCCGCACATGGTTATCCCGCTGTTCGTGGGGCGCGAGAAGTCTATCGAAGCCCTCGAGGCTGCGATGACGGGCGACAAGCAGATCCTGCTGCTGGCCCAGAAGAATCCTGCTGATGATGATCCGGGCGAAGACGCCCTGTATCGCGTCGGCACCGTTGCCACTGTCCTGCAATTGCTCAAGCTGCCCGACGGTACCGTCAAGGTGCTGGTGGAGGGCGAGCAGCGCGGCGCGGTCGAGCGTTTCATGGAGGTGGACGGCCACCTGCGCGCCGAAGTGGCGCTGATCGACGAAGTCGAAGCCCCTGAGCGTGAATCCGAAGTCTTCGTGCGCAGCCTGCTTTCGCAGTTCGAACAGTATGTGCAGCTGGGCAAGAAAGTCCCGGCGGAAGTCCTGTCGTCCCTCAACAGCATCGATGAGCCGAGCCGCCTGGTCGACACCATGGCTGCGCACATGGCGCTGAAAATCGAGCAGAAACAGGACATCCTCGAAATCATCGACCTGTCGGCCCGTGTCGAGCATGTGCTGGCACTGCTGGACGGTGAAATCGACCTGCTGCAGGTCGAGAAGCGCATTCGTGGCCGCGTGAAGAAGCAAATGGAGCGTAGCCAGCGCGAGTACTACTTGAATGAGCAGATGAAGGCCATTCAAAAAGAACTCGGCGACGGCGAGGAAGGCCACAACGAGATCGAAGAGCTGAAAAAGCGTATCGATGCCGCCGGCCTGCCGAAGGACGCGCTGACCAAGGCCACGGCCGAGCTGAACAAGCTCAAGCAAATGTCGCCGATGTCGGCCGAAGCCACCGTGGTTCGCTCCTACATCGACTGGCTGGTGCAAGTGCCGTGGAAGGCCCAGACCAAGGTCCGCCTGGACCTGGCCCGCGCCGAAGAAATCCTCGATGCCGATCACTACGGCCTTGAAGAGGTCAAGGAACGCATCCTCGAATACCTCGCCGTGCAAAAGCGCGTGAAGAAAATTCGTGGCCCGGTGTTATGCCTGGTCGGGCCTCCCGGGGTGGGTAAAACCTCTCTGGCGGAGTCCATCGCCAGCGCGACCAACCGCAAATTTGTGCGCATGGCCCTGGGTGGCGTGCGTGACGAGGCGGAAATCCGCGGCCATCGCCGGACGTATATCGGTTCGATGCCAGGAAGATTGATTCAAAAAATGACCAAAGTGGGCGTGCGCAACCCGCTGTTCCTGCTCGATGAAATCGACAAGATGGGCAGCGATATGCGTGGCGATCCGGCGTCGGCGCTGCTTGAGGTGCTCGATCCCGAGCAGAACCACAACTTCAACGACCATTATCTGGAAGTCGATTACGACCTCTCCGACGTGATGTTCCTGTGCACCTCCAACTCCATGAACATTCCGCCGGCGTTGCTGGACCGGATGGAGGTGATTCGTCTACCGGGTTACACCGAAGACGAGAAGATCAACATCGCGATCAAATACCTGGCGCCCAAGCAGACGTCGGCCAACGGCCTGAAGAAAGGCGAGATCGAGTTTGACGTCGAAGCGATCCGAGACATCGTGCGCTATTACACCCGCGAGGCCGGTGTACGGGGCCTTGAGCGCCAGATCGCGAAGGTTTGCCGCAAAGCAGTCAAGGAACATGCACTGGAAAAACGCTTCTCGGTGAAGGTGACGGCCGATGCGCTGGAACATTTCCTCGGTGTGCGTAAATTCCGCTACGGCCTGGCCGAGCAGCAGGATCAGGTAGGGCAGGTGACGGGCCTGGCGTGGACTCAGGTGGGCGGCGAGTTGCTGACGATCGAAGCTGCCGTGATCCCGGGCAAGGGCCAGTTGATCAAGACCGGCTCCCTCGGCGATGTGATGGTCGAATCGATCACCGCCGCGCAGACCGTGGTGCGCAGCCGTGCCAAGAGCCTGGGTATCCCCCTGGACTTCCACCAGAAGCACGACACCCATATCCACATGCCGGAAGGGGCGACCCCGAAGGATGGCCCCAGCGCGGGTGTAGGCATGTGCACGGCCCTGGTGTCGGCATTGACGGGCATTCCGGTGCGTGCCGATGTGGCAATGACCGGTGAAATTACCCTGCGCGGCCAGGTATTGGCCATCGGCGGTCTGAAAGAGAAATTGCTCGCCGCGCACCGGGGTGGAATCAAGACCGTGATCATTCCCGAAGAGAATGTCCGCGACCTGAAGGAAATTCCAGACAATATTAAACAGGATCTTCAGATCAAACCGGTTAAATGGATTGACGAAGTCCTGCAAATTGCGCTGCAATACGCGCCGGAGCCCTTGCCGGATGTGGCTCCGGAGATTGTCGCGAAGGACGAAAAACGCGAGTCGGATTCCAAGGAAAGAATTAGCACGCATTAAAGTGCTGGAGCCTGGGGGGCTTCCTTGACAGCTTTTTAGAGCCCTTGTTATAAAGCGGCTCTTAAGTGTCTGTTGGCCATCCAGCACTGGTTTTTGCTTTTTACCAAAAAACTTAGAATCATACTCATAGATATATAAGGGGACTTAGAGTGAACAAGTCGGAACTGATTGATGCTATCGCTGCATCCGCTGATATCCCGAAAGCTGCTGCCGGCCGTGCGCTGGACGCAGTAATCGAATCCGTCACTGGCGCTCTGAAGGCCGGCGACTCCGTGGTACTGGTAGGCTTCGGTACTTTCTCTGTGACTGACCGCCCAGCTCGCACTGGCCGTAACCCACAGACCGGCAAAGCACTGCAAATCGCTGCTGCCAAGAAACCAGGTTTCAAAGCCGGTAAAGCCCTGAAAGAAGCCGTTAACTAAGCTTCGATCAAGCCTTTGCTTACCCGGGTCGGACGCAGGTCTGGCCTGGCAGCGGAGCGGTAGCCGGCCCGAGTATCCATCGGGTCGCCACGCCGGGGGTCAGCGTTAAAACTCCCGTCCGCTCCGCCAGTTACGAGAAGGCGCATCCTCGGATGCGCCTTTCTTCTATCCGGATTCTACCCACGCTCCACGGTTGCCTATTTTGATGTTCAACCGTTTCTGGGGGACGCATGCTGCAAAATATCAGGGACAATTCACAAGGCTGGATTGCCAAGACCATTATCGGGATCATCGTCGCATTGATGGCGTTCACCGGTATCGAGGCTATTTTCCAGGCTTCGGGTAATAACAAGCAGGACGTGGCCAAGGTCAACGGTGAGGAAATCACCCAGACCGAACTGAGCCAGGCCGTTGATATGCAACGGCGCCAGCTGATGCAACAACTGGGCAAGGATTTCGATGCTTCCCTGTTGGACGAGAAACTGCTGCGCGACGCGGCCCTCAAGGGCCTGATCGATCGCAAGCTGCTGCTGCAAGGCGCTGCGGATTCCAAGTTCGGCTTCTCGGAAGCGGCTTTGGACCAGGTGATCCTGCAGACGCCGGAGTTCCAGGTGGATGGCCAGTTCAACGCCGAGCGCTTTGACCAGGTGATTCGTCAACTGGGCTATAGCCGCCTGCAATTCCGTCAGATGATGACCCAGGAAATGCTGATCGGTCAGGTTCGCGCAGGCATCGCCGGCAGTGGTTTCGTGACCGATACCGAGGTGCTGGCATTCGCCCGTTTGGAAAAACAGACGCGCGATTTTGCCACCGTCAACATCAAGGCTGACCCGGCAGCGGTGAAACTCACCGACGACGAAGTCAAGGCGTACTACGACCAGCATGCCAAGGAGTTCATGACCCCGGATCAGGTCGTCATCGACTACCTGGAGCTGAAGAAGTCGTCCTTCTTCGACCAGGTCACCGTCAAGGACGATGAGCTGCAGGCCGCCTATGAGAAAGAAACCGCCAACCTCGCTGAACAGCGTCGTGCCGCGCACATTCTGATCGAGGTCAACGACAAGGTCACCGAGGCGCAAGCCAAGGCCAAGATCGAAGACATCCAGGCGCGCCTGGCCAAGGGCGAACAGTTTGACGCCCTGGCCAAAGAGTTCTCTCAGGACCCGGGTTCGGCCAACAATGGCGGCGATCTCGGCTTTGCCGGTCCCGGTGTCTACGATCCGGACTTCGAGACGGCGCTGTACGGCCTCAAGCAAGACCAGGTGTCCGCGCCGGTGCGCAGCGCCTTCGGTTGGCACTTGATCAAGCTGCTGGGCGTTGAAGCGCCAGAAGTGCCGACGTTCGCCAGCCTGAAAGACAAGCTGACCCGCGAGCTCAAGACCCAGCAGGTTGAACAGCGCTTTGTCGAAGCGACCAAGCAGTTGGAAGATGCGGCATTCGAGGCTTCCGACCTGGCCCAGCCGGCGTCCGATCTGAAATTGACCGTACACACGTCGGCGCCGTTCGGCCGTGAAGGTGGCGAAGGCGTCGCGGCCAACCGTGCCGTGGTCACCGCTGCGTTCAGTCCGGAAGTGCTGGATGAGGGTGCCAACAGCAGCGCCATCGAGCTGGACCCGGAAACCATCATCGTGCTGCGCGCCAAAGAGCACCTCAAGCCTGCCCAGCTGCCGCTGGAAAAGGTTGAGGCGGCGATCCGCACGCAGATGACCAAGGAGCGTGCGAGCGCTGCCGCCAAAACCCATGCCGACGAGTTGATCGCCAGCCTGCGTGATGGCAAGACTGCGCTGGACCAGCCGATTGACGGCCAGGCCTGGAAGGTGACTGAAGCGGCGACCCGTGGCCAGGAAGGCGTCGACCCTGCTGTGCTGCAAGCGCTGTTCCGCATGCCCAAGCCAGCGGCCAAGGACAAGCCGACCTTCACCACCGTCACTCTGCGCGACGGCAGCCTGGTGATCGTGCGCTTGAACGGTGTCAACGAAGCGGCAGCCCCTACGGACGAAGAAAAAGCGCAATACCGCCGCTTCCTCGCTTCCCGTATCGGCCAGCAGGACTTCGCGGCGTACCGCAAGCAGCTGGAAACCCAGGCAGACATCAAGAAGTTCTGATGTTGGCTTGACAAAAAAGACCCCGTCCTGAAAAGGCCGGGGTCTTTTTTTGCGTGCGTTAAAGCCTGCGACTTATGCTTCTCACGTCTTCTTGCCCGAGAACCTGAGTTTGCCCCAGGTCAGCCCGATGACTGCGGCCAGGGTCGAGGCCGTCAATACGCTCAGCTTGGCCGCCGAGAGCAAGGCCGGGTCGGAGAACGCCAGGGACGAGATGAAGATCGACATGGTGAAACCGATCCCCGCCAGCAGGCCGACCAGGCCGACACCTGCCCAGCTGACGCCGTCCGGCAGCCTGCAGAGGTTGAGCTTGACCAGGGTGACACTGGCCAGCATCACGCCCAGGGGTTTGCCGAGCACCAGGGCGAAGATTACGCCCATGAACACGCCGTGGGGCAGGGGATCGTCCAGGTTGAAGCCGCTCAGGCTGACGCCGGCGTTGGCCAGCGCGAACAGCGGCATCACGCCGAACGCCACCCACGGGTGCAACGCCGATTGCACCCGCTGCACGGGCGGTAACAGCTCGCGCTGTGCGTGGCGCAATTGCTTGAGTGGCTGGGCAACCTGTCCGGGGCCTTCCGGCGACTGCGAGAAGCGCTCCATCAATTCGGCGAACGTACGGCCGATGGTGTCCAGCGGACGCTCGGTGGTGGGCTTGGAGTTGACCGGGGTCATCAGTCCCAGGATCACGCCGGCGAGCGTCGGGTGAACGCCGGTCTTGAGCAGGCCGAACCACACAATTGCTCCGGGCAGCAGGTAGATAGCGGCTTTGCCGATGCCCATGCGCTGGAAAACCACCACCAGCGCAAGCCCGGCGGCGGCAATCACCAGCCCCATGTAGTCGAGGCTGGCGGTGAAGAAAACGGCGATGATCAGGATCGCCACGATGTCATCGATGATTGCCAGGGCCAGCAGCAAAACACGCACGCCACTGGGAATCGACTTGCCCAACAGTGCCAGCACGCCGACAGCAAAGGCGATGTCTGTCGCGGTGGGCACGGCCCAGCCACTGGCGGCGGCGGTGCCGTGGTTGAGCAGGGTGTAAATGATCGCCGGCATCAGTACGCCGCCCAGCGCGGCACCCAATGGCAAGGTGGCCAGCTTCAGGTTGGCGAGCGCGCCGTCCTTGATTTCCTGACGAATCTCGGCGCCCACCACCAGGAAGAAGATGGTCATCAGGCCGTCATTGACCAGGAAATGCAGGGAGCGCGACACGCTGTAGTCGCCCAGCCCAAGGGTGACCGGCGTGTTCCAGAAGTGCTCATAGGTGTCGGCCGCTGCACTGTTGGCCCAGATCAAGGCCACGATGGCGGCCAATAGCAGGACGATGCCGCTGACGGCCTCAATATGTGAATAGCGCTCGAGGGCAGACAGCGCGCCCTCGGTCAAACGCTGGGGGCGGGGGATAGCGGGGTGTTTATCAGGCACGACAAAGCTCCATTGGCGGCCCGACCAACGCTTAACGTTTAACCTGCGCTGTGCCCTATGCAGCAACGCACCCAGGACGATAATAGGAAGTTGGGGAATAAGTTGTAAACAAACTTGTCATAATCATTGGCGCCGTTCAAAAAACCTGTGACGTTTTACCGACAGGAATGCGCGCGCCAACCCCTCGTTCTGTTGCACAATACCGCCCGGACTGTTTTTCTCAGGATTTTCGATGTCGACATCATTTCACTTGCGAAACCTCGGGTTGGCGCTGGTGCTGGCGGGCGCGGCGGGTTGCTCGTCACCCAAGACCGCTATTTACGAGCATGAGAATTTCGACGACTCCGGTACGTTTTCCCGCGATTACCCGGTGAGCGATATAGCGGCCTGTGAAGCGGCGCGCCGTGCCCTGCTGAGCCAGGGCTATATCATCACCAGCAGCGATCCGAAGCTGGTGGCCGGCAACAAGAGTTTCCAGCAGACCGGCGAGACCCACCTGCAGATCAGCTTCAACGTGGTGTGTGCCGCCGATGGCAAAGGCAGCAACCATTCGACGATGTTTGCCAACGCCTTGCAGGACCGCTATGCGCTGAAGAAGGTCAACAACTCCGCAAGTCTTGGGGTTGGGGTGCTGGGTTCGGTGTCGATGCCGATCGGCTCCACCGATGACTCGATGGTCAAGGTGGCGAGCGAGACCGTCTCGGCGCCCAAGTTCTATGAGCGTTACTTTGCCTTGGTGGATGTGTTCCTGCCCCAGGAAGTGAAGCAGGCTGAGCATATACCCGAGAAGCCCAAGGATGAGCTTGGCATGCCTGAACCGAAAGCCGCGCCGGCCACCGAGAAGCTTGAAACACCTCAAGAAGCGCCCGCAACCCCTGCCGGTGCGCAGCCACTGGCACCGCCACCGGAGGCCGAACCCATCGCGCCGAGCGTAGAGCCAATGCCGCAGACGGCACCAGAGACCCCAGCCATAGAGTCCGCGCCCGCGCCGACCAACCCCAGCCTGCCGGCGCCGACAGAGGCGATTCCAGCCCTGCCAACGCCAGCGCAATGACTCAGACCGTTACGGGGTCAGTCTTGTCGACGTTGATCCCGTAGCGGTTGATTGCCTCCGCGATTTTGTCACGACCGATCACACCGTCATCCGCCAGTGCCTTCAACGTCGCCAGCACGATGAAGTGGCGGTCCACTTCAAAAAACTCGCGCAAGGCTTCCCGGGTATCCGACTGCCCGAAACCGTCGGTTCCCAGCGCCACAAAGCGGCGGCCGTGTACGAAGGGGCGAATCTGATCGGCGAATAATTTCATGTAGTCCGTCGCTGCCACCACCGGCCCGGCTTTGCCGACAAGGCACTGCTCCACGTAGCTCAGACGCGGTTCACTTTCCGGATGCAGCAGGTTCCAGCGCTCTACGGAGTGCCCGTTACGGCGCAGCTCGGTCAGGCTGGTGACGCTCCAGACATCGCTGTATAGACCGAAGTCTTCCTCGAGCAGTGCCGCTGCAGCGATGACTTCGCGCAGGATCGAACCGCTTCCCATGAGTTGCACCCGCGCATCCGGGTGTGTGCTCAGCGGATACATCCCTTTGAGAATCCCATCTTCCACGCCTTCGGGCATTGCCGGGTGCGGGTAGTTTTCGTTGAGCAGGGTGATGTAGTAGTAAATGTCTTCCTGTTCGACATACATGCGCCGCATGCCCTCGCGAATAATCACCGCCAGCTCGTAGGCAAAGGTCGGATCGTAGGCCACGCAGCAAGGCACTACCGAGGCCAGGATATGGCTGTGCCCGTCGTCATGCTGCAACCCTTCGCCCATCAAGGTAGTGCGCCCGGCCGTGGCACCCAGCAGAAAGCCGCGGGCTCGTGCGTCGCCCGCTGCCCAGGCCAGGTCGCCGACGCGCTGGAAGCCGAACATCGAATAGAAAATATAGAACGGTAGCGTCATCAGTCCATGGTTGCTGTAGGACGTACTCGCCGCGATCCAGGAAGAAATGGCACCTGATTCATTCAGGCCTTCCTGCATGATCTGTCCGTCCTTGCTCTCTTTGTAGTAGCTCAGTTGCCCGGCGTCCTGCGGGGTGTAAAGCTGGCCGACGGCGGAGTGGATGCCGATCTGCCGGAACAGGCTTTCCATGCCGAAGGTGCGCGACTCGTCCGGCACGATGGGGACGATCAGCTTGCCCAGATGCGGGTCTTTGAGCAGCGTGCCGAGAATGCGGACAAACGCCATGGTGGTGGAAATAGCGCGCTCGCCGGTGTCCTTGAGTTGAGTGGCGAATACGGACAGGGGTGGAATAGTCAACGGGGCCACATCAGTGTGCCGGGCGGGCACATACCCGCCCAGCGCCTGGCGCCGGGCATTGAAGTAGCGGGCTTCTGCGCTGTCGGCAGCCGGCTTGAGGTAAGGGATTTCGTCGAGCTGGTCATCGGCCACGTCCAGCCCGAAGCGGTCGCGGAAGGCTTTTACCGCGTCGGCACCCATCTTCTTCAATTGATGATTGATGTTCTGGCCTTCGCCAGCTTCGCCCATGCCGAAGCCCTTGACGGTCTTGGCCAGGATCACCGTGGGCTGGCCCTTGTGGCGCACTGCGGCGGCGTAGGCGTTGTAGACTTTGAGCGGGTCATGGCCGCCCCGTGAGAGTTTCCAGATATCGGACATGTCCGCAACCAGTGCGAGCAACTCCGGGTATTTGCCGAAGAAATGCTCGCGCACGTAGGCGCCATTCTGGGATTTGTAATTCTGGTAATCGCCGTCCACGCATTCCATCATGCGCTGGCGCAGCAAGCCGCTGCGGTCCTTTTCCAGCAGCGCATCCCAGCCACCGCCCCAGATGACCTTGATCACATTCCAGCCGGCGGCGCGGTATACACTCTCGAACTCCTGAATCACCTTGGCATTACCGCGCACCGGGCCGTCCAGGCGCTGCAGGTTGCAGTTGACGACGAAGATCAGGTTGTCGAGTTTTTCGCGACCGGCCAGGGAAATGGCGGCCAGCGATTCCGGCTGGTCCATCTCGCCGTCACCGAGGAACGCCCATACCTTGCGACCCTGGTGTTGCTTGAGGTCGCGAAACTCCAGGTAACGCATGAAGCGCGCCTGATAAGCCGCAGTGATCGGCCCCAGGCCCATGGACACTGTAGGGAATTGCCAGAAGTCCGGCATCAGCCGTGGGTGAGGGTAGGAAGACAGCCCTTCGCCACCGGCCTCGCGGCGAAAGTTATCCAGTTGGGCCTCGTTGAGGCGGCCTTCCAGATACGCGCGGCCGTAGATGCCAGGGGAGGAGTGGCCCTGGATGTACACGAGGTCGCCGTCAAAGGTGTCGGTTCGGCCACGAAAGAAATGGTCAAAGCCTACGTCGTACAGCACTGCGGCTGACGCATAGGTCGCAATATGCCCACCCACGCCTGAGTGTTTGCCGGCACGCAATACCATCGCCATGGCATTCCAGCGGATAAACGCATTGGTCCGCCGTTCAATGTCCAGGTCGCCGGGGTAGGGCAGTTGGCGCTCGACAGCAATGGTATTGACGTAAGGGGTGGTCACGCGCCCGTAGAAGTCGCCATGGCGCGCGACGTCGAAATCCAGCAGTTGGTCGATCAGGTAATGGGCGCGAGGGCGGCCTTCGGCAGACAGCACCGATTCGATGGAGTCCAGCCACTCGCGGGTTTCCTGCGGATCGTTGTCCAGGGATGCTGCGTTATTGGGATTCATATGAGACTCCAGGGTAGGCGGATTCCGGGCGGCGAACACCTTGTGGGCGTGCTGCGATGTAGTTGCAATTGCAACGATATGCCGGAATTTAGCCCGGGATGAGCTACTATTGCAACCTTCTTGAAATTTCCCGGATGGTGTTGCATGTCGTCGAAAGAGCCTGATGTATGGTTCCGTTTTGTCAGGGCCCACAGGACGGTCATCCGTGAGATCGAGCGCCGTCTGGGTGAAGCGCAACTGCCGCCGTATGCCTGGTACGACGCGCTGTGGGGCTTGGAAAGCGGTCCTGAAGGCACCCGCCGCATGCATGAATTGGCCGATGTGCTGGCCATTGAGCGTTACAACCTCACGCGCCTGGTCGACCGCCTTGAAAAGGACGGCCTGGTGGTGCGTTCGCGTTCCGACGGTGATGGCCGCGCGGCGTTTGCCTCGATCACCGAGGCGGGTCGTACGCTGCGCAAAAAGATGTGGAAAATCTACGAAAGCACCGTGGATGAGCTGTTTTTGTCGCAAATCGAGCCTGAGCATCGCCAGGCGTTTGCCGATGCACTGCAGCGTACGGCGGGGTTGGCGATGGAGGCCGGCGTGCAAACCCGTAGCCGGCGCAAGGCATGAATGTGATCAAACGTGGCCGGGTCATTTCAGGTCATACCGTTGCAGGGCTTCTTCCACTGTTTGTGTATCGACATGCCCTTCATCGGCCAACGCCTTCAAGGCCAGCACTGCAATCCAGTAGCGGTTCGGCGCGCCTGCCTGCACCGAGCCTGCGCCCAGCGCTACGAAGCGTGTGTCCACATGCGCGGCCAACGGGTCGACGACCGCCTGCGGGTAGCCAGTGACGGCAATCACCGGTGTTCGGCTCCCCGCCAGGCAGTCGCGCAGATGGCTGCTGCGTCTGGGCGCGCATGGATGCAGGCGGTTCCAGCGCTCAGCCGCCGCCGCCTCGCGGGCCAGTCGGGTGTAGCTGGGGCAACTCCATACGTGCGCCGTGATACCCCATTGCTGCTCCAGCAATAGCGCGGCGTGCAGGACCTCTTCCAAGGCTCGACCGGCACCCAGCAAACGCACGTGCTCCACGCCGGCAGTGCGCCGGACGGGGTACATGCCCTTGATCGCACCTTCGCGGTCCAGCGTCTGCGGTGCGAGGGTGCTGTGCTGATCATGCAGCGCCAGGTAATAAAACCCTGGCTGGCCATCCACGTACAGCGTACGTAACCCGCCCAGCACGATGGCCCGTGCCTCTTCGCCCGAGGCCGGGTCATAGGGCGTACAGCGTGGATGGCTCGCCAGCCACAATGGCAGCGACGGTTGCGCGCCCTTCGGCCACGGGGATGGCTGGGTTTCACTGTCATTGCACAAAATGCCGCGCTGGGCGGTCTGGTGTGACAGTGCACACAGCTGTGCAGACGACGTGGCGCTGTGCAGGTAGAGCATCGGTTTTTCTCCGGTATTGCACGCAAACCAGGTGGGCCAGTTACCCGGGCGCCGACTGCGCGACTGGCCGCGAATCACCCAGGCCTGGCGGCTGGATTCCAGCGCGCCGGCCATGCTCAGGACCGTGTACAGCGGTGAGCTGCGCGAGTAGGCGCGCGTGTCAAGTGCGTCGATGCACAGCTGCGCAGCGAGTGCGGTAGAGGCGGGCATGGGGCGTGGCTCCTGGCGACAGAGGTGCCTACCCTAATGGAATTGGTCAGTTGATTGCAATTGCAATGATTGCAATAGTGCCTCGGTCTTCCGGCTAAATCAGTCCGCCGCTGCCGCGTTTAATCTTCACGTGCGGGAACATAAAGGCGCAGACATTTTTTCGTCATGACGGCACTTTAGTCTGGTCGTGCAGGTCATTAATTGCGCTGGCGCTTTTATCTCAACAAGGAGTCCACCATGGACGATTACCAGGAAGAACTGCTGGAGTACCAGGCATTCGAACTCGACCCACTGGATCCGGTCGACGATGCCACCGAGCTGTAAGCCCGACTTCAGGCGGAATGCCGCTGACTGCGGCGAAATTCCCCTGGGGTCTGGTTGTTCCAGCGCCTGAAGGCGCGTTGGAAGGCTTGGGCTGAGGCAAAACCGAGCAAGTAGGCGATCTCGCCAAAGGCCAGTTCCGTGTCGCGAATGTAGGTCATGGCCAGATCGCGGCGGGTATCGTTGAGAATCGCGCGAAACTGCGTGCCTTCGTCGGCCAGTTTACGGCGCAGCGTCCAGGTGGGCAGCTTCAGGCGTGCCGCCACTTCTTCCAGGTCGGGTTCCCGGCCACCATTGAGCATCGGCCCCAGCAGCCGAGTAATGCGCTCGCGCAGGCTGCGGGTGCGGGTCAGTTGCTCCAGTTCCCTTTCACACAGCTGTAACAACAGGTGCCAGGTACTCGGGCAGTGCTGTGGGTTGCGCAGGGCCAGGGTGGCCTGGTTAAGGCGTAGTTGATTGCTGTCGGCGCCGAACTGCACCGGACTGTCTCCCAGCACGCCATACAACGAGCTGTATTCGGGGACCTGGAACTCGATTTCGATACGCTGCGCCTGCACCGGCTGTTGCGCCAGGCTCGACAGTTGATGCAGCCAGCCGGCGATGATCGAGTCCACCACAAAGCGGTTATAGGCATTGTAGGGGCTGATGGAATAGAACCGCAGCCAGGCGCCTTCGGCGTCCTCATGAAAGCTCGATTGCCCACGGTAGTTGGAGCCATACAGCGGTTCGAAGCGGGTCAGCGTGCGCGCGGCCTCGCGTACGGTCGGAGCCTGGGCGGCGGTCACCCCGGCGAGCCCGGCCTGGCTCAGGCGACTGAGCTGACCCATGCGCAGGCCCAGCCCCGGATCACCGGTCAGTTGGATGGCCGCATGCCCCAGGCGCATATAGCGCGGGATCGACAAGCGCGCACCCGCTTCCGCCAGGCGTGCCGGGTCCAGGCCGTATTGCAGCAACAAAGGTTGCGGGTCAAGGCCGTGGCTCTGGATGGCATCGGCCAGGGTGTGCACGAAGCCCACCGACAGATCCCCCAGGCGCACCGGCTTCACGCGGTTACAGCCAGATATTGAGCAGGCGCGCGCCACGGGCTTCGCCGTCGGCGAACAGTTGCCCGTTGCGGCTCAGAAAGCT
Organism: Pseudomonas sp. CFBP13528; assembly: GCF_005233615.1. Classification (NCBI taxonomy): domain Bacteria; kingdom Pseudomonadati; phylum Pseudomonadota; class Gammaproteobacteria; order Pseudomonadales; family Pseudomonadaceae; genus Pseudomonas; species Pseudomonas sp. CFBP13528. The sequence goes on from NZ_QGAJ01000004.1 coordinate 324,983, forward strand.
CTGCCCGGCGCTGCCCAGGTCCCAGAACTGGCCACGCAAAAACACGCTCATGCCCGCTGTGGCCTGGCTGATCGGTGGTTGGCTGATCAGGGTCAGGCGGCGCCAGGCTTCGCCCTCGCTGGTTTCTTCGGGCTTGAGGCTGACTTCCGAGGGGGTCGATACGCTCTTGAAGCCGCGCCACGGGCGGTCCCAGGTGTCACGTCCGGTCACATAGGCCGGCACGGCAATCAGTTGGGCGCCTTGTTCATTGAGCTTGCGGTAGTTATCCGGGTACCAGCTGTCGCTGCCGATCAGCACCCCCAGGCGCCCGGCCGGGGTGTCGACCACGCTGACGATGTTTTCATCGCCGGGTTCGATGAAGCCGCGCTCGTCGTAGATCGGATAAAGCTGACGCTGCGGCTGGCCCAGGGGCAAACCATCGGCGGCAAATACCACGCTGACGTTGTACAGCGCGCCATGGCCGACCTGCAGTTGCCCCAGGGTCACACTGGGGTTGGGCAGGGCGATGGAACCGGCCACCAGGGTCACGCCGAATTCCTTGGCCAGGCCGCCGAACAGCACTTGGTAATCGCGCGCCATGCCGGGGGCTTTCATGCGCAGGTACGCATCATCCATGCGGTTGTCGCCGGTGGCGCTGATCCAGGCGCGCAGGAACGGCAACGGGTTGCTGATCGACAGCCAGTTCATCGCGTCCTTGAGGTGAGTGGCCTGGTACAGCTCGTTTTTCTCGCCGGCCAGCATCAGCCAGGTGCCGACATGTTCCGGCAGCACGACGACGGTCTTGTCGTTGATCAAACCCTGTTCGCGGGCCTTTTGCAGGTAGGCCGAGAGCTTCAGGTGCAGGCGCTCCAGGCTCTGGTAATCGGCGGGGAACAGCTCCGGCTGGATGCCCAGCAGGTTGCCACGCTCGGCCGGCTGGCCTTCATTGACCGCGAGGGTGATGCGCAGGTCCGACAGGTAATGCGCCACAGGGCGCTCCTGGGTCCAGACCAGATACGCGGCGAGGGCGGCAACCAGGGCCATGGTGACGGTGAATATGAGTAATTTGCGCATGGGGCAACAGACAACAGACCGGGGGCAGGGTTCGCGACTAGGGTAGGTCCCCTGGCCCGGCTTGCCAAGGGTTGCTGTGCATTTGGATCAATAAGTTGTGAGTTTCAGTCATTGAGCGGTAGGTGATCGCCTCTTAGTCTGTGGGACATAAACCGATGGGGTGCCATTCGAGCCCTCCACGTCCCGTGATGATCCGTTGTGGAGCTGTACCATGACCGCTGCTGCCTACCCGCACCTGCTGGCCCCGTTGGACCTGGGTTTTACCACCCTGCGCAACCGTACCCTGATGGGTTCGATGCACACTGGCCTGGAAGAAAAGCCCGGCGGTTTCGAGCGCATGGCGGCTTATTTCGCCGAGCGTGCCCGTGGCGGCGTCGGCCTGATGGTGACCGGTGGCATAGGCCCGAACGATGAAGGCGGCGTGTATGCCGGTGCGGCCAAGCTGACCACCGACGAAGAGGCGCAAAAGCACCGGATTGTCACCCGGGCCGTCCACGACGCCGGTGGCAAGATCTGCATGCAGATCCTGCATGCCGGGCGTTATGCCTACAGTCCCAAGCAGGTGGCGCCGAGTGCGATCCAGGCACCGATCAACCCGTTCAAGCCCAGGGAACTGGACGAGGAGGGCATCGAGAAGCAGATTCAGGATTTCGTCACCTGCTCGCTGCTGGCCCAGGTCGCCGAGTACGACGGCGTGGAAATCATGGGTTCCGAAGGTTACTTCATCAACCAGTTCCTGGCCGCCCACACCAACCATCGCACCGACCGCTGGGGCGGCAGCTTTGAAAACCGTATGCGCCTGGCCGTGGAAATCGTGCGCCGGGTGCGTGAAGCGGTCGGCCCGAATTTCATCATCATTTTCCGCCTGTCGATGCTCGACCTGGTCGAGGGCGGCAGCGTCTGGGGAGAAGTCGTGCAGTTGGCCAAGGCCATCGAGCAGGCCGGCGCGACCCTTATCAATACCGGTATCGGCTGGCACGAAGCGCGTATCCCGACCATTGCCACCAAAGTGCCGCGCGCCGCGTTCAGCAAGGTCACCGCCAAGTTGCGGGGCGCGGTGCAGATTCCGCTGATCACCACCAACCGCATCAACACCCCGGAAATCGCCGAGCAGATTCTCGCCGAGGGCGATGCCGATATGGTCTCGATGGCGCGGCCGTTTCTCGCCGATCCGGAGTTCGTCAACAAGGCCGCGGCCGGGCGCGCCGAGGAGATCAATACTTGCATCGGCTGCAATCAGGCGTGCCTGGACCACACCTTCGGCGGCAAGCTGACGACCTGCCTGGTCAACCCGCGGGCGTGCTATGAGACCGAGCTCAACTACCTGCCCGTGCAGCAGATCAAGAAAATTGCGGTCGTCGGTGCAGGTCCTGCCGGGCTGGCTGCTGCTACCGTGGCTGCCGAGCGCGGGCACCAGGTGACCTTGTTCGATTCGGCCAGCGAAATCGGCGGTCAGTTCAACATCGCCAAGCGCATACCGGGCAAGGAAGAGTTTTTCGAAACCCTGCGCTACTTCAAACGCAAAGTGCAGACCACCCACGTCGAGCTGTGCCTCAACACCCGTGTTGATGTGGCGCAACTGGTGGCGGGCGGTTATGACGACGTGATCCTGGCCACCGGTATCGCACCGCGTACGCCGGCGATCCCGGGTGTGGAGAACGCCAAGGTGCTCAATTACCTGGACGTGATCCTGGAGCGCAAACCGGTCGGCAAGCGCGTGGCGGTGATTGGCGCGGGCGGTATCGGTTTTGACGTGTCGGAATTCCTGGTGCACCAGGGCGTGTCCACCAGTCTGGACCGCGAAGCGTTCTGGAAAGAGTGGGGCATCGACACTCAACTTGAGGCCCGTGGCGGCGTGGCCGGGATCAAGCCCGAGCGCCATGCACCGGCGCGTGACGTGTTCCTGCTGCAACGCAAGACCTCCAAGGTCGGCGACGGCCTGGGCAAGACCACCGGCTGGATCCACCGTACCGGCCTGAAAAACAAACAGGTGCAGATGCTTAACAGCGTCGAATACCTGAAGATCGATGACGAAGGCCTGCATATCCGCATCGGCGCCGAGGGTGAGCCCCAGCTGCTGGCGGTGGACAATATCGTCATCTGCGCCGGCCAGGACCCGCTGCGCGAACTGCACGACGGCCTGGTCGCCGCCGGGCAGAACGTGCACCTGATCGGCGGTGCCGATGTGGCGGCAGAGCTGGACGCCAAGCGCGCCATCAACCAGGGCTCGCGCCTGGCCGCCGAGCTGTAAGTCGACGAAAGGGGGCGGTGGTAGACTGCCGCTCCTTTTCATGCAGATAACTTCCCGATGGGCCCTTTCGACTGGCTGCCTCACGCGCCCCTTGAACCTGTGCAGCTCGACTGGCTGAACGGGGTCGAGTTGGCGGTGCTGCGCCTGGACCGTATCGACCCGCTGATCAGCGGCAACAAGTGGTTCAAGCTCACCGAGCACCTGAACCAGGCCCGCGACGCGGGGGCTGACGGCATCATCAGCCTCGGCGGGGCGTACTCCAACCATCTGCACGCACTGGCGGCGGCCGGCAAGCGCTTTGGCTTTCCCACGGTCGGCCTGTTGCGCGGCCATCCTCAAGACACACCCACCGTGCTCGACCTCAGGGCGTTTGGCATGCAATTGCATTGGCTAGGTTACGGCGGCTATCGCGCACGCCATGAGCCGGGCTTCTGGTTGCCCTGGCGCGAACAGTATCCGCATCTTCATCCGGTACCGGAGGGCGGCGGCGGGCTGGCCGGAGCGCTGGGCTGCGGGGTGCTGGTCGAGCAGGCGCAGGCGCAGTTGAGCCAGCTCGGTTGGGCGGATTACGACGGCTGGTGGCTGGCAGCGGGCACCGGTACGACGTTGGCCGGGTTGGTCTTGGCCGAGGCCGGCAGGCGTACGGTCTACGGCGCATTGGCAGTGCCGGACGATCACGGTGTAGCGCAGAACGTAAGTGCCATGGTGCACAACGGTTACGCACTGATCGACGCCAGCCGAGGCGGCTTTGCCAAGGTCGATCCGCTGCTGCTCGATTTTATCGCACGCACCGAACAGGCCAGCGGTGTGCCGTTGGAGCCGCTCTACACCGGCAAGGCGCTGCTGGCGTTGAAGCAACAGATCGAGGCCGGACGCTTCGCCCCCGGTACGCGCCTGATCTTCATCCACACCGGCGGCCTGCAAGGCCGCCGAGGTTTCAACGTATAGAGCGGTCCCGTTGTGGGAGGGGGCTTGCCCGCAAAGACGTCGGCCCAGCAAACACTGGTGTCGGTTGACCCACCGCTATCGGGGGCAAGCCCCCTCCCACAGGGGGTCTGCGCTAACTGACTGGCATCAGGGCTTGCCCTCGCTGAGGTGTATCAGTCGATGGATGTGTTGGCTGACTCAACGCGATCGGAAGCAAGCCCCCTCCCACCCGGCATCATTCGCAACGCCGTATTGTCGCGCAGCACGTAGTGATGAAAGATTCCCGCCAGCGCATGCAGCCCGATCAGCCAGTAACCGATCTGGCCGAACAGCACATGCCAGCCTTCGATCTCCTTGGCCAGTGCCTTGTTTTCAGCGATCAGCGGCGGCAACTCCATCCCGTAGAACATCACCGAATGCCCCTCGGCACTGACGATCAGCCAGCCGGCAATCGGCATGCCGATCATCAACGCATACAGCGCGACGTGGGTCAGCGTCGCCAACAGGCGCTGCCAGGGCGGCGGCGCCGGCACGATCTGCGGCGCCACGCCCAGGCTGCGGGCGAACAGGCGCAGCCACACCAGCACAAACACGGTGAGACCGAACATAAAGTGCATTTCGACGATCAGCGTGCGCGCACCGCTGCCTTTGGGGAACTGGCCGCGTAACTCAATGCAGGCGTAGACCACCGCCAGGAGCACCACCATCAACCAGTGCAATGCAATCGACATGGTGCTGTAGCGCGTATCGGAATTTTTCCACGGCATCGTTGGGTCCTCACTCATCAGGGCATACCTCCGTTCTTTGACGGAGTGGGTTAACTGTATGCCTGTTTGAAGCGCTTCGCCTGTTGTGAATGCCGGTGCATTGACCTTCGTCAGTTGCTTTGCGGCATTTCCCCACGAGCCAGGCGTGCGTTGATATCGACGATAACCTGCGGCAGATCGGTAATGGTGTCCACGAGATAGTGCGGGCGCGAGCCTTCGAACATCGCTTCGATACGCTGGCGCTCGCTGGCCAGTGTGGCGCTGTCCAGCGCCCGGAACTGCTCATAAGTCAAGCCCAGGGCGTTGCCGGAACAGGTCAGGGCCACGGTCCACATCCCGGCGCGTCGGCCTTCGAGGATACCCGGCACGGTGTCGTCGACTTTCACGCACGCCGCCACATCGTCAATGCCCAGCGCGATCACGTTAGCCAGCGCCTGGGCCGGCCATGGGCGGCCATTGGGCACCTCGTCGGTGGCGACCACATGGTCGGCCACGTAGCCGTTGCTGGCGGCCAGGGCGACCACCTTGTCCATCACTTGTTTGGGATAGCCGGAACAGGAGCCGATCTTGATGCCCTGGGCGCGCACGCCGGCAAGGGTGTCCAGGGCTCCGGGGATCAGGGCCGAGTGTTCGGCGATTTTCTCGATCTGCAGTGGCATGAAGCGTTGGTAGAGGGCAGTCACGTCTGCGTCGGTGGGCGTGCGGCCGAAGGCCTTGCGATAACGTTCCGCGACCTGCGGCTGGTCGCAGAGGGTGCGGATATGGTCCCACTTGCCCATGCCCATCGGGCCACGGGCTTCTTCGATGGACACCTGCACGCCGAATTCGGCGAAAGCTTCGACAAAAATCTGCGTGGGGGCAAAGGAGCCGAAGTCGACCACGGTGCCGGCCCAGTCGAGGATGACGGCCTGGAGGGAGGTGGGGTTTTGATAGTTCATGGTGCGGGTCCTGTGTAAGGGGGCAATCAAATGTCCAGCACATCCATTTCCTGCAGCGCCTCGGCGATGGCGTTGACCGCCGCCTGCATGCCGATCGCGTCGACATGGCCGATGCAGCCCACGCGGAAGGTGTCCACCTGGGTCAATTTGCCCGGATAGAGGATGAAACCCTTGGCCTTGACCCGTTCGTAAAAGTCCGTGAACTGGTAGCGCGGGTCTTTCGGTGCGTGGAAGGTGACGATGATCGGTGCCTGGATCGCCGCCGGCAGGAAGCTGCGCAGGCGCAGTTCGGCCATGCCGTCCAGGAGCGTGCGGCAGTTATCGGCGTAACGTTGTTGGCGGGCGGGCAGGCCGCCTTCTTCATGGTATTGCACAAGCGCTTCGTGCAGCGCGGCGACCACGTGGGTGGGCGGGGTGAAGCGCCACTGGCCGGTGCGGGCCATGTAGCTGTGCTGGTCGAACAGGTCCATCGCCAGGGAATGAGAGTTGCCTCCGGCCGCAGCCAGCGCGGTCTTTTCGGCGAAGACGAAGCCCATGCCCGGCACGCCCTCCAGGCATTTGCCGGACGCGGCGATCAACGCGTCGAAGGGCACTTGCCGCGCATCGATCGGCAGTGCGCCGAAGGAACTCATGGCGTCGATGATCAAGCGCTTGCCGTGGCGTTTGACCACCTCGGCGATCTGCGCCAGCGGGTTGAGGATGCCGGTGCTGGTTTCACAGTGGATCAGCGCGACATGGGTGATCGCGGCGTCGGCGCGCAGCAGGCGGTCCACATCGGCGGCGGTGGTGGGCTCGTCTTCCGGGGTTTCGAAGCTGCTGTACGCGCGGCCAATGACTTCACAGATCTTCGCCAGACGTTTGCCGTAGGCGCCGTTGATCAGCACCAGCACCTTGCCGTCACGCGGCACGAGGGTGCCGATGGCGGCTTCGACGGCGAAGGTGCCGCTGCCCTGCAACGGCACGCAATGGTGACTGTCAGCGCCATGGATGATCGCCAGCAAGTGCTCGCACACACGGGCGGTGAGGTGGTTGAAAGGCTCATCCCATGAACCCCAGTCCACCATCATCGCCTGGCGCGTGCGGTCGGAAGTGCTCAGGGGGCCTGGGGTCAGCAGGAGCGGCGCAGCAGGGGTCATCTCGGGTCCTCGTAAAACAACGGGTCGACTCTACGGCGCCTAAATTGCAGTTTGGCTTGTCATCAATCAAATTGTTTGTTGTTATGCGAGCTATCAGTGAGGCCGATAGCCATGAACCTGTTTCAACTGCGCGCATTCGATGCGGTGGCCCGCGAGGGCAGTTTTACCCGTGCAGCCGCCCGGCTGTTCATCAGCCAGCCGGCGGTGACCGGACACATCAAGGCCCTGGAAGAGCACTACCAGATCCCGTTGCTGCGCCGCACTGCGCGGCGGGTCGAGTTGACCGAGGAGGGCGCACGCCTGGCGGCGATCACCCGGGCGATCTTCGGCCTGGTGGATGAGGCGCAGGCCATGCTCGAAGCCAACCGCCAATTGCTCACCGGGCGCCTGGAAGTGGCGGCGGACGGACCGCATCTGGTGATGCCGATGATCGCGCGGCTGCGCGTCCTTTATCCGGGCGTCACCGTGAATCTGCGCCTGGGCAATGCCCAGGAAACCCTGGCGGCGTTGTTGTCCGAGCATGCAGATGTGGCGGTGTTGACCGAAGTGGAGCCGCGCAATGGCCTGCACCTGCACCCCTTGGGCGAGTCACGTATTTGCGCGCTGGTGCCGGCCATGCATGCGTGGGCGGGGCAGGCCGAGGGCATTGCACTGTCAGCGTTGAACGAAGAGATCATGGTGCTGCGCGAGCCCGGTTCCATCACCCGGCGTACCTTTGACGACGCCTGCAGGGCTGCCAATGTGCGGCCCAGGCTGCTGCTGGAACTGGACAGTCGGGAGGCGGTGACCGAGGCCGTTGCGGCCGAGTTGGGCGTCGGGGTGGTGTCGTCGATGGAGGTCAGCCCGGACCCGCGTGTACGCGCTGTGCCGATCCGGGGCGATGGCCTGCTGAACCGGCATTGGCTCGGCTGCCTGGAGCGGCGCCGGTCGTTGCGCTTGATCCAGGCCTTTTTCGAGTTGGCGCCTTGAGGGTTTTTTGGTGGAACGATGCGTTGCTGCGCTATAAACTCTGCCCCCAAAGCGCCGGCCAGTAGACGTTTCGGCGCCATGGATAGTAGAGAGTGAGTCATGGGCGCACAGTGGAAAGTCAAACATAAAGAAGCGGCAGCCAATGCCAAGGGCAAGATTTTCGGCAAGCTGGTGAAAGAAATCACCATCGCCGCCCGCAATGGTGCAGACACCTCGACCAACGCTCACTTGCGTCTGGTGGTGGAGCAGGCCAAAAAGGCCTCGATGCCCAAGGAAACCCTGGACCGCGCGATCAAGAAGGGTGCCGGTCTGCTCGGTGAGACCGTGCAGTACCACCGCGTCACCTACGAAGGTTTCGCGCCGCACCAGGTGCCGTTGATCGTCGAGTGCGTCACCGACAACATCAACCGCACCGTGGCGGAAATCCGCGTGGCGTTCCGTAAGGGCCAACTGGGGGCTTCCGGCTCGGTGGCCTGGGACTTCAACCACGTCGGCCTGATCGAGGCATCGCCGGACACCCCGGACGCTGATCCGGAAATGGCCGCCATCGAAGCCGGCGCCCAGGACTTTGAAGACGGCGAAGAAGCAGGCACCACCTTGTTCATCACCGAAACCACCGACCTGGACGCGGTGCAGAAAGCCTTGCCGGAACAGGGCTTCACCGTGCTGTCGGCCAAGCTGGGCTACCTCTCGAAGAACCCGGTCAGTGGGTTGACCGACGAGCAGATGGCCGAAGTCGAGGCGTTCCTGGAAGGCCTGGACAACCATGATGATGTGCAGGATATGTTTGTCGGCCTGGCTGGCTGATCATCACTGACTAAATGAGCTCAAATGTGGGAGGGGGCTTGCCCCCGATAGCATTGGGTCAGGCATAGACAATGTGGCTGATCCACCGCCATCGGGGGCAAGCCCCCTCCCACATTTGTTCCAGTGGTGTCAGAGCGCGCTCAGCAAGCTTTCGATCTCGTCGAAACTTGGTCGCGCCAGCACCTGTGGCTGACAGCAGCCGAGTTGCAGTTCAACCAGCTCGTCTGCCACTGCCCCCTCGACCCGCGCCAGCAACTCCCCCAGCAGCACGCCGAACGCGCGCACTTCAATGCGCTGCAGCGCCTTGGTTTCCAAGGTGTCCGCCGTGGCATGGAATGACGCCGCGCCAAAATCCCCCAGCAAACAATCACCCGCCGCATTCCACAAAATATTGTGGCCATACAGGTCGCCGTGGGTAATGCCGTGCCGGTGCAGGTGCGCGGCGACCGAGGCGATACCGCGCGCCATGCGCAGTGCCACGTCCAGGCTGAAACGGGTGCCGGGTGAGTAGACATCCCGCGTGCACGACGCCAGGCTCGGCAGCGCCGCGAGGTTGCGATAACTCGGGTCGATCAGGTCCATCACCAATGCAGCCTGGTGATCGGGGTGACCGCTGACGCGGCCTTGGACCTTGATCAGGTTGGGATGCAGCCCGGCGGCGATGCAGGCCTGCATTTCATGCAGCGGTGAACCGTCGCTGGTGATGGTGCCTTTGTACAGCTTGACCGCGACCGGCAACGCCCGAGGTTTCCATAGCGCCTTGCGAATAATCCCCGAAGCGCCTTCGCCCAGCACCTCGCCCAGTTGCAGGTCGGTCCAGGGAATGTCCGGCGTGGCATCAGCAGTCACCGTCACGGCCATTTCCACCGGATTGCCGGCATACGCCAGCCACGTCAGGCTGGGCATGCTCAGCAGCCACTGCGGCAGGTGGGTCAGGCGGTTGGAAGCGATGCGGATCAATTCAAGGTTTTCGCACTGGGCCAGGCTGGGCGGCAGCTGCGTCAGTTGGTTGCCGGCCAGCATCAGCTTTTGCAGCAGCGGGCGCTGGCCGAGTTCGTCGGGCAACCGGCTGATGCAGTTGTCGGTGAGGATCAGCCAGCGCAACTGGGGCGGCAGAGCGGCCGCCGGCACAGTGTCGATCCGGTTGGCCTTGAAGCCGATCATGCTCAGCTGGGCGCAGCGGCCCAGGCATTCGGGCAGTTCGGTGAAGGCATTGTCCGAGCAGAACAGCACGCGCAGGTGCCGCAGGCGGTGCAGGTCGTCCGGCAGGCTGCTCAAGGCGTTGCCCGTGAGGTTGAGGATTTCCAGCGAGTCGGCCAGTTCGAAGATTTCCCGGGGGAATTCGGTCAGCCCGCAGGCCAGGTCCAGGCGGGTGGCGCCGGCCAATTGGCCGGCCTTGAGTTGGGCGAGGGTATTGATCAACGGCGCGGTCACTCGGCAAGGGGGCGTGAAAAGGCGCTCATGATACCGGGTCGCGCGCAACTTGCGTGCCGCACTGGCGTAATTGCCCCAGGCGGCTGGCGGTACGCGCAAGGTCGATGGCCTTGCCGCCCAAGGCGTGCTCCAGTGGCTGCGCGCCGATCAGGATCAGCTGTTTGTCGCGGTCGTAAAGCACGTCCACCAGGTTGATAAAACGTTGTTGCACGGCAATCGGGCAGTCGGCGAGGTGAGGCAGGCCGTCGATGATCCAGTGGTCGAAGTCCTGGCACAGCAGCAGATAATCCATCACGGCGGTGAGCTGTTCGCACAGATCGTTGAACGTAAAGGCGATGCTGCGCGCTTCACGGCGGCGGCACTGCAACGGCCGGTTGCCCACGGTCAAGGGCAGCGCCGGGCAATCCGCAGCCGGCAGCCCGAGCGCCTCACGTTGCGCCACGCTGCCTGGCCAGATGTACCTGCCGGTGCTGAAGCGCTGCTCGGCATGGGCCTGGGGCAGGCGGCGAAAGTCCTCGGGGGCACTGACTTCCAGCACGTCCATGCGCGCCGCGATCAAGTCGATCACCGGCTTGAAGCGCTGGTGATACAACGGGTTGGGCAGCAGGCCCTCGGGCGCATAGTTGGACGTCACCAGCACCAGCACACCGCGTTGGAACAAGGCCTTGAACAGACGGCTGATGAGCATCGCATCGCCGATATCGTGCACGTGGAATTCGTCGAAACACAGTACGCGGCAGCCCGCCAGCCGTTCGTCCAGGGCGACGGCCAACGCGTCGTCCTGCACGCGATGTTCGAACATGCCCCGGTGCAGGTCGGCGAAAAAGTCGTGAAAGTGCACGCGCTGTTTCTGGGTAATCGGCAGCGCCTGGAAAAAACCATCGAGCAGCCAGCTCTTGCCGCGTCCGACCGGGCCGTGCAGGTACAGGCTGCGGGCGGGCCGGCCGCCGAGCAGGTGTTCGGTTTCGCGGGCCAGCGCGGCAATGGCGCGGGTCTGTCCGGCGCTGAGGGTATAGCCCTGCTGCTCAGCCTTGTGCCGGAAAAATGCAGTGATGGGCGATGCGCCCGCCTGTTGGGGGGGAGTGCCCAGCAGGCGGCGGATCAGGGAAAGCACGGTCAAGGCGCGTCACTCTTGTTTCGGTGGTCGCTCACTTTAGGACGCTCGCCACGATTTGACCAACACCCAGGCGGCAGCCAGCCCCCCCGGAACAGCCAGACGCGGGGTATTCCTGACCAGACTGGCAGATTTGCGCCAAGTGGCTACCCTTATACGCAGGAGCCACCCCTGTATAAGGATTTTGGGGCAGTGAAGGAACGGACAGTACTGGCAGTCATGGGCACGATGCTCTGCAACACGGTGTTCGCGGCGCAGCTGCAAGTGGTGGTGCGCATCGATGTGCAGCGCGGTTGCCAGTTGGTGGGTACCACGCGCACTGCGGGCATCGAACAGCTTGGCGTGTTGGATTTTGGCAGCGGACCGCGTCTGGATGACCCGGCCGGGACGTTGAGTGCCGTGCTGATCAGCCAGCGCCAGCCACGCCTGGAATGCAATCCCGATACACCCTATCAAGTGCGCGTCGACGGTGGCCTGCATGGCGGCGTCGGTGAAGTGCGCTATCTGGCCAATGGCGCGCCGGCGAGCAAACCCATCCCCTATCGCATCTATGCCGACGCCGCGCGGTTGATCCCGTTGCCGGTGGATGTGCCGGTCAGCGGTCGCGTGCCGGACAGCGGCTCCGTCGACCTGCCGCTGTTCGGCCGTATCGAGCCGCTCAAAGACATTCCCGCCGTCGGCCGTTATTCCGACCTGCTCAAGGTTACGGTCACATGGTAAGTCGTTTTCTGGCCGTGATCGCGCTGGGCAGCCTGCTGTTGCTGGCCGAAGACGCGCAGGCGGCCGCCGCCAGCGGGCAGATTCAGGCGCGGCTGGTGATCACCGCCAGCTGCGAGGTCAACAAGAGCGTCGAAACGGCGCCCGTGACGCCCGAGGGCGGTACCGCGATGCTGGATTTCGGCAGCCAGGGACCGACCTGGAACGACACCCTGGGCGCGGCCGTTTCCGCCGGTGACAAAACTCCGCTGTCGGTGTCCTGCAGCCCGTCTGTGGCCAGCAGCTTCACGGTGACCATCGACGGTGGCACCAATGGCGACGGCATCACGCGGCGCCTGAGCAATGGTCGCCAGTCCATTCCCTATCAGCTGTGGGCCGACCCTCTGGGTCGCAGCGCCTACAGCATCGGCGAGCAACGAAACTTCGCCATGACCCACGACACCCAGGTACCGATCCCGGTATTCGGCTCCGTGGTGGCGAATACCAGGGCCTTACCGGCCGGCATTTACACAGACACCCTGACGGTGACTCTGGATTGGTAAACCATGAGGATGACGATCATGCATGTACTCGTATCTCGATTAGGCGCCTGTGCCCTGGGCCTGACGATGGCTTCCAGCCTCAACGCGGCGACCACCGTGACCGGGCAGATCAGCTCCAGCCTGACCTTGATTGCAAGTTGCCAGGTCAACGGCTCCGGTGCGGCGACCGGGTTGAACTTCGGTAGCCTCAACTTCGGTACCACCAATAGCTTGTTTACCAACGCTGACGCCCAGTTGCTGGGGGGCACCGGCACCGGTGGTGCGTTGTCGATCGTGTGCTCGGCCGGCACTACGCCCGCTGTCAAAGTGCGCGCCGGTGCCCATGACGGTGCCTCGCCGGGCGGTACTCGCGCATTGGCCGATGGCGCGGGCAATTTCGTGCCCTATGACTTCTACACCGACAGCGGTTTCTCCTCGCTGCTGGCGATCGATGGCGTGATTACCCTCGCCGCCAGTACCGGTGTGGCGCAAACCGTAGGCCTGTATGGACGCGCAGTGGGCAAGCCGGGCCTGCCGGCGGGCGTCTACACCGACACCGTGGCCGTGGAACTGACGTTCTGACGATGTGGCTCAGAGTGTGGTTGGCCTGTGGGTTGGTGTTGCCACTGCCGTTGTCGGCGGTGACCAGCCAGAGCTTCCAGGTCAGCGCAACCGTCACGCCGGGGTGCCTGATCGTGGGCGGTGGCAGCAACTACGGCGCGCTGACCTATGGCAGCTATTCGGCCCTGGCCACCAGCACGGTAACCGCCGCCCTTACCGGCGGCGTGACCCTGCAATGTACGCCGGGGGTAGCGCTGAGCATGAGCGTCGACGGCGGGTTGCACAGCGGCAGTGGGCGCAATTTGCAGCTCAACAGCGGCAGCGCGCGGGTGCCTTATCAATTGTTTCGCGATGCGGCGTTCAGCCAGAGCCTGGGGATCAGCCAGAGCGTCAGCGTGAGTTACAGCGATGCCAACACCATCCGCCTGCCGATCTACGGGCGGGTGGTACTGCCGGGCAATCAGCCGGGGGGGACGTACAGCGACACGTTGCAGGTGCAACTGTCGTGGTAGGACTATGGGAATAAGGAGTGGTTTTATGCGTTTAGCTTCCCGGCGGTTGTGCGCCGCGGGTGTTGTCTTGAGTGCCCTGTGCACGAGCGGGCTTGTGCAGGCGGCCAGCTCGGTGTTGATCTGGCCCATCGACCCGGTGCTGGAGGCCGACCAACAGGCCAGTGCGCTGTGGCTGGAGAACCGTGGCAGCGAGGCCGCCAACCTGCAGGTGCGCGTGTTTGCCTGGAGCCAGAACGGCTTCGACGAGCAGTACCAGAACCAGCGCGACGTGATCGGCAGCCCGCCGGTGGCCAGGATCGAACCCGGTCAGAAGCAACTGGTGCGCCTGACCCGCACCCGTGAAGTACCGCCAGGCCGGGAGTTGGCCTATCGCATCATCATCGATGAAATACCCTCGGCGCTGCAGGTGCCCGCGCCACCGGAGGGCAAGAATACGGCGGCGGCGATTCGTTTCCAGATGCGCTATTCGGTGCCGTTGTTTGCCTACGGCGCCGGCCTGTGGAGCAAGGACGACGCCACCCGCCAGCGCGACCCCAAGGGCGCCGGCCAGCCGCAATTGAGCTGGAAGAAGGTCAACGTGGCCGGGCGCAGCTATATCGAGGTGCGTAACCAGGGCGCCGTGCATGCGCGGTTGACCGATGCCTCGTTCAAACAGGGCGGCCAGACCCGGCCGCTGGTGGAAGGGCTGCTCGGCTACGTATTGCCGGGGGCGACCATGCGCTGGCCGATGCCGGGCGATGTGCCGGGCGACCAGCCGTTGCAGGTCAGGATCAACGGCGCGACGCAAGTGGAGAGCCTTGCGCCGACACGGTAAACAGTGTGTCGCGGGACGGGTGCACGCCCGGGTTTTAACAGGATGGAGATGTCCATGGAAGGACGCGGTGCCACAGTGAGTCGTGGTTGGGCTCGTGGTATATGGCCGTCGGTGGCAGTGGTAAGCGGGCTGTGGGGCGCTGCGGTAGCGGGCGATCTACCGCCGCCGCCGAGCAGCATGGAGGCGGTTGCCGACGCACAGCTGTTTCTGCAATTGGTGGTCAACCAGATGGACACCGGCCGCGTCATCGCGGTCGACCAACGCGCCGGGCGGCTGTTCGTGCCGGCCAGCGCCTTGCAGGACGTGGGCATGAAGCTGCCGGGTGACCCCGACGGGAGCGTGGCCCTGGACACGGTGCCTGGCCTGCACAGCGATTACGACAGCAATGGCCAGCGCCTGCTGCTGGATGTACCACCGTCCTGGTTGCAGGAGCAGTTCATCGGCAACCGCAACACCTACCCGCGCACCCAAGCCATGAGCAGCTTCGGCGCCTTGCTCAACTATGACGTGTATTTCAACGACACCGACGAAGGCGGCAGCTACCTTGCGGCCTGGAACGAGGTGCGTCTGTTCGATAACTGGGGCACCTTGTCCAACACCGGGCAGCTGCGCCAGACCCTGTCCAACGGCATCGGCAACAGCACGCTCAACAACGGTTACCGCCGCTACGACACCACCTGGCGCTTTTCCGATGATGAGCGCCTGCTCACTTACGAGGCCGGCGATGTGATCAGCGCTGCGTTGCCCTGGAGCAGCTCGGTGCGTCTGGGCGGGGTACAATTGTCGCGCGATTTTGCCGTGCGTCCGGACCTGGTGACGTACCCCTTGCCGCAATTTGCCGGTGAGGCGGCGGTGCCCTCGTCGGTCGACCTGTTCATCAATGGCTACAAGACCGACAGCGCGCAGTTGCAACCCGGGCCTTATACGCTGACCAACATTCCGTTCATCAATGGCGCCGGCGAGGCTGTGGTCGTCACCACCGACGCCCTCGGTCGTCAGGTGTCGACCACCGTACCCTTTTATGTCACCAGCACCTTGCTGCAACACGGCCTGACGGATTTTTCCGTGGCCGCAGGGACCTTGCGCCGTGACTACACCTTGCGCGACTTCGGCTACGGACCGGGCGTGGCCAGCGGCACGTTCCGCTACGGCTATTCCGACAACCTGACCCTGGAAAGCCACGCCGAGGCGTCCAGCGACCTGACCCTCGGCGGGCTCGGCGGCAACCTGCGCCTGGGCAATGTCGGCGTGCTCAATACGGCCGTCAGCCAGAGCCGGTTCGACAGCCACAGCGGTCGGCAATTGAGCCTCGGCTATCAGTACAACGGCACGCGCTACAGCCTGATGTACCAACGTGTCGAACGGCGCGACGGGTATGCCGACCTGACCCTGGTCGACACGCCCTACGCCCGCCTCAGCAAGCGCAGCGAGCAAGTCACCCTGAGCCTCAACCTCGAGCGGTTCGGCAGCCTCGGCCTGGGTTATTTCGACGTGCAGGCGGCGGACGATTCGCGCACACGCCTGCTCAACCTGAGCTGGAGCAAACCGCTGTGGCGCAACTCCAGCGTGTATCTGTCGGCCAACCGCGAAATCGGCGACAGCAACTGGGCGATGCAGGCGCAACTGGTGATTCCGTTCGACCTCAACGCCAGCCTGTCCCTGAGCACCGAGCGCGGCAAGGACGGTGCCAGCCGCCAACGCATCAACTACAGCCGCGCGGTGCCCAGCGAAGGCGGGGTGGGCTATAACCTCGGCTACGCCCAGGGCGATACCCCCACTTATCGCCAGGCCGACCTGACCTGGCGCCTGCAGTCGGTGCAGTTGCAGGCCGGTGTGTACGGCAGCAGCGATGCCCAGACACGCTGGGCGGATGCCAGCGGCTCGCTGGTGTGGATGGGCGGTAACACCTTCGCCGCCAACCGGATCAACGATGCCTTTGTGGTGGTGAGCACCCAAGGGTTCGCCGGCATTCCGGTGCGCTATGAAAACCAGTTGGTCGGCGAGACCGACAACAAGGGCCACTTACTGGTGCCCTGGAGCAGTGCGTATTACCGCGCCAAATATGAAATCGACCCGCTGAACCTGCCACCGAATGTGCAGAGCCCGAATGTGGAGCAGCGCGTGTCGGTGCGCCGTGGCAGCGGCTACCTGTTGGAGTTTCCGTTGCGCCGGGTGATCGCCGCGAGCATCACGCTGGTCGACGGTCAGCACCAGGAGTTGCCGCTGGGCAGCCTGGTGGTGCATGAACAGAGCAACACCCAGGCGGTGGTGGGCTGGGACGGCCTGGTCTATCTGGAAAACCTCAGCGCCCACAACACGCTGCAGGTCACGCTCGGAGAAGGTCGCACCTGCCAGGCGAGATTCGATATCGATGCGCACCAACAGGACGTGCCGTTGATCGGTCCGTTGGTCTGCCAATGAAGGAATGAACAGGGAGTGTTCGGGTGAGGGGCAAGGGATGGCTGTTTGGGGTAGGGCTGTTGTGTTCGGGCAAGGCGTTGGCCGTGTGCTCGGTGGTGTCCACGGTCCCGGCCAGTTTCGGCTCGATCAGTTCGATGACCGTGCGTACCGCTGCGCAAACCAGCTCTACCACCAACGCCGGCTTGAGCTGCACCTCGGCCCTGGTGTCGCTGCTGGCGTCGACCGACCATTTCTACGCCACGATTACGTCGACTCAGGGCGGCATGCGCGGGCCGACCGGGGATGTGATCGGCTACACGATTTATGGCAATAACAGCACCAGTTATCCGATCACCCGTGGGGCGCAGTTCGATTTTGGCGGCGCCGGCGGTATCGCCCAGATCATCGGCCTGATCGCGGGGCCGGGTGCGAAAACCGTGCCGCTGTACCTGGGCAGCATCACCGGCAGCAATGTCGCCGCCGGCTTGTATACCGAGACGTTGAACATCGCCTGGAACTGGAACTACTGCTCGGGGATCGGTCTTGGCGGCATCTGCCTGGGGCGTGACATTGGCAGCGGCACGGCATCACTGACCGTGAGCATGAACGTGACCAATGACTGCCAGATTAGCGCCCCCACTATCAGCTTCGGCAGCGCGCCGGTGGTCAGCGGATTCACTGCCGTGACCGGGCAGACCATCAGCATTGCCTGTACCAAGGGCAGCGCCTACACCGTGGGCTTGAGCGACGGCCAGAACGCGGTCAGCGTCGGTGGCCGGCGGCGCATGATTTCCGGCGGCAACTACTTGGCCTACGATATCTTCAAGAGTGCCGGCACCACGCGTTGGGGCAGCGTTGGCGCGGCGCGGCGCGCCAGTTCCACGGCCGAGGTCAACCCCGGCAATGGCTTGGGCACGGGCAGCCAGGTCTACAACTATAACGCCAGGATCTACCCCGACCAGCCCACGCCACCGGCCGGTACCTATCTGGACAACGTAGTGCTGGACGTGGGCTTCTAGAACTTCATTTGCCCGGCGCTGGCCTGATCCACTGGACTGACCATCGCGTAGTTGTACCCGCCGCCCGACCAATAGTCGGCCTGCAATCCGTCGGCGCTGCGACTGCCGCGCGGCAGGAAGCCGTTGTTCGGACCCGGTGGGCGAATGTAGAAACTGATGCGCCGACCCCGCGCATCTTCGTACAGCACCATGGCCGCTGCGCCTTGTTCGGTGGTGAGCAGGCGCCCGCTGACCGGCTTGAACCCCGCCTGGCTCAAGTCGGGCAAGCGATGGGCCTGGTTGAAGTAGCGATCGAGCCAGGCCTGCATCGTGTTGCGGTCCTGAGCGTTGTAGTCGGCGGGCATGATGCCGTCCTGGGCAAACAAACGGTATGCCTGCATCGCATCGGCCATCGGCAACAGTGCAGGCTGGGTGGCCTCGCGGGCGTGCCAGCCGCCCAGTCCGCCGAGGCTGACAGCGATCAGCAGCAGCGCGGCGGTGGCGAGATGGCGGCGGGACCGATGCTTGACGCGCTGGCGAATCAGCGCCGGGTCCAATGCCGGGTTACCCGGTTGCTGCAGGGCACCGCTCAAAGACGCGCGCAGCAACTGGGCATCCTGTTGCCAGGCATGCACCTGGGCGGCCACGTCGGGGTGGCTCGCCAGCCAGGTTTCAAGGACACGGCGATCAGTGTCCGGCAACTGATGATCGACGTAAGCGTGTAAGTCACGTTCACTGGGAGGCAGGCTGATCATTTGAGTATCCGCAGGGAAGGGCTGGCAATTTCGCCATCGCTGAGTTGACGCAAGGCCTGGCGGGCGCGTGAGAGACGCGACATCACCGTACCGATGGGCACGTCGAGTATTTCGGCGACTTCCTTGTAGCTCAAGCCTTCGACCGACACCCACAGCAGCAGGGCGCGCTGCTCGGCAGTGAGTTGGTCGAAGGCTTGCAGGGTGGATTGGGCCATTACCGTACGCTCCACCGAGGGCTGAGCATCGTCGCGGCCGGTGAAGAATTCGAGCATGCGCGCGTAGCGCCGGTTGCGCCGATGGGCATCGAGGAATTGTCGGTACAGGATCGAAAACAGCCACGCACGCAGGTCGCCTTCGATGCGCTTGTCGGCCCAGGCGATGATCGCCCGTTCCAGGGTTGACTGCACCAGGTCGTCGGCGCCGCTGGCGTTACGGGTCAGGGACACGGCAAAGCGCCGCAGCCTGGGGATGACTTCACGTAACTGTTCGTCGAGTTCGTGCATGGGTGTCCGGCTGGTTGCTACGCTGCTGTGACTAGCTGTGACTGGAGAGACGTTCGGCGCCGAAGGTTATTCCATGGGCCGAAAAATAAAATGCGGCCAGGGAATAGAGTGTATCGGCGTGCGTCTCAATGCTCCGACCTTATGTTTCACCCCCTGAGGCCTCAGGCCCTGGAGTTCATTCATGGTAGATCACTCACCACCGCCCCGTCCTCCGTTAAGCACTGCGAGCCTGATCGCGCGACTCGCGGGTATCGGCGCCGTGGTTGCCGTTGTTGCCGGGGCATTTGCCTACGTCAACGGCACGCTCGACCCACAGCGTCTGCGGCCAAAAACCCTGGTCAATGCCCTGGAAACCAATAACGGCGTGCACCCGGGGTTTCGGCGTAACCATGCCAAAGGCGTGTGCGTGGCCGGGTACTTCGAGAGCAGTCCCGAAGTGCGTGCCTACTCCAGCGCCCAGGTGTTCAACGAGGCGAAAACCCCGGTGATCGGGCGGTTCGCCTTGCCCAGCGGCAACCCTTATGCGCCGGACAGCAGTGTGCCGATCCGCAGTTTTGCCGTGCAGTTCAGCCAGGCCAACGGCCAGCAGTGGCGCACCGGGATGAACAGCATGCCGGTGTTCCCGGTGGGCACGCCCGAGGCGTTCTACCAGTTGCTCAAGGCCGGCGCGCCGGACCCGGCCACCGGCAAGCCGAACCCGGCGAGCATGCCGGCGTTTTTTGCCGCCCACCCGGAGACAGCACCGTTTCTGGCCTGGGTCAAAACCGCCAGGCCATCGGCCAGTTACGCGACCGAAACCTATAACGGCATCAACGCGTTTTACCTGGTGAGCGCCGACGGCAAACGCCAGGCCGTGCGCTGGACCGTGGTGCCACAGAGCCAGGATGCAGCGGGCGATACCGCGCCTGAGGGTGGCGACTTCCTGGAAAAAGACCTGGTGCAGCGCCTGGCTGCGGGGCCGCTGCATTGGCAGTTGAACATGACGCTGGCCAACCCAGGCGACCCGCTCGATGACGCCAGCAAGACCTGGACCGGCGCGCACAAGGTAGTCACCGCCGGCACCCTGGTGCTGCAGAGCAGCCAGCCACAAGCCGACGGCGATTGCCGCGATATCAACTTCGACCCGCTGATTCTGCCCAGTGGTATCGAGGCGTCCAATGACCCGCTGCTGGCGGCTCGCTCGGCGGCCTATGCCAGCTCATACCTGCGCCGTGCCGGTGAAGTCAGCCCGTTGCACAGTGTCCCCCAGGAGTCGAAGCCATGAAGGTTGAACCACGATTTTTTGCCCCGCTGGCGCGTTTGCTGCACTGGGTGATGGCGTTGATGATCATCGCCATGCTGTTTATCGGCGCGGGCCTGGCGGCGTCAGTGTCTGAGCGCCACGAGTGGCTGATTCACCTGCACAAGCCATTGGGGATCGCCATTCTGGCGCTGGTCATCGTGCGCCTGGTGGTGCGTTTTTCCACGCGCCAACCGCCGCTGCCGGCTGACTTGCCGCTGTGGCAAGTGCTCGCGGCCAAGGCCTCACACGCGGTGCTGTATGGGTTGATGCTGGTGTTGCCGTTGTTGGGCTGGGCAATGATTTCGGCCGCCGGTGACCCGGTGATGCTCAGCAGCTCCGTGCAGCTGCCGGCATTGGTCTCGGCGAATGCGCCGTTGTTTGCGCTGTTGCGCAAGGCCCACGGTTATCTCGCCTACCTGCTGTTTCTGACGGTGCTGGTGCATCTGGCGGCCGCACTGTTCCACGGGTTGATCCGCCGCGACGGCGTACTGCAAAGTATGACCGGCACCCGCCACTGATCAGTCTTTGACTGATCGTCAACGCAGGTGGCCGATGATATCGGCCACGCTGCTCAGGACATCCTTGCCCAACTGCCGGGAGCGATCGCCGGACCAGCCGGTTTTCGCGTTGGGCGCATCGTCGTTGTCCTTGAAGGGCATCTCCAGGGTCAGTGACAGGCAGTCGTACTTCTCACCGACCGCATTGCAAGCCAGGGTCATATTGGCTTCGCCCGGCAGATCGCGGGTGTAGCCGTAGGTGGTCTGAAAGTCACGAGTCAATTGGCTCAGGTGGCTGCGGAAGTGTTTTTCCAGGGCTTCGATCCGCGGGCTGTAGCCGGGGTTGCCTTCGCAGCCTGCGGTGAACACGTAGGGGATTTCTTCGTCGCCATGGATATCGAGGAACAGGTCGACGCCATATTTTTCCATCTGCTGTTGCACGAACAGGACTTCCGGGCTGAGTTCCTGGCTGGCGCTCTGCCAGGCGCGGTTGAGGTCCTGGCCCATGGCATTGGTACGCAGGTGGCCATGAAATGCGCCGTCGGGGTTCATGTTCGGCACCAGGTACAGGTCGGCGACGGCCAGGAGCTTCTTCAACTCGCTGCCACCGCTCTGTTGCAGGCGTTCTATCACGCCCTCCATAAACCATTCGGCCATGTGTTCACCGGGATGCTGCTGGGCGATGATCCAGACCTTGCGGCGGCCTTCGCCCCCTTTGCCACGGCGCAGCAGCTGGATATCGCGGCCCTCGACACTTTTGCCGGTGGCCAGCAGCTTGACGCCGGCATACTTCAGCGCCTGCTCGATCAACCAGTCGTGGCGTTCACGGCTATAGGGTTCGAAGTAGGCGAACCACGCGTGTTTTTCCCGGGTCTGGAGGCTGATATGCAGGATTTCGCCATCAAAGCGTGACGGCACGCGGAACCAATTGACGTGGTCGTAGGATGCCACGGCGTTATAGCCGGTCCAGGCGTGCTTGTAGGACGAACCGCCCGCGTTGCTCAGGCGAAAAGTATGGGTGTGACCCACATGCATGCCTTCGGCCTTGAAGTGAAACCACTGATAATGCTGGCTGCGGGTGTCGGGTTTGATTGCCAGCAACAATTGGTAGGCATCGCTGGCATCCAGGACCTGGATATTGCCGCTGTCGAAGTCGGTGCTGATTTTGATGGACGTCAAGGCCACGGTCATAGTCTGGTTGCCTGAATATGAGGATGTGGCGGCTATCTTACACAGGCAGCAGGCAATGTCTGGAAGCAAAATTGTTGCACGGGGGGAGGGGGCATCATCCGTGACGCTGCGCCAGCTTAGGGTCTATGAGATTGATTCTCAAGCGCTAAATCGGGAAGATTTGGACTGGGGCCTTGCTGCGCCTTTCTTTTCGCAATGGTCTTTTGCTACCATCCGCGCCATCAAGCAACACACAGTCTTCATTAGCCTGAAGCCATGCCAGAAAAACTGGCAAAAAAAAGACCCGGCCAAAGAGCCGGGTCAAAAACCGTGATTAGCCTGATGAGGAGATATTCCAAGAGCCCGACCTAAGGTCTCTTGGTCTATCGACTGATCTCGCGATCAGCTAGGTCCAATAATAATCATTATCATTTGCAAGTCAAATGTTTTTATCCGTCCGATAGAAATATTTTTCCCGTGTGCCCGTCATCCGCTTGCCTGAGCGTCCGGCGCTCGCAACGACCGCTCCACCATCGCCTTAGCCATATCAATCAAGTACACCACCGAAAATGCCAGGTCACGCTGATTGCCCTGATGGCTGCTCGCCGACTCGTAGGCGGTTGCCGCCGCACTGCGCAGCAGGTCGGAGGCGTGCACCAGCGCTTCCTCCTGGCTGATGCTTGAGTTGATGGTGAAAAAGGCTGTGCCCGAGGCTGGCGCAGACATATCTTCTTTCAAGTAATAGTCCAGCGCGCGCTGTGCGGCGCCGCTGCAGTGCATGTCGTGCAGCTCAGTGTTTTCAGGTAGTTCAGGCAGGTGATACGGGCTCGTCGTCATGAGGGGCGGTACTCTGGGTGGGTGTCGAAAACCTTATATCGATGATAGTACGTATCGTATTTATGTCGTTTTATGGATTACTACAAACTGTTTATTGCCGTGGAAAATACGCACCGTATTGTCAGCGCCATGGATAACTGGATAGCGTTGGTGCGAGCCAACATGAAAGACCGCAAGGTCACGCAGGATGAACTGGCGGAGCGCCTGGGCATGTCCCAGGGCGGCGTGGGCCATTGGCTCAACAAGCGCCGCGTTCCGAGCCTGGCGGACATGAACCGGGTACTGGCGGAACTGGGGCTGGGCTACCTTGAAGTGGCGCTGGAGATTCGCGACAGGACGGATGCACGGGCGGCACTGGAGCACCACTACAACCCGTATTTTCGCTACCCGGTCAACGACTGGGGCGGTGTGTGCGAACTGCGTGAAACACGTGCCCATTATGGGCCGGAACGCTTTGAATTGACCGATTACCATGCCCATGGCGACGCCTTCTGGCTGCCGGTGATCGGCGACGCCATGACCGCGCCCACGGGTCTGAGCATCAGCGCAGGCATGCTGATCCTGGTCGATCCGGCTATCGAGGTGCAGCCCGGCAAACTGGTGGTTGCGCAATGGCTGGACAGCCCCCAGGCCACCTTTCGCCAGCTGCAGGCAGACAGCGGCCAGCTTTACCTGGCGCCGCTCAATCCCACTTACCCCAAACTGCTGTTCACCGACGATTGCCGCATCCTGGGCGTGGTCGTGCAAGCCATGGCGAAGTTCTAGTGCGCTGGCTCTAGTTCCACCAGTGCACTGCCTTCGGCGACCATCTCGCCCTCCTGGCAAAACAGTGCCTTGACCACGCCCGCCTCAGGCGCGCGGATGCTGTGTTCCATCTTCATCGCTTCAAGTACCACCAGTTGCGCACCGGCTTCGACGCGTTGGCCGATGTCCACCAGTACGCGCACGATGCTGCCGTTCATGGGGGCGGTAAGGCCGCCTTGAGAGGTGTGACCGGCCTCGGCCGCCGCAATCGGGTCGAACAGGCTGACCGCCTGCATTTCGCCATCCCAGCGCAGATACACCGTGCCTTCATTGCGCACCGCCAGATGGGAGCGATGTATACCCTGGTGTTCGATGACCAGGTGCTCGTCCATGAGTGGCGACGGTGGCCCGGCCAGCGTGACCAGTCGGTCCTGGCCATTGCAGCTCAAATGCAGTGAAACCTGGGCCGGCAGCCCCGCGCGAAAACCGTGGGTCGCTGCCCACGGTCCGTCACCGGTCGGCAAGGTTTGCATAAAAGCCGAACCTGCCGCCTGCCAGAACTCATCGCTCAACGCTGCGGCCACCGGCAGCAGCTCAGCCTGATAGCGCGGAATAAACCCGGTATCCAGCTCGGCCGCAGTAAAGGCCGGATGGCCAATGATGCGCCG
Source organism: Pseudomonas sp. CFBP13528 (assembly GCF_005233615.1). Lineage (NCBI taxonomy): Bacteria > Pseudomonadati > Pseudomonadota > Gammaproteobacteria > Pseudomonadales > Pseudomonadaceae > Pseudomonas > Pseudomonas sp. CFBP13528. The sequence goes on from NZ_QGAJ01000004.1 coordinate 349,358, forward strand.
CAGGAAGCCCAGGTTGGTCTTGAGCCCGCCCACCGCATATTCGTCGAGCATACTCAGCAATCGCAGCCGCGCCTGTTCACGGTCCTCGCCCCAGGCAATCAACTTGCCGAGCATCGGGTCGTAGAACGGCGAAACGCTGTCCCCTTGTTCGACGCCGCTGTCCACGCGCCGCCCCGGGCCTGGCCTGGACTCGCGGTACAGCGCCAACCGTCCGGTGGCGGGCAGGAAATCAGTGGCCGGGTCTTCGGCATACAGCCTGACCTCAATCGCATGCCCCCGCAGCGGCACCTGGGCCTGGGTGATCGGCAGCACTTCGCCCTGGGCCACACGGATCTGCCAAGCCACCAGGTCGAGGCCGGTGATCGCCTCGGTGACCGGATGCTCGACTTGCAGGCGGGTGTTCATCTCCATGAAGAAAAACTCGCCGCGGGCATCCAGCAGGAACTCCACTGTGCCCGCGCCCACATAGCCAATGGCCTGCGCCGCGCGAACCGCCGCTTCGCCCATGGCCTTGCGTTGCTCGGCACTGAATCCCGGCGCGGGGGCTTCTTCCACGACCTTTTGATGACGCCGCTGGATCGAGCAATCACGCTCATTGAGGTATAGGCAGTTGCCGTGTTGATCGGCGAACACCTGGATTTCCACATGGCGCGGTTTGAGCAGGTATTTCTCCACCAGCATCTGCCCGTTGCCAAATGACGACAGCGCCTCACGCTGGGCGGAGGCCAGGGCTTCTGCCAGCTGGCTGACGTCCTCGACCACCTTCATACCCTTGCCGCCGCCGCCAGCCGTGGCCTTGAGCAACACCGGGTAACCGATACGCGCGCAGGCCTCCCGGAAGGTCTCCAGGTCCTGGGCCTCGCCGTGATAACCCGGCACCAGCGGCACGCCGGCGGTGTCCATCAGCGCCTTGGCCGCCGACTTGCTGCCCATGGCGTCGATTGCCGAGGCGGGCGGGCCGAGGAAGATCAAGCCCGCTGCCTCGACGGCCCGAGCGAACCCGGCGTTTTCCGAAAGAAAACCGTAGCCCGGATGAATCGCCTGGGCGCCGCTGGCGTGGGCGGCGGCGATCAGTTTATCGATCTGCAGGTAACTGTCAGTGGCCTTGCTGCCGCCCAGGTCGACACGAATATCCGCTTCGCGGCTGTGCCGCGCATCACGGTCGATCGCACTGTGCACGGCCACGGTGGTCAGCCCCATCGCCTTGGCGGTGCGCATGATTCGGCAGGCGATTTCGCCACGGTTGGCCACCAGCACGCTAGTCAATGTGCTCATGGGTGCGGCTCCTTGGATTGCCAGCTGGGTGCGCGTTTTTGCAGAAAGGCGCGCAAGCCTTCCTGACCCTCGGCACTGACCCGAATTCGCGCGATGGCGTTTTCACAGTAACGCCGCAGCGCCGGGGTAAGGGCACCGTTGCCCACCTCACGCAATAAGTCTTTGCTCGAACGCATTGCCGCCGGGCTGTTGTGCAGCAGGTTGGCGATCCACTCATCCACCCGTTGCTCCAACGTCTCGACCGGGTAGCTTTCCGCCAACAGGCCGATCTCTCGCGCACGCTGGCCGCCAAACCGCTCGGCCGTCAAGGCATAGCGACGGGCCGCGCGTTCACCGATGGCCTGCACCACGAATGGGCTGATCACCGCCGGTGCCAGGCCGATACGCACTTCAGACAGACAGAACTGCGCGTCGTCGGTGCCGATCGCCATGTCGCAGCAACTGATCAAGCCCAGCGCGCCGCCGTAAGCGGCGCCTTGTACCACCGCCAGGGTGGGGATTTTCAGCTTGGCCAGGTTGTACATCAACTCGGCCAGTTCACGGGCGTCGTCCAGGTTGGTGTGGTAATCCAGCTCGGCCGATTGCTGCATCCAGGCCAGGTCGGCGCCGGCGCTGAAGTGCTTGCCGCGCCCGCGCAACACCAGAAAGCGCAGGGACGGGTCGCCCTGTACGTGGTCGAGAGCGATGATCAGTTCGCGGATCATCTGGGCGTTGAACGCGTTGTTCTTGGCTTCACGACTGAGCCACAGCGTGGCAAAGCCACGGCTGTCGGTGATCAGTTCGAGGGTGTTGAAATCGCTCATGCAAGAAGCTCCGTGAAAATGAGAGGCCTCCTGTAGGAGCAAGCTTGCTCGCGAAGGTCGTCAACGATAACGCGGGTATCCAGGATGTACGCGTTGACTGGACGTTTTTCGCCAGCGAGCTCGCTCCTGCAGGTCACATGCGGAACACGCCGAAGCGGCTCGGCTCGATAGGGGCGTTGAGGGCGGCGGACAGTGCCAGGGCCAGCACGTCGCGGGTCTGCAGCGGGTCGATGACGCCGTCATCCCACAGGCGTGCGCTGGAATAGTACGGATGGCCCTGGGTTTCGTATTGGTCGAGGATCGGCTGCTTGATCGCCGCTTCTTCCTCGGCACTGAACGCGTTGCCGGCGCGCTCGGCCTGCTCGCGCTTGACCTGCACCAGCACGCCCGCCGCCTGTTCGGCGCCCATCACGCCGATGCGCGCATTGGGCCACATCCACAAAAAGCGCGGGTCATAGGCGCGACCGCACATGCCGTAGTTACCGGCACCGAAACTGCCGCCGATGATCACCGTGAACTTCGGCACCTTGGCGCAGGCCACCGCCGTCACCAGTTTGGCGCCGTGCTTGGCGATGCCGCCGGCTTCGTACTTCTGGCCGACCATGAAGCCGGTGATGTTCTGCAGAAACAGCAGCGGAATCCCGCGCTGGCAGGCCAGCTCGATAAAGTGCGCGCCTTTTTGCGCGGCTTCAGCGAACAGAATCCCGTTGTTGGCCAGGATCGCCACCGGGTAACCGTGCAGATGTGCAAAGCCGCACACCAGGGTGGTGCCGAACAGCGCCTTGAACTCATCGAACACCGAACCGTCCACCAGCCGTGCGATCACTTCGCGCACATCGAACGGCTGCTTGGCATCGGCCGGAATCACGCCATAGAGCTCTTCGCCGCTGTACAACGGCGCGACGGGCGTGCGTTGGCGCAACTCACCCTGCTTGCGCCAATTGAGGTTGGCCACGCTGCGGCGGGCCAGGGCCAGGGCGTGTTCATCGTTGTCGGCATAGTGATCGGCCACGCCGGAAATCCTGCAGTGCACATCGGCACCGCCGAGGTCTTCGGCGCTGACCACTTCGCCGGTGGCGGCTTTCACCAGCGGCGGGCCCGCGAGGAAAATAGTCGCCTGGTGGCGCACCATGATCGCTTCGTCGGCCATGGCCGGCACATAGGCTCCACCGGCGGTGCACGAGCCCATCACCACGGCAATCTGCGGGATGCCCTGGGCACTCATATTGGCCTGGTTGAAGAAGATCCGCCCGAAATGCTCGCGGTCCGGGAACACTTCATCCTGGCGCGGCAGGTTGGCGCCGCCGGAGTCCACCAGGTAAATGCACGGCAGGCGGTTCTGCTCGGCGATGGTCTGGGCGCGCAAGTGTTTCTTGACCGTCAACGGGTAGTAGGAGCCGCCTTTCACGGTGGCATCATTGGCGACGATCATGCATTCGACGCCTTCCACGCGGCCGATGCCGGCAATCACGCCGGCAGCCGGTACGTCTTCGCCGTACACCTGATGGGCGGCCAACTGGCTCAATTCGAGGAAGGGCGAGCCCGGGTCGAGCAAACGATTGATGCGCTCGCGTGGCAGCAGTTTGCCGCGTGAGGTATGCCGCTCCTGGGCCTTGGCGCCGCCGCCTTGTTGCACCTGGGCGAGGAGGGTGTGCAGCGCGTCGACCTGGCGGCGCATCGCCGCGCTGTTGGCGACGAATTCCGCCGAGCGCGGGTTGAGCTGGGTGTGTAGAAGCATGGGCTACTCCGTAGCAGCTTTAAGTTTCGAGCTACAAGCTACAAGTTAGAAGCAAGAGCACCGTCCTCTTGCCGCTTGAAGCTTGTCACTTGCCGCTGACGAAATTCATTTCGTCTCATTAAACAGTTCGCGACCGATCAACATCCGCCGAATCTCACTGGTGCCGGCGCCGATTTCGTACAGCTTGGCATCACGCAGCAGGCGCCCGGCGGGGAATTCATTGATGTAGCCGTTGCCGCCCAGGATCTGGATCGCATCAAGGGCCATTTGCGTAGCGCGTTCGGCGCTGTACAGGATCACGCCAGCGGCGTCCTTGCGCGTGGTCTCGCCGCGCTCGCAAGCCTGGGCCACCGCGTAAAGGTAGGCGCGACTGGCATTGAGCTGGGTGTACATATCGGCGACCTTGCCCTGGATCAGCTGGAACTCGCCGATGCTATGGCCGAACTGCTTGCGGTCGTGGATGTAGGGCACGATCAGGTCCATGCAGGCCTGCATGATTCCGGTGGGGCCGCCGGAGAGCACCACGCGTTCGTAATCGAGGCCGCTCATCAGCACTTTGACGCCGCCGTTGAGCACGCCGAGGATGTTTTCTTCGGGGACGTGCACGTCATCGAAAAACAGCTCGCAGGTGTTGGAGCCGCGCATGCCCAGCTTGTCGAACTTGTTGCTGCGACTGAAGCCTGCCCAGTCGCGCTCGACGATGAACGCGGTGATGCCGTGGGCGCCCTTTTCCATGTCGGTCTTGGCGTAGATCACGTAGGTATTGGCGTCGGGGCCGTTGGTGATCCAGGTCTTGCTGCCGTTGAGCACGTAGACGTCACCGCGCTTGTCGGCGCGCAGTCTCATCGACACCACGTCGGAACCGGCATTCGGCTCGCTCATGGCCAGGGCGCCGATGTGCTCGCCGCTGATCAGCTTGGGCAGGTACTTGAGTTTCTGTGCGTGGCTGCCATTGCGGTTGATCTGGTTGACGCACAGGTTGGAGTGGGCGCCGTAGGACAACGCCACCGAGGCCGAGCCACGGCTGATTTCTTCCATGCTCACCACATGCGCCAGGTAACCCAGGCCCGCGCCGCCGTACTCCTCCGGCACGGTAATACCCAGCAGGCCCATGTCGCCGAACTTGCGCCACAGGTCGGCGGGAAACAGGTTGTCGATATCGATCTGCGCTGCGCGGGGCGCGATTTCCTTGGCCACGAAGGACTGCACCTGGTCGCGCAGCATGTCGATGGTTTCGCCGAGGGCGAAGTTCAGGGACGGGTAACTCATGGACAGGCACCTTAATGTGAGCTTTTGTTGTTGTGTAGGCAAGGCGCGGGGGAGGGCGCTCACCTTTACGTTAACGTAAGCTTGCGTTGCGGCGCTGTCAATCGTAGTTTACGTTTACGTCAACCTACAAAAAAGACAACAGGGGTCGTTATGGATCAACCGAATCCGAGCTACAGCCGTGGCTCCCAGGACAAGGCCTTGCTGGCCATGACCATTGGCGAGGCGTTCGATCGTACCGCTGCGCAGTATCCTGATGGGGAAGCCTTGGTGGTCCGCCACCAACAACGGCGCTACACCTGGCGGGAGCTGGCCGAGACGGTTGATCTGCATGCGCGGGCGTTCCTCGCCCTGGGCATGCAAACCGGCGACCGCCTGGGCATCTGGGCACCCAATTGCGCCGAGTGGCTGGTCTGCCAGGTGGCGAGCGCGAAACTCGGTGTGATTCTGGTCAATATCAACCCGGCGTATCGCACCAGTGAGCTGGACTACGTGCTCCAGCAGTCCGGTTGCCAGTGGCTGGTGTGCGCCAGCGCGTTCAAGACGTCCGATTACCACGCGATGCTGCAGGAACTCAAGCCCGACCTGCGCGGCATCATCAGCCTGGACCCCAATCCACCTGCGCCATTCATGCCTTGGGCGCAATTGTCGGCGCTGGGGGCGAGCGTCCCTGCGCAGCAACTGCATGCCCGCCAGGCCAGCCTGCATTTCGATCAGCCGGTGAATATCCAGTACACCTCCGGCACCACCGGCTTTCCCAAAGGCGCCACCCTCAGTCACCACAACATTCTCAACAACGGCTATATGGTCGGTGAAAGCCTGGGGCTTGCCGCGCAGGACCGTTTGGTGATTCCTGTGCCGCTGTACCACTGTTTCGGCATGGTCATGGGTAACCTGGGGTGCATCACCCACGGCACCACCATGATCTATCCCAATGACGGCTTCGACCCGTTGCTGACGCTGACCGCCGTTGCTCAAGAGCGCGCCACCGGCCTGTACGGCGTGCCAACCATGTTTATCGCGCTGCTCGATCACCCACGCCTGGGCGAGTTCGACTTGTCCAGCCTGCGTACCGGAATCATGGCCGGCTCGACCTGCCCGATCGAGGTGATGCGCCGCGTCATCGGCGAACTGCACATGGGCGAAGTGCAGATTGCCTATGGCATGACCGAAACCAGCCCGGTGTCCTTGCAGACCGGCGCCGATGACGATCTGGAGCGCCGTGTGACCACCGTAGGCCGCACCCAGCCGCAGCTGGAAAACAGGATCATCGACGGTGACGGCAACACACTACCACGCGGTGAAATAGGCGAACTGTGCACGCGCGGTTACAGTGTGATGCTCGGCTATTGGAACAACCCCGAAGGCACTCGCGATGCCATCGACGAGCAGGGCTGGATGCACACCGGCGACCTGGCGACCATGGACGAACACGGTTACGTGTGCATCGTCGGGCGCAACAAGGACATGATCATTCGCGGTGGCGAGAACGTATATCCACGGGAGCTGGAGGAGTTTTTCTTCACCCATCCGGCCGTGGCTGATGTGCAAGTTATCGGTGTTCCCGATGAACGTTATGGTGAGGAAATCGTCGCCTGGATCAAGTTCCACCCGGGCCAGGTGGCGAGCGAGCTGGAACTGCAAACCTGGTGCAATGGCCGCATCGCCCACTTCAAGAGGCCCAGGCACTTCAAGTTCGTGGACGCGTTTCCGATGACGGTGACGGGCAAGATCCAGAAATTCCGGATGCGCGAGATCTCAATCGAAGAGCTGCGAACACGCTCGCAATAACTCACAGAAAGCACAAAGGGGACCCGAAGGTCCCCTTTAATATGTCGTTGCGTGCTCTTTTTTATTATTGAGGGGCGGCCTGTTGTTGTTTTTGGTAGCCGTGACCCGTACCGCTGTTTTGGCGACCCCCATCCGGGGTCAAGAGCAAACGTATTTTTTTGAGCGCTGATCTGCTTCTTCGTAAACGATCCAACCAGTGGGTAGCTACCTGAGGTAGTTTTATTTTTCTCTAACCGGTTGCGGGTTTCGGCACGCCGTACCCTGCAAAGCACATCTTCTCCAAAAAAATCTGTTAGCTGCGTCTCTGCCGTGTTGTTTTTGTTATGTCAGAGTCGTTTCGTCTTATTTTTATTAGGTTTGGTGCTTTTTATTCTTGTTATGCCATAGAGATAGCAGAAGCCGTGCCAACTTTTTAAAGTCCTTTAAAATCAATGGTTTGATTTTTTATCAGGTTATATTTCTCTGGATTGGCAACGGATTATGTTCCCGCGTTACCCGTTATGCCGGTCTGCGGTAACACATTGTCACAGGTGTGCTACTCAACCGAGGTTACGCGCCTTCGCCACACGCGATCCACTTGCCCGTCCCAGCACCTGGCTGATCTGCTGGCCCGCGCCAATCAGGCGCTCCAGGTCTATACCCGTGTCGATCCCCAGCCCATTGAGCAGGTACACCACATCCTCGGTGGCGACGTTACCGCTCGCGCCCTTGGCATAAGGGCAGCCGCCGAGGCCCGCGATAGAGCTGTCGAATACCTGGATGCCTTCCAGCAGGCTGGCGTAGATGTTGGCGATCGCCTGGCCGTAGGTGTCATGGAAATGCCCTGCGAGCTTGTCGCGCGGCACTTGTGCGCCGACCACCTCGAACAGTCGGCGTGTCGCGCCCGCTGTGCCGGTGCCGATCGTGTCGCCCAGGGACACCTCATAGCAGCCCATGGCATACAGCTCGCGGGCGACAGCCGCCACCTGTTGCGCAGCAATATCCCCTTCGTAGGGGCAACCCAGCACACATGACACATACCCGCGCACGCTGATGCCGTGCTGCCGGGCCGCCGCCATGATCGGCGCAAACCGCTCCAGGCTCTCACTGATGGAGCAATTGATATTGCGCTGGGAAAACGCTTCAGACGCCGCTGCAAATACCGCGACTTCCTTGACCCCGGCCGCCAGTGCATCCTCAAAGCCGCGCAGGTTCGGCGCCAGCGCGCCATAGGTCACGCCAGGCTTGCGCTGGATCTGCGCGAACACCTCGGCGGAGCCGGCCATCTGCGGTACCCACTTGGGCGACACGAAACTGCCCACCTCGATATAGCCCAGGCCGGCGGCGCTCAAGGCGTCCACCAAGCGCACCTTGTCGGCGACGCTGATCGGTCGGGCTTCGTTCTGCAAACCGTCGCGTGGGCCGACTTCCACCAGGCGTACGTGTGAGGGGAGGGTCATGGCGGTTACCTTCTGGTCAATGGCCGGCCTGGCGCATGGTGTGTGCCAGGGCCTGGGTGCAGCGCTCTTCGGCGGTGTCCAGTTCCAGCTTCATTTGTTCGATATCCAGCAACTGTTGCTCAAGCTGCTCACGGCGCTCGGCGATCTTTGCCAGCATGCTGTTGAGTTGAATGTGGTTGCCGCTGGTGGGGTCATAGAGCTCGATCAACTCGCGGCATTCGGCCAGGGAAAAGCCGATGCGCTTGCCGCGCAGAATCAGCTTGAGGCTGACCTTGTCCCGCGCCGAGTAGATGCGCTCCTGGCCCCGGCGCTCGGGGGCCAGCAGGCCTTGCTCCTCATAGAAGCGAATGGCGCGGGTGGTGATATCGAGCTCGCGGGCGAGGTCGGAGATGCTGTAGGTGGTGCTCATGGCGGTGCTCGAGAAAGTCCTGGGGCTAAGCTAATGGCAGGTTGACGTGAACGTCAAGGGCTCCCTTGCTGGTGCTCCATTATCCAATGTGGGAGGGGCGGTGCGACGATTCGACTTGCCCTCGATGGCGGCCTCTGGGCCGACCGGGCTTTTGTGTCGATCCCGGTCCAAATGTGGGAGGGGGCTTGCCCCCGATGGCGGCCTCTGGGCCGACCGGGCTGTTGTGTCGATCCCGGTGCAAATGTGGGAGGGGGCTTGCCCCCGATGGCGGCCTCAGAGCCGACCAGGATGTTGGATTGGACCGAGTACATATCCGTTTCTGCGGTCATGGCTGCTATCGGTTCCGCTTTTACAGCGGGTTACTTTTGGAAAAGAGCCCCAAAAGTAACCAAAAAGGCTCTTGCCCCACCACTCGGCACCTCGCTTAGGCTCGGTGTGCCCGAACGCAGGCTTGAATCCGTGGGCCGCCGCCACGCGCCATCCATGGCGCGGGGCGGCTAACCCGGCGTCCTGCCGGGTTGCCCACGGATTCAAGCCTGCGTTCGGCCAGCGTGGTTTAACGGGGCGCCCAGGATCAAAAGCAGATCAAGATCAAGATCAAGAGCGGCTCGCTTCGCATCGTGGTTAGCGGTGGGCGCTATAGCGTTATGGTCATCGGGGGCAAGCCCCCTACACTGGGGCCTCCTGCAACCTCAGGCCTGTTGCTTATCCAGCTTCTTCTCGTGGGCAGTAACTTGCTGGCACAACTCGATCATCTGTTCGCGCATCCAGCGGTTCGCCGGGTCCTGGTCGGTGCTTTCATGCCAGTACAAATGGGTTTCCACCGGCGGCACATCATTGACCGGCAGGTTGAACCAGTGCAGCTCATGGCGACGGGCGAAGCGTTCGGGCACGGTCATGACCATGTCGGTCTGCTGCAATACTTGCGAAGCCATCAGATAGTGCTGGGAGCGCAGGGCGATCTTGCGCTGGATGCCCATCTTGCCCAGGGCCAGGTCGACATGCCCCAGGCCGTTGCGGCGACTGGAAATATGGATATGGGTCAGCGACAGGTAGTCATCCAGGGTGAATTTGTCCTTGCCCGCCATCGGGTGGCCCTTGCGCATGGCGCACACGTAGCGGTCTTCCATCAGCTTGACGTGGCGCACTTGCGGGTCGGTGTTGAGCGGCGCATCCACGGCGAAATCCAGGCGCCCGGCGGCCAGTTCCTTGGTGGTTTCGCGGCGTTTGGACAGGAAGCTCTCGATGACCACCGTCGGCGCCAGTCGGCGCAGGCGTTGGAACAGCAGCGGTAAAATCACCGCTTCGGTCAGGTCGGTCATGCTGATGCGATAGGTCTTGGCCGCCTGTTGCGGGTTGAAAATCCGGCTCTCCTGTACGGAAACCCGCAGCAACGACAACGCGTTGCGCACCGGGCCGATGATGTTCTGCGCCATCGGCGTGGGCACCATGCCCTGGGCGGTGCGCACGAACAGCGGGTCGTTGAACGTCTCGCGCAGGCGTGCCAGAGCGTTGGACACTGCCGGCTGGGTGATACCGACAATCTGCCCGGCACGGGTGAGGTTGGCTTCGGTGTAGATTGCGTCGAAGACGATAAAGAGGTTGAGGTCGACCTTGCTCAGATTCATGTGGATTGCGCTCTTATTATCAGGGGGCGATTTTTTATGTCTTCCGACGCCAATCATATATCGGTGATGAATGTTAATACACGCCGAGAATAGGCTAGGTAAATTATCAACGCTGTTCTAGCATCGATTGCATGACCTAAACAACCTCTCAGAGAAGGGAGCCGCTCATGGATTTCGCCTATTCGCCCAAGGTTCAGGAACTGCGTGAACGCGTCACCGCATTCATGGACGCTTACGTCTACCCGGCCGAGCCGGTGTTCGAGCGCCAGGTCAGCGAAGGTGACCGCTGGCAGCCCACTGCCATCATGGACGAGCTCAAAGCCAAGGCTAAAGCCGAGGGGTTGTGGAACCTGTTTCTGCCGCAATCCGAGCTGGGCGCCGGCCTGACTAATCTCGAATACGCGCCACTGGCCGAAATCATGGGCCGCTCATTGCTGGGCCCGGAACCGTTCAACTGCTCCGCCCCCGACACCGGCAATATGGAAGTGCTGGTGCGTTACGCCAATGAAGAGCAGAAACAGCGCTGGCTCGAGCCGCTGTTGCGCGGCGAGATTCGTTCAGCCTTCGCCATGACCGAACCGGATGTGGCCTCCTCGGACGCCACCAACATGGCCGCCCGCGCCGAACGCCAAGGCGATGAGTGGGTGATCAACGGCAAGAAGTGGTGGACCTCCGGCGCCTGCGATCCGCGTTGCAAGATCCTGATCTTCATGGGCCTGAGCAACCCGGATGCGCCACGCCACCAGCAGCACTCGATGATCCTGGTGCCGGTGGATGCGCCCGGCGTCAAAATCCTGCGCCCGCTGCCGGTGTTCGGCTACGACGATGCGCCACACGGCCACGCCGAAGTGCTGTTCGACAACGTACGCGTGCCTTACGAAAACGTGCTGTTGGGTGAGGGGCGCGGGTTTGAGATTGCCCAGGGCCGGCTTGGCCCGGGCCGTATCCACCACTGCATGCGCTCCATCGGCATGGCCGAGCGCGCGCTGGAATTGATGTGCAAACGCTCGGTCAGTCGCAGCGCCTTCGGCAAGCCGCTGGCCCGCCTGGGGGGCAATATCGACAAGATCGCCGACTCGCGCATGGAAATCGACATGGCGCGGCTGCTGACCCTGAAAGCGGCGTACATGATGGACACGGTCGGCAATAAAGTCGCCAAAAGCGAAATCGCCCAGATCAAGGTGGTTGCGCCCAACGTGGCACTGAAAGTGATCGACCGCGCCATCCAGATTCATGGCGGTGCCGGTGTGTCCAATGACTTCCCGCTGGCCTATATGTACGCCATGCAGCGCACCCTGCGCCTGGCCGACGGCCCGGATGAAGTGCACCGTGCGGCGATCGGCAAGTTCGAGATTGGCAAGTATGTGCCCAGGGAGCTGATGCGCGGCGGGCAGTGAGACCGCGTCGCCCGCTATCGGCGGCAAGCCACCTCCCACACTTGGATGTGTGAATACAGTCAAAATGTGGGAGGGGGCTTGCCCCCGATGAGGCCGGATCGAACAACCCAAAAAAACCAGCCTCAGTACACCCAAACCTCCACCCGCCGATTCTTGATCCGCCCTTCATCTGCCGTATTCGCCGCCACCGGCATCTGCGCGCCGAACCCGCGAATATCGCGCAATATCACGCCGCTTTTCACCAACTCCCGGCGCACCGCCATGGCCCGCAACTTGGACAGCAAGGCCGCCCGCTGCGGATCATTCTTGGCATCGCCAAACCCCACCAACGTCACTTGCTTGTGCAGTTTGCCGTGGCTTTTCAGGTAGGCCACCACCCGCTGTACATCCTGGCGCGCCTTGTTGTCCAGGCTGGCGCTGCCTTCCTCGAAACGAAAATTCACCGTCAGGCGCTGGGCGTTGCGCACGATTGCCTGATAATCCGCGGGCATCGAGGCGCGTGGCGTCACGCCGATCGCCTGCACGTGCTGAGCGATAAAGCCGTTGGCCGCGACGATTGCCTGGCCCTGGCTGCTTTGGGCAAAATCCACCAATGCCTTGGCCCAGGGGTTATGCGTCGCCGGCGGCAGGTAAAAGTACAGGCGCCGGGACAGCGGGTAATCCTCGGTGGCGATCAGGCTGTTCAGTGGCAGCATCGGTTGCGAGTCGCCATCGACAATGGCCACTGCCTTGGCTTGGCGCACGTAGGGCAGCCCGATAAAACCGATGCCTTGAGGGTCCTGGCTGACCGCATCGGACAGCGCTTCACTGGACTCGAAACGCCGGGCCGAGGCGACCAGCGGTTTGTCGCGGCGGTTCAGCACCAGTTCCTTGAAGGTGTCATAGGTGCCGGACCGGTCGTCGCGGGCGTACACCTGAATGGCGCCGCCAATGCCGCCCAGTGCTTCCCAGGTGCTGATCTGGCCATTGAAGATCTGCGCCAGTTGCTCGGTGTCCAGCGTATTGAGCGGGTTGCGGGGGTTGAGGATGATTGCCACGCCATCGATGGCGATCACCTGTTCGGCTTCCGGGCTTTTCAGGTCGCCCAGGGTTTGCAGGTCGACCCGTTCGGTGTCTTTGATCGGGCGCGACGATGCGGCAAGGTCGGCACTGTGGTTTTTCAGCGCGGCAAATCCTGTACTGGAACCGTGGGCGGCTACGTCGATGCTCACGGTTTTACCCTGACGGGTCTTGCCGATCACGTGCTGTTCATTGGCGCCCTCGGCGGGTTCAATGTACACGCCTTGCAAACCCTGGCGCTCCATCAACCCCTTGACCAGGGCCGGGCCCAACCCCGCGCCGATAGTGTTGGAACCCTGGAGGCGCAATGCCGGGCCTTGATCGGGAAGCGGAAGAGGGGCCGACACAGCGAAAAACGGGAAAAGCGTCAGCATTAACAGAACGCGCAGCCTCATGCCGGCACCTTTTTGCGCCAAAGGAAGTGCTGCGAGATTAAGTCAGTTGGATTGCAAACATATGACCGATACACCACAGATCAAACGGTGGGAGGCGGCGGCTTGCCCTGGCCCTCTGTAGGAGCGAGCTCGCTCGCGAAAAAATCACAGGCACCCGGTTCATTCAGAAAGCACGCGTTATCGTTGACGTTTTTCGCGAGCAAGCCCCCTCCCACAGTTGACCGAGTAGTGTCAGGGAATTAACTCAATTCCAACCAGATCGGCGCATGGTCCGACGGCTTTTCCAATGCCCGCAAATCATAATCGACGCCGGCATCCTTGACCCGTGGGAGCAAGCCATTGGACGCCATGATCACGTCGATGCGCAGGCCGCGCTTGGGCTCGTCCTCAAAGCCACGGCTACGGTAATCGAACCAGCTGAAACGGTCGGTCACCTCAGGGTTCAAGTGCCGGAAGCTGTCCACCAGGCCCCAGTTTTTCAGGCGGGCCATCCATTCGCGTTCTTCCGGCAGGAAACTGCACTTGCCGGTTTTCAGCCAGCGTTTGGCGTTGTCGGCACCGATGCCGATGTCGCAGTCTTGCGGGGAGATATTCACGTCGCCCATCACCACCAGTGCCTGCTCATTGCTGAAGCGGCTTTCCAGCAGCTGCTGCAGGTCTTCATAGAAGCGCTGTTTGGCCGGGAACTTGGTGGGGTGGTCGCGGCTTTCGCCCTGGGGGAAGTAGCCGTTCATGATGATGACCGGGTTGCCGCTCTCGTCGGCGAAGGTGCCCCAGATAAACCGGCGCTGGGCGTCTTCTTCATCGGTGGCAAAACCCTTGTGCACACTCAACGCTTCTTTGCGCGAGAGCAGGGCCACGCCGTAGTGGCCTTTCTGGCCGTGGTAATACACGTGGTAGCCCAGCGCCTGGACTTCGGCCAGCGGGAACTGGTCGTCGTGGACCTTGGTTTCCTGCAGGCCAATCACATCCGGCTGGTGTTTTTCAATCAGCGCCGCCAGCTGATGGGGGCGGGCACGCAGCCCGTTGATATTGAAGGAGACGATTTTCATGGTCGGCGGTCCAGTCTGGCAAAAGGGCGATGCTAGCCGACAAGTCGGACGGGGGCCAGCGTGGCAGTAGGACGCGTGCGCTGCTAATGTCTGGGAACGACTGGCGCTGCGCAGGTTCGTACCCATAAGAGCGCCATCTTTTTGAATGGCGTCCAGGAGATTGATTGTTATGCCTGACACCTCGACGGCCGCTGCCGAGATTCGCGTGCTCAACAGCGGTTATTCCCGCGAAGCGCGTTCCCTGTTGTACCAGGCCTACCGTCACGAACCGACCTTCGCCTACATCTTCGAAGCCGAGCGGCCAGGTTATGAACAGCGGGTACGCGCTACGGTGCGGGAACTGGTCAAGCAGCATTTTTTCCAGAAACTTCCAGCCATTGGCCTGTTCGTCAACGATCGTTTGATCGGCGTCGCCCTCATCGCGCCGCCGCAGCGGCGCCTGGGCATCACCGAGAGCTGGGCCTGGCAGATCCGCATGTGGTTGAGCACCGGTGTGCGCGGTACGCGGCGTTATCTGGAGTACCATCAGGCCGTGCTGGCGTGCCTGCCCGGTGAGTCGGTGCACGTGTTGCCGTTGCTGGGCATTCACCCGCAGTTGCAAGGTCACCACTATGGCGAACAATTGCTCGAAGCGGTTCACAACTGGTGCGCCGAAGACCCGCACTCATCGGGCGTGGTGCTCGACACGGGCAATTCCCGTTACCTGGATTTCTATAAGCGCCAGGGCTATGAGGAAATCGGTGAAATTGCCGTAGGACCTGTCCTGGAGCATGTGTTTTTTCATCCCAATCCCCAGGCGTTAACTGCTGCAACGACTTGAGACAGAATTATTCAGATAAATCCGGGTTCAAAGTTCCTCTCTCGCTCGTGTAGCATCCGCGCCTATGAAGTTTCCAGGAAGATTTACCAGCGGCTTGGTTCTGCTGTTCACAAGCTGCGGCGCATTGGCGCAAAGCGAACTGGACGTGCGGATCAAACCCTCAAATGACGCGCTGAAAGCCAACATCGAAGGCTACATCGGCGGGGTTGGCGATCGTGACGAAGAAGCCCTGCTGCGCTTCAGCCGCGGTGCCGAAGAGCAGGCGCGCAAAGCGGCCCAGGCGCTGGGCTTCTATCAGCCACTGATCGCCAGCGATGTGAAGGGCGGCAAGAACCCGCGCCTGATCCTGACCATCGACCCCGGCGAGCCGGTGCATCTGCGCAACGTTACCCTGCGGGTCGATGGCCCGGCGGCGAGCCTCAAGGCATTTCGCGTGCCCGCCAGTGACGATCTCAAGCCCGGCGCGGTGCTCAATCACGGCCATTACGATGACGCCAAGCGCCTGATCCAGAACCAGGCGTCGCGCTACGGCTTTTTCAGTGGGCGTTTCACCCGCCAGACACTCTCCGTCGACCCCCAGGCGGGTGTCGCCGATATCGAACTGGTTTACGACAGCGGCCCACGCTACAGCATGGGCAAGGTCAGCTTCACCGGCGACACGCCGTTCGATGAAGAACTGCTGCAACGCATGGTGCCCTTTGACAGTGGCACTCCTTACGACTCCGAACTGATCGCCGAACTGAACCAGAACCTGCAAGCCAGTGGCTTCTTCGAAAGCGTGCGGGTGGACGCCAGCCCCACTGCCTCGACCAATGACGTGATTCCGGTGGCCGTGCAACTGGACACGCGCAAGCCACGCACCATGGGCCTGGGCCTGGGGTTCTCGACGGACGTCGGCCCGCGGGGCAAGGCCAACTGGACGCGCCACTGGGTCAATCCCCAGGGCCACAGTTATGGCTGGGAAGCCGAGTTGTCGGCGCCGCGACAGAACGTCGGCCTGTGGTACGACATTCCGCTCGACCCTCCGCTCACCGACAAATTGCGCTTCGCCGGTGGCTATCAGAATGAAGAGATCGCCAACACCGACACCTTGAGCAAGCTGCTCACCCTCGGCCCCGAATGGCACAGCAAGTTGCCTAGCGGCTGGACCCGGGTCATCTCGCTCAAATACCAGCGTGAAGAGTATCGCCTGGGCAATGACTCGGGCCTGAGTAACCTGGTGATGCCGGGCATCAGCTACTCCTACCTGCGCAGCGACAACCGCATCGATCCGCATAACGGCTATCGCCTGATGTTCGACAGCAAAGTCGCCAAGGAAGGGCTCGGTTCCGACACCAACCTGCTGTATGGCACCGCCACGATCAAGGGCTTGACCACCTTGTGGGATAACCACCGGTTCCTGGGCCGCGCGCAAGTGGGCGGCAGTGCCACCAATGGCTACAAGTCGGTGCCGCCGTCGCTGCGCTTCTTTGCCGGTGGCGACCAGAGCGTGCGCGGTTATGAATACCAGACCCTGTCGCCGGAAAACGACCGTGGCGACCGCATCGGCGGCCGCTACATGGTGGCGCTGAGCGCCGAATACCAGTATTCCATCACCGAGAAATGGCGGGTCGCGACCTTTATCGACCAGGGCAACTCGTTCAACACCCTGGATATGCCCAGTCTGAAAACCGGCGTGGGGGTGGGTGTGCGCTGGGTCTCGCCCGTGGGCCCGATCCGCCTCGATTTGGCCCATGCCCTGGAAGATCCGGGCGGCATTCGATTGCACTTTTCCATGGGGCCTGAGCTGTGATGCGCGGTTTGAAAATAGCGGGGCTGGCATTGATTGCCGTCCTCGCGCTGTTGCTGTTGACGCTGTGGACGCTGCTCGGTACCCAGGCAGGCAGTCGCTGGGTTCTGGGCCAGGTGCCGGGCCTGAGCGTGGAGAATTTTCACGGACGCCTGGGCGGGCGATGGAGCGCCGACCACGTGCTGTGGCAACAGGACGGCAGCCGCGTCGAACTCAAGGCGCCGACGCTTGACTGGTCGCCGGGTTGCCTGTTGCGCATGACCTTGTGCATCGACCAGTTGGATGTGGACCAGGTCAGCCTGGCGTTCGCACCCAGCACCGAAGAAAGCAGCAGCGGGCCGATCCAACTGCCCGAACTGAAGCTGCCGGTTGCCATCCAACTGGGCGATGTTCGCATCGCCAGCCTGCTGTTCAACGGCAGCGAAGAACTCAAGGGCCTGCAACTGGCGGCGCACTGGACCGCCGCCGGCCTGCAGATCGACGCTGTTCATTTGCAGCGCGACGACCTGGTGCTGGACCTCGCCGGCCTGCTGCAACCCACCGGCGATTGGCCGCTCAATGCCACCGGCACGCTCAGCTTGCCCTACGCGCCGGGCGGCGCACCCTGGACCGTCGCGCTGAAGATCGACGGAGACCTGCTCAAAACCCTCAAGCTCGACGCCGACAGCAGCGGTTACCTGCCAGCCAAGCTCAGCGGCGAGCTGCAACCGTTGGCGGAAAACCTGCCGGCGCAGTTGCGCATCACCTCCGAGGCGTTCAAGCCCAGCGCCGATCTGCCCGACACCTTGCAACTCAACCAATTGGACCTGAGCGCCAAGGGTGACCTTAAAGAGGGTTATCAGTTGCTGGGCAAGGCGGTATTACCGGCGGAAAAAGGCCCGGTGGATTTACTGCTGCAAGGCAAGGTCGACGCCAAGGGCGCGCAGATCGCCGGCCTCGACCTGAACGCCGGCGACAAGCAAAGCCTCACGCTCAGCGCCAACCTGGATTGGCAACAAGGCTTGCGCGCCGACGCCAGAATCGACTGGCTGGACTTTCCCTGGCACCGCCTCTATCCGCTGATCGACGAACCGCAGGTGGCCTTGCGCACCTTCAATGGTGAGGTTTCCTACAAGGACGGCAACTACCTGGGCAACCTCAAGGCCGACCTCGACGGCCCGGCGGGCGCATTCACAGTGGTCACGCCCTTCAGCGGCGACCTCAAGCAGATCTTCCTGCCCGAACTGAAACTGAGCGCAGGTCAAGGTAAGGCCGAGGGCCATCTGAACGTACAGTTTGCCGACGGTATCGCCTGGGACACCGCGCTGGACCTGTCGGCATTGAACCCGGCGTACTGGGTCGCCGAATTGCCCGGCACCCTGGCCGGGCCGCTGCGCAGCACAGGCGAATTCAAGAACGAGCAACTCAAGCTCAACGCCGACCTCGACCTCAAAGGCCGCCTGCGCGGGCAGACCGCCGTGTTTGCGGCCAAGGCCGAAGGCGCGGGGCAGCAATGGACCCTCGCCAACCTGGACATCCGCCTGGGCGACAACCGCATCAACGGCAGCGGCAGCCTGCAGCAACGCCTGGCCGGGCAGATCGACATCAAGCTGGCGCGCCTGGCCCAGCTCTGGCCGCAATTGCGCGGGCAGGTCAATGGCCGCCTCGATGTTGCCGGTACCTTGAAGGCGCCCCAAGGCGCGCTCGACCTCAAAGGCCAGCAACTGGCATTGGCCGATAACCGCCTGCAAAGTCTCAACCTCGACGCGACACTGGACAGCGCCCAGCGCGCCAGCATCCACCTCAAGGGCAGCGGCATCCAAAGCGGCGAGACCCAGGTCGGCACACTCACCGCCAGCGCCCAGGGCGATATCAAGAACCAGAAGGTTCAGGTGGAGCTGGCCGGACCGTTGCTCAAACTGGCCCTGGCGCTGGATGGCAACCTCGACGCAGGCAACTGGCGTGGGCGCCTGGCCAGCGGTGACGTACAAGCCGGTGGCCAGGACTGGCGGCTGCAGGCCCCGGCGAAAATCGAGCGCCTGGCCGACGGCAGGCTGACCTTCGCCGCGCACTGCTGGGTGTCTGGTGGTGCCAGCCTGTGTGGCGAAGACCAGCGCCTGATGCCTGAGCCGAAGCTGCGCTACCACCTCAAGCAATTCCCAATCGACAGTCTTGCGGCGTTCCTGCCCAAAGACTTCGCCTGGCAGGGCAGGCTCAATGCCGACGTACAACTCGACCTGCCGGCCAGCGGCCCGAAGGGCGTGGTCTCGGTGGACGCCGGGGGCGGCAACCTGCGTGTCAGGGACAAGGGCCAGTGGCTGGATTTCCCCTACGATACCCTCAAGCTGGAAACCACCCTGAACCCCAAGCGCATCGACACCCAACTGAATTTCCGTGGCGGCAAGTTGGGCGAGTTGTTGTTGCAGGCGCAGATCAACCCGTTGCCGGCCAGCAAGCCGATCACCGGCAATTTCAGCCTCACCGGCCTGGACCTCGCCGTGGCGCGACCCTTTGTGCCGATGGTTGAAAAGCTCAACGGCAAGCTCAACGGCAATGGCCGCATCTCCGGCGGGTTGCTCGCGCCCCTGGTCAACGGCAACGTGAACCTGGTGGACGGTGAAGTCTCAGGGCCTGAACTGCCCATCAGCCTCGAGGGCCTGAACCTACAGGCGCAGATCGCCGGCGAAAGCGTGCAGTTGAACGGCGGCTGGCACAGCGGCAAGGCCGGGCAGGGCAGCCTCAAGGGCCAGATCGACTGGGGCCGCGCCCTGGTGGTCGACCTCAGCCTCAAGGGCTCGCAACTGCCGGTCAGCGTGGAACCCTATGCCAAGCTGGAAGTGGCCCCCGACCTCAAGATCAGCCTCAAGGACGACAAGCTGGCGATCGCCGGCAAGGTGCACATCCCGCGCGGCGATATCACCGTGCGCGAGCTGCCGCCCTCGACGGTCAAGGTCTCCGATGACACGGTGATCGTCGGCAGCCAGACCGAAGAAGGCAAACCGCCGATGGCCATGGCTATGGATATCGATGTGGAAGTGGGTGAAGACCAACTCAACTTCGCCGGCTTCGGCCTCACCGCCAAAGTGCAGGGCCACGTGCATATCGGCGACAACATGGACACCCGCGGCGAACTGTGGCTCAACGACGGCCGCTACCGCGCCTACGGCCAGCGCCTCAACGTGCGCCGTGCACGGCTGTTGTTTGCCGGGCCGTTGGACCAGCCGTTCCTGGACATCGAAGCTGTCCGTGTAGTGGTCGAATCGTCCCGAACCGTGACCGCCGGTATTCGCCTGAGCGGCAGCGCCGAACAACCGACCACGCAGATTTTCTCAGAGCCCGCCATGGCTCAGGAGGACGCGCTGTCCTATCTGGTGCTGGGACGTTCGCGCACCAACAACGGTGAAGACAACAACATGCTTGCCGAAGCCGCCCTGGGCCTGGGCCTGATGGGCAGCGCTGGGGTGACCTCGGACATCGCCAATAAATTGGGCATCCAGGATTTCGACCTGGATACCCAAGGCACCGGCAACAGCACTGCGGTGGTGGCCAGCGGCAAGATCAACGACAAACTCAGCCTGCGTTACGGCGTAGGGGTGTTCGAACCGGCCAATACCATTGCCTTGCGCTATCTGTTGAGCAAGAAGGTGTACCTGGAGGTGGCCACAGGCGTGGCGAGCTCCCTGGATATCTTCTACAAGCGCGACTTCTAAGCCCAACTGGGTCAAATGTGGGAGGGGGCTTGCCCCCGATAGCGGTTCTTCAGTCAGCTAATCTGTAGCTGACCCACTGCTATCGGGGGCAAGCCCCCTCCCACATTGGTTCTTTATTTCACTCAAGCTTTTGGTCAGTTACCAAGCAACCTAACTGTTCCATTTGACATTCGCTGCCTAAGCAGTAATATCGCGTCACACATTCACTGCCTAGGCAGTAATAAGGTGACTTTCGATGCCCCACTTCACCCCCGACAACTTTCACAACTGCCATCTCGGCCTGTTGCTGGGCCGCGCTGCGATCCTCAAGGACCGCATCATCGACACTCATATGGAACCCCACGGCATCACCGCCGCGCAGTTCAAGGTGTTGATCATCATGGCCCAGTTCGGCGTCGACACCCCGGCCGAGCTGTGCCGCCACTTGTCCCTGGACAGCGGTTCGATGACGCGCATGCTCGACCGGCTGGAACAGAAAGACTTGCTCAGCCGCAAACGTTCCGAGCTGGACCGCCGCCAGGTGCAGTTGGTGCTGACCGCCGATGGCCAGCGCCTGGCGGACATGTTGCCGCACATCGGCGCCCAGGCCCTCAATCAACTGGCCGGCGTCCTTGAGTCGGGCGAGCTGGAAACCCTGGAACGGATCCTCAAGAAAATTCTGATCGCTGCGGGTGACCCCATCACGATCCAGCGGGTAGGTAAACAATGAACACACGCGCACTCAGCCTGGTGCTGGCGGCGATGACGCTGGCCGGTTGTGCCAACTACAGCGGCCTCGACACCCAGGGCCGACGCCTGGACGCCAACGCCCTGCAAACCGGCAAATCCTTGAGCGGCGTGACGCTGTCGGATGCCGCCTGGCCCAGCGCCGACTGGTGGAAAGGCCTTAGCGACCCACAGCTCGACAGGCTGATCCAGGAAGCGCTGCAAAACAGCCCCGACATGCAAGTCGCCAGCGCCCGTGCCCATCAGGCCGAAGCTGCGGCCTATGCCGCCAACGCCGCGCGCCTGCCCACCGTGGATGCCAGTGCCGGTGTCAGCCGTTCGCGGCTGGCCAGGGACCAGGACCCGCGCGGGGAGGGCGATGCCTACTCGACCGTGCGCAACATTGGCGCCAGTTTCAATTACAACTTCGACCTGTGGGGCGGCCAACGCGCTGCCTGGGAAGCCGCCCTGGGTCAGGCCCGCGCCGCCGAAGTCGATCAGCAGGCCGCCCGCCTGACGCTGGCTGCCAACGTGGCCAAGGCCTACAGCGACCTGGGCCAGGCGCACATCGTGCGTGACCTGGCCGAGGATGACCTCAAGCGCACCCGACAGATGCTCGACCTGAGCCAGCGCCGGCTGAGCTCCGGTATCGACAGCGAGTACCAGTACCAGCAGACCGAAAGCCTGGAAGCCAGCTCCCAGTCGCAGTTGATCGATGCGGAAAAACAACTGCAAAGCGCCAGGATCGCCCTCGCCGTATTGCTCGGCAAAGGCCCCGACCGTGGCAACGAGCTGGCCCGCCCGGCGGTGCTCAAACCCGCCGCCGTCGCCGTGCCTTCCGTGTTGCCCGCCGAGTTGCTCGGCCGGCGGCCGGACCTGGTCGCCGCCCGTTGGCGGGTGGAGGCTGCGAGCAAGGACATCGCCGCCAGCAAGACCCGCTTCTACCCCAACCTCAACCTGAGCGCGAGCGCCGGCGCCGAGTCGTTGCTGGGGGACGCGATGTTTGGTTCGGCCAGTCGTTTCTTCAACATTGCACCGACCGTGTCGCTGCCGATCTTCGACGGTGGCCGCCTGCGCGCCGACCTCGACGCCCGCGACGCCGATTACGACCTGGCCGTGGCCCAGTACAACAAGACCCTGGTGCAGGCCCTGGGTGATATCGGTACCACCCTGTCGCAATTGCGCGACACCGGGCGGCAGATCAAGGCCCAGCAACACGCCGCCGACATCGCCCAGCAGTCCTACGACACCGGGGTGCAGCGCTACAGCTCCGGCATCGGTAATTACCTGGATGTGCTCAGCATCGAGCAGCAATTGCTGCAGGCCCAGCGTCAGTTGGCGGCCTTGAATGCTGCGCAGATCGATCTGTCGATTCAATTGATGCAGGCCCTGGGTGGCGGGTTCGACGCCAACAACGTGGCCGCGACCACCCCAGCCACCCGCACGGAATAATTTGAGGTATTTGTCATGGCCACTGCCGACAGCAACAACGCAACTGAACAACCCAAAGACAACAACCCGCGCAAACGCAAAGTCATGCTGATCGGCCTGGCGCTGATCGTCATTCTCGGTGTCGTCGGCGTATGGGCCTGGTACGAGCTTTACGGGCGCTTCAACGAAAGCACCGACGACGCCTATGTGAACGGCAACGTGGTGGAAATCACCCCGCTGGTCACCGGCACCGTGGTCAGCATCGGCGCCGACGATGGCGATCTGGTCCACGAAGGCCAGGTGCTGGTCAACTTCGATCCCAACGACGCCGCCGTCGGCCTGCAAAGTGCCCAGGCCAACCTGGCGCGCACGGTGCGCCAGGTGCGTGGTTTGTACAGCAACGTCGATGGTATGAAAGCCCAGGTCAACGCGCAGAAAGCCGACGTGCAGACGGCCCAGGACAACTACAACCGACGCAAGACCCTGGCGCAGGGCGGCGCGATTTCCCTGGAAGAACTGTCCCACGCCCGTGACAGCCTGACCGCCGCCAGGAACGCCTTGACCAACCTTGAGCAGCAACTCAAGACCACCAACGCCCTGGTGGATGACACGGTGATTTCGTCCCACCCGGATGTGCAAGCCGCCGCCGCGCAACTGCGCCAGGCTTACCTGACCAATGCGCGCAGCACCTTGATTGCACCCGTCACCGGCTATGTGGCCAAGCGCACCGTGCAGTTGGGCCAGCGCGTCCAGCCGGGTACCGCGCTGATGGCGGTGATTCCGCTGGACCAGCTGTGGATCGATGCCAATTTCAAGGAAACCCAACTGCGTGATATGCGCATCGGCCAGCCGGTGGACATCGAGTCGGACATCTACGGCAGCGACGTGAAGTACAGCGGCACCGTCGACAGCCTCGGCGCCGGCACCGGCAGCGCGTTCGCCCTGTTGCCCGCGCAGAACGCCACCGGCAACTGGATCAAGATCGTGCAGCGCGTACCGGTGCGCATCCACATCAACGCCGAGGAACTGGCCAAGCACCCGCTGCGCGTGGGTTTGAGCACCGTGGTCAATGTAGACCTGCACGACCAGAGCGGCCCGGTCCTGGCGCAACAGCCGCCGCAGAAGGCCTCGTTCACCACCAACGTGTATGACCGCCAACTCGCCGAGGCCGATGCCATGATCAACCAGTTGATCCATGACAACAGCGTCGCCGCTCCCAAGGCTGCGCAACGCTGATGAGCAATAACGCCTCGTTCACGCCACCCAGCCTGTTGATGGCCACTATCGGGCTGTCGCTGGCGACCTTCATGCAGGTGCTCGACACCACCATCGCCAACGTGGCGTTGCCGACCATTTCCGGCAACCTGGGCGTGAGTTCGGAGCAGGGCACCTGGGTCATTACTTCGTTTGCGGTGAGCAACGCCATTGCCTTGCCGCTCACCGGTTGGTTGAGCCGGCGCTTCGGCGAGGTGAAGCTGTTCCTGTGGGCGACCATGCTGTTTGTGCTGGCGTCGTTCCTGTGCGGTATTTCCACCTCGATGCCCGAGTTGATCGGCTTTCGCGTGCTGCAGGGGCTTGTGGCGGGGCCGTTGTACCCGATGACCCAGACGCTGCTGATCGCGGTCTACCCACCGGCCAGGCGCGGCATGGCCCTGGCGCTGCTGGCGATGGTCACGGTGGTGGCGCCGATTGCGGGACCGATCCTCGGCGGCTGGATCACCGACAGCTACAGCTGGCCGTGGATCTTCTTCATCAACGTGCCTATCGGCATTTTTGCGGTGATGGTGGTGCGTGCGCAGTTGAAGAAACGTCCGGTGGTCACCAGCTACCAGCCGATGGACTATGTGGGGTTGTTGAGCCTGATCGTCGGTGTCGGCGCCTTGCAGATCATCCTCGACAAGGGCAATGACCTGGATTGGTTCGAGTCCAACTTCATCATTATCGGTGCGGTGATCTCGGCGATTGCCCTGGCGGTGTTCGTGATCTGGGAGATGACCGACAAGCACCCGGTAGTGAATCTGCGCCTGTTCGCCTACCGCAACTTCCGCATCGGCACCATCGTGCTGATCCTGGGGTACGCGGGCTTTTTCGGGATCAACCTGATCCTGCCGCAATGGCTGCAGACCCAGATGGGCTACACCGCGACCTGGGCGGGACTCGCGGTGGCGCCGATCGGTATCCTGCCGGTGCTGATGTCGCCGTTCGTGGGCAAGTACGCGAACAAGTTCGACCTGCGCCTGCTGGCGGGCCTGGCGTTCCTGGCGATTGGCTTGAGCTGTTTCATGCGCGCGGGGTTCACCAACGAAGTGGACTTTACCCATATCGCCCTGGTGCAACTGTTCATGGGCATCGGCGTGGCGCTGTTCTTCATGCCGACCCTGAGCATCCTGATGTCCGACCTGCCGCCCCAGCAGATTGCCGACGGCGCGGGCCTGGCGACTTTCCTGCGCACCTTGGGTGGCAGCTTTGCGGCGTCGCTGACCACCTGGATCTGGATCCGCCGGGCCGACCAGCACCATGCCTACATGAGCGAGAACATGACCACCTACGACTCGGCGACCCGCGACGCCTTGCAGGCGCTCGGAGGGGCAGGGCACAAGGCGTATGCGCAACTGGACCAGATCCTCACCAGCCAGGCCTACATGATGTCCACCGTGGACTACTTCACGTTGCTGGGGTGGATGTTCATGGGCTTGATGCTGCTGGTGTGGCTGGCCAAGCCACCGTTTACCGCGAAGGCGGGGCCTGCGGCTTCGGGGCACTGACTGCCTTGGGCTGAAATGCAATCAACTTTGGGAGGGGGCTTGCCCCCGATAGCGATGGGTCAGGCACAGATGCATCAACTGGCACTCCCTCATCGGGGGCAAGCCCCCTCCCACATAGGGCACAAGGCGTATGCGCAACTGGACCAGATCCTCACCAGCCAGGCCTACATGATGTCCACCGTGGACTACTTCACGTTGCTGGGGTGGATGTTCATGGGCTTGATGCTGCTGGTGTGGCTGGCCAAGCCACCGTTTACCGCGAAGGCAGGGCCTGCGGCTTCGGGGCACTGACTGCCCAGGGCTGAAATGCAATCAACTGTGGGAGGGGGCTTGCCCCCGATAGCGATGGGTCAGGCACAGATGCATCAACTGACACTCCCTCATCGGGGGCAAGCCCCCTCCCACAGTTGATGTGTGTTGTCAGGTATCAAGCGCCAGGCAAAGCCAACTGTGGATTGACGAAGTCAAACGCCGCCAGTTGAAAGCCTTGCTCATCCACCTGCAACGCCCAGCCTTGCTTGTCCCAATCCCCCAACACAATACGCTTGGCCGCCTGGTCACCAATCTGCAACTTATGAATGGCGGGGCGGTGCGTATGGCCGTGGACCAGGGTGCGCACGCCGAAGTGCTGCATCACCCGCGGCACTTCGTCGGGGGTGACATCGACAATGTCGTTGGCCTTCATGCGCGTCTGTGCACGGCTCTCGCTGCGCAGCTTTCGCGCCAGCTTATAGCGTGTGCCCAGAGGCAGGTTGCGCAGGATAAACAGCACAATCGGGTTACGCAGGATGCGCCGCAGCTTCATATAGCCGAGGTCACGGGTGCAGAGGCTGTCGCCGTGCATCAGCAGCACGGGTTCGCCGTAGAAGTGCACGACGCTCGGGTCCTTGAGCAGGCTGGCGCCTGCGGCTTTGCAGAACGCCTTGCCGATCAGGAAGTCGCGGTTGCCGTGCATGATGAAAATCGCAGTGCCGCTGTCGCTCAGTTCGCGCAGCGCGTCACAGATAGAACGCTGGAACGGTGTCATCCCATCGTCGCCAATCCAGGCTTCGAAGAAGTCCCCCAGAATGTACAACGCCTGGGCGCCACGGGCGCGGCCGTGGAGCAGATCCAGAAACGCCCGGGTGATGTCCGGGCGCTCCTCTTCCAGATGCAAGTCTGAAATCAGCAATATCACCCAACGATCTCGGCTTTCTCGACGATCACGTCTTCGGCTGGAACGTCCTGGTGACCGGCCTTGGACGTGGTGGACACGCCTTTGATCTTGTCGACAACGTCCTGGCCTTCGGTGACTTTACCGAACACCGCGTAACCCCAGCCCTGCACATTCTTGCCGCTGTGGTTGAGGAAGGCGTTGTCGGCCACGTTGATGAAGAACTGCGCGGAGGCCGAATGCGGCTCCATGGTACGGGCCATGGCGACGGTGTACTTGTCGTTGGAGAGGCCGTTGTCCGCTTCGTTCTGGATGCTCGGGCGCTTGTCTTTCTTCTCTTTCATGCCTGGCTCGAAACCGCCGCCCTGGATCATGAAGTTGCCGATGACACGGTGGAAAACGGTGTTTTCGTAGTGGCCGGCGTTGACGTACTCGATAAAGTTGGCAACGGTGATCGGCGCTTTCTCGGCGTTCAACTCGATGACGATGTCACCGTGGTTGGTGGTCAGTTTGACTTGAGTCATGTTCACTACTCTTTTCAGGGAATTCGTGGGTTTGAGTGCCTCGGGCACCTTACCTGTCTGGCTTAAACGACGGCCAAGGCGCGCAGTTTAGCGTGCCCTGCAGGAATTTCGAGGTGGTTTTTTAACGCCCCGGCCATAAAAGCAGTAATTAAACAGCAGTTTTTGGTCCCAGCCTGTCAGTGTCTTGACTGCATCGGCTATTATGAGCCCTTTGTTTTATCTGGCCCCACCTGGCCACGAACCTGTCTGTTCAAGGATCCTATGAGCAAGCCCACTGTCGACCCTACCCCGAATGCCAAGGCCGGACCTGCCGTCCCGGTCAATTTCCTGCGCCCGATCATCCAGGCGGACCTGGATTCGGGCAAGCACACGCAGATCGTCACCCGTTTCCCGCCAGAGCCCAACGGCTACCTGCACATCGGTCACGCCAAGTCGATCTGTGTGAACTTCGGTCTGGCCCAGGAATTCGGTGGCGTCACGCACTTGCGTTTCGACGACACCAACCCGGCCAAGGAAGACCAGGAATACATCGACGCCATCGAAAGCGACATCAAGTGGCTGGGCTTCGAATGGTCCGGTGAAGTGCGCTATGCGTCCAAGTATTTCGACCAGTTGTTCGACTGGGCCGTCGAGCTGATCAAGGCCGGCAAGGCCTACGTCGACGACCTCACCCCGGAACAAGCCAAGGAATACCGTGGCACGCTGACCGAGCCAGGCAAGAACAGCCCGTTCCGCGACCGTTCGGTGGAAGAGAACCTCGACTGGTTCGCCCGCATGCGCGCCGGTGAATTCCCGGACGGCGCCCGCGTACTGCGCGCCAAGATCGACATGGCCTCGCCGAACATGAACCTGCGCGACCCGATCATGTACCGCATCCGCCACGCCCATCACCACCAGACCGGCGACAAGTGGTGCATCTACCCGAACTACGACTTCACCCACGGTCAGTCGGACGCCATCGAAGGCATCACCCACTCCATCTGCACCCTGGAGTTCGAAAGCCATCGCCCGCTGTACGAGTGGTTCCTCGACAGCCTGCCGGTACCAGCGCACCCGCGCCAGTACGAATTCAGCCGTCTGAACCTGAACTACACCATCACCAGCAAGCGCAAGCTCAAGCAACTGGTTGATGAAAAGCACGTGCATGGCTGGGACGACCCGCGCATGTCGACCCTGTCGGGCTTCCGCCGTCGCGGCTACACCCCGGCCTCGATCCGCAATTTCTGCGACATGGTCGGCACCAACCGTTCCGACGGCGTGGTCGACTTCGGCATGCTCGAATTCAGCATCCGCCAGGACCTCGACGCGAACGCCCCGCGCGCCATGTGCGTGCTGCGTCCGTTGAAGGTTGTGATCACCAACTACCCGGAAGACAAGGTCGAGCACCTCGAACTGCCGCGTCATCCGCAAAAAGAAGAACTCGGCGTGCGCAAGCTACCGTTCGCCCGTGAAATCTACATCGACCGCGATGACTTCATGGAAGAGCCGCCAAAAGGCTACAAGCGCCTGGAGCCGAACGGCGAAGTGCGCCTGCGTGGCAGCTACGTGATCCGTGCCGATGAAGCGATCAAGGACGCCGATGGCAACATCGTCGAACTGCGCTGCTCGTACGACCCGGACACCCTCGGCAAGAACCCTGAAGGCCGCAAGGTCAAGGGCGTGGTCCACTGGGTGCCGGCCGCTGCCAGCATCGAGTGCGAAGTGCGCTTGTACGATCGTCTGTTCCGCTCGCCGAATCCTGAAAAGGCCGAAGACAGCGCCAGTTTCCTCGACAACATCAACCCTGACTCCCTGCAAGTACTCACCGGTTGTCGTGCCGAGCCATCGCTTGGCGACGCACAGCCGGAAGACCGTTTCCAGTTCGAGCGCGAAGGTTACTTCTGCGCGGATATCAAGGACTCGAAACCGGGCGCGCCGGTATTCAACCGTACCGTGACCTTGCGTGATTCGTGGGGCCAGTGATTCTGTTTAAGGAACTGTCGTGCTAACGATCTACAACACACTCAGCAAGACCAAAGAAGTCTTCAAGCCGCTGGATGGCAACAAGGTGCGCATGTACGTGTGCGGCATGACCGTGTACGACTACTGCCACATCGGCCACGGCCGCAGCATGGTTGCCTTCGACCTGGTGACCCGCTGGTTGCGCTTCAGCGGCTATGACTTGACCTATGTGCGCAACATCACCGACATCGACGACAAGATCATCAACCGCGCCAATGAAAACGGCGAGTCGTTCGACGCGCTGACCGAGCGCATGATCGCCGCGATGCACGAGGATGAGGCGCGCCTCAACATCCTCAAGCCGGACATGGAACCGCGCGCCACGGACCACATTCCTGGCATGCACGCGATGATCCAGGCCCTGATCGACAAGGGTTACGCCTACGCCCCCGGCAATGGCGACGTGTACTACCGTGTCGCCAAGTTCATGGGCTACGGCAAGCTGTCGCGCAAGAAAATCGAAGACCTGCGCATCGGCGCACGCATCGAAGTCGACGAAGCCAAGCAGGACCCGCTTGACTTCGTGCTGTGGAAAGCCACCAAGCCGGGCGAGCCCAGCTGGGAATCGCCGTGGGGCGCGGGGCGTCCGGGCTGGCACATCGAATGCTCGGTGATGTCCACCTGCTGCCTGGGCGAGACCTTCGACATTCATGGCGGCGGCAGCGACCTGGAATTTCCGCACCACGAAAACGAAATCGCCCAGAGCGAAGCCGCCACCGGCAAGACCTACGCCAACGCCTGGATGCACTGCGGCATGATCCGCATCAATGGCGAGAAGATGTCCAAGTCCTTGAACAACTTCTTCACCATCCGCGACGTGCTGGAAAAGTACCATCCGGAAGTGGTGCGTTACCTGCTGGTGTCCAGCCATTACCGCAGCGCCATCAACTACTCGGAAGACAACCTCAAGGATGCCAAAGGCGCCCTGGAGCGCTTCTACCATGCGTTGAAGGGCCTGCCCGCCGTTGCCCCGGCTGGCGGCGAAGCCTTCGTGGCCCGCTTTACCGAAGTGATGAACGACGACTTCGGCACACCCGAAGCCTGCGCAGTGCTGTTCGAAATGGTGCGCGAAATCAACCGCCTGCGCGAGACAGATATCGACGCAGCGGCAGGTTTGGCGGCACGCTTGAAAGAGCTGGCCAGCGTGCTGGGCGTGCTGCAGATGGAAGCCGACGACTTCCTGCAGGCCGGCGCTGAAGGGCGTGTGGATGCGGCGCAGGTGGATGCATTGATCCAGGCGCGTCTGGCTGCGCGGGCTGGTAAAGACTGGGCGGAATCCGACCGTATCCGCGACCAACTGACTGCGATGGGTGTGGTCCTGGAAGACGGCAAGGGTGGCACGACCTGGCGGTTGGCTGATCAGGCCTGACTGTTAACCCGATCCAAATGTGGGAGGGGGCTTGCCCCCGATGGCGGTGTGTCAGTTACAGCTGTATCAACTGACACTCCCTCATCGGGGGCAAGCCCCCTCCCACTTTTTGACCGTGCTCACTTTGCTCGGTCTTCGGATTCAGACCTACCTCTGAGTTTGCATGTGATTGAGGCTTAGTGTTTTCTTCACCCACAACTGACCCCCTTTCAGCCGCCTGCACATTCCCTCCGTTTTTAGTCTTGCCGAATTCGCGCGAGGTTTCAGAGTTCTCTTACAGTTCCCCTTCAAGACGGGCAGGTAATGTTTGTTACTTGGTGTAATAAGAAGGGAACATATATGCAAATGCTCACACAGACCAAGGATGTGGGTTCAGGCTTGTCGCTGCGTGCCGGTAAGTTAGTTGTTAGTCTCGTCAGTACGCCAGCGCAACTGCGAGAGGTGCAAGCCCTTCGTTATAAAGTGTTCAATGAAACATTCCGGGCACCGGCACTTAGCAATATCCAGGGTTTGAATGTCGACGAGTTTGACGACTATTGCGACCATCTAGTCGTGCGAGATGTCACCACCGCCTGTGTGGTCGGCACGTACCGTGTCATGAGTCCAACCGCTGCCCGGCATATAGGGCACTACTATTCGGAAAAGGAATTCGACCTGAGCCGGTTGGATCATTTGCGTGCAAGCATTATCGAGGTGGGGCACGCCTGCGTGCATCCCGACTACCGTGCCGGCAGCGTGACCAGGCTGCTCTGGTCGGGCGTGGGGATGTACACACAGCGTGAACGATGTGATTACGTCATGGGGTGCGCCAGCGTCAGTTTGGCGGACGGCGGACATCATGCATCAGCTATTTATCGTGCGTTTACACCGGACCAGTTTTCGCCGTCTGAATATCGTGTCACACCACATGCAGCATTTGCGCTTCATGACGTTAAAGGCGAAAAACCTGCCCTCCTGCCACCTATATTAAAAGGCTTATTACGTAGCGGCGCCTGGGTGTGTGGGGCACCGGCCTGGGACGCTGTTTTTAATACGGCTGATTTCTTTATGTGGTTGCCGTTGTCGAATTTTGACCAGCGTTATGCGCGCCACTATTTAAAGTGACCGCGCGGCACTGCATCAAGTGAGTAGGTATCGTACGAACTAATGAAGGTTGTGAAGAGTATGTTTTTAACAGAAGAACGAAATACCGCGTTTGAGCTGGTTCCACAATTGGCCTCCTTTCTTGAGTCCGCATCGCTGTTGGAACTTGAGCGAGGAAAGTCTCAACGCTTGGCTGATGTGTTTCGCACAGTGGGCCAGCCTGGGCTTGCCATTGCCGAGGCACTGGGTGGCAGGGGCGTCAGTGCGCGCAAGTTGGCGCAGTTGCATACGTGGGTCGGCGCACATTGCCCTTCACTGGCTGTGATGATGACCATGCACCACCACACGATCGCGGGCATGATGGCGGCCAGTCATTTTTTTCCTGACCTTCAAGGGCTGCTGAGCATCGTTGCAGGCAACGACTTGTTGGTTGCGTCCGGATTCGCCGAAGGCCGCGCGCATTCGGATATCCTCGCGTCGACCATGGCCGTGGAGAAAACCGCCGACGGCTATATCGTCAATGGCAGCAAGAAACCCTGCACGATGACCCATCATTTCGACGTGATTACCTTTGGCGTCAACTATGTTGATCCGCAAGGTGACGTGCATCTTGGCATTGGTGCCGCGCTGGCGGGCGATCCCTGTATCGAGCGCGAAAAATTCTGGTCTGTTCCCCATTTGCAGGCGGCTGACAGTCACGAGGTCCGGTTCAACAACCTGATGGTTCCCGAGTCCATGATGCATTTCAGCAAAACCGTGGATGAGCAGCTCGGTGAGGATCAACAGGGTACGGGTAACCATTTGTTTGCGATCTGGTTCCAGTTGCTGGCTTCAGCGTCGTACCTGGGCATGGCGTGCGCACTGTCATCGCGAGCGCTGACGGCGGGTAAAGGTTCGCAGGAGGATCGGGCGCTGTTGCTGATCGATCTGCAAGGGGCGACGATGGCGTTGCAAGGGCTGGCGACGTCGATAGATGAAAACCGTTTCTTGCGCGCTGACCTGGCGCGTGCTCAGGCCACACGCTTCTCGGTGCAGGAGGCGCTCAACCGTATTGGCACGCGCGCTTTCGAACTCATGGGGGGGATGGCTTTCATGTCATCTGAAGAGGTCGCCTATCTGCTGGTGGCGACGCGGGTGCTGGCCTTCCATCCGACGTCCAGGATCGCCAGCAGTGCATTCCTGTGTGAGCAGCTGAGCTAATGTGGGAGGGGGCTTGCTCCCGATAGCAGTGGATCAGTCAGTTCATCGGTAACTGACCCACCGCCATCGGGGGCAAGCCCCCTCCCACATTTGGATTGTGTTCTCTTCAGCGCTCAGCGGCGGCTGCTGACCTCGGCCGGTACATCGTCACCGGCCATGCGCTTGCGGAACAGCGCCGTGCGCGCCAGCAGCAGGGTGGTCACCGGCACGGTGATCGACAGCAGAATCGGAATCAGCCAGCCGTGCAGCACCGGCCCGGATTTGAGTACCGAGAAGTAGATGATCGAGGCCAACGCCACGCACCACGCGCCGAGTGTCGAGGCCAGCGCCGGCGGGTGCATGCGCTGGAAGAAATCCTTCATGCGCAACAACCCGAGCGCCCCTATCAGCGCAAACACGCTGCTCAGGACCAGCAGCACACCGACGACGATTTCCATCCATAACGGCATCATTCAATCACCTCCCCACGCAACAGGAATTTGGCCAGGGCGAACGAGCCGACAAAGCCGAACAGCGCAATCAGCAGCGCCGCTTCAAAGTAGGTGTCGCTGGCATAACGGATGCCCAGCACCAGCATCATCAGCATTGCCAGGATGTACAGATAATCCAGCGCCAGTACCCGGTCCTGGGCTGACGGGCCTTTGAACAGGCGGATCAATGTCAGCACCATCGCCAGCGAGAACAGGAACAGGCTCAACAGGATCGCATTGGAGAGCAGGGCGCTCATTCGAAGATCTCCATCAGGGGCCGTTCGTAGGCGGATTTGAAGTGCTCGATAAACTGCGCCTCATCGTCCAGATCGAACACATGCAGCAGCAGGACGCTGCGGTCCAGCGCCAGTTCCGACCAGATCGTGCCGGGGATCACCGTCGTGATCATTGACAGCGCCGCGAGGCCGTTGGGGCTGCGCAGGTCGATGGGGATTTTGATGAAGCGCGCGCGCGGCGGGCGTGAGCCGCAGGTCAGGACGCCCCAGGCCACTTGCAGGTTGGAGACAATCACGTCGCGGCCCACCAGCAGGAACAGGCGCAGGATCACGCCGGGACGGCGCAGGCTGATCGGTTGCGGACGCAGTGGCGCCATCATCAGCGGCGCAAGCAAGCCCAGCAGTGCACCGAGCAGCAGGTTGCCGGGGCTCATCGACAGGTTCAGCACCAGCCATAACCCCAGCAAGGCCAGCGACAACCACGGGGCGGGAAACAGGCGCTTCATGGTTGCACCTCCAGGGCGGCTGCCTGGGCTTCGGGGCTTGGCACCGGGCGCGTCGCCATCACCGCCATGACGTAGCTTTCCGGGTTGTTCAGGCTCTTGGCGGTGGCCAGCGTGTAGCGCATCAGTGGCTCGGCCTTGAAGGTCAGCGCAATGCTCAGGCCCAGCAGCAGGAAGATCGGCACACATTCGTAGCGGCGCAGCAGGGGCGAGGGACGTTCTTCCGGGGTCCAGAAACGCTGGATGCCGAGCCGGGCGAAGGCAATCAACGACGCCAGCCCCGACAGGATCAACAGTGCCACCAAGCCCCAGGCCGCCGGGCGGATGGGCTCATTCACCGCGTTGCCCAGGCCCAGCGGATTGACCAGCGCATGCAGCAGACTGAGCTTGCCGATAAACCCGGACAGTGGCGGCATGCCGATGATCAGCAGCGCGCAGGCAATAAAGCTCAGGCCAAGGAACGCCATGGTCCAGGGGATCACCTGGCCGATGACGGCTTTCTGTTCATCGTCGAGGTTGACGCCGGGCCGTGGATGCAGGGATTCCATGGCCTTGGGCAGGGCGTCGATCTCTTCATCCAGCGGCAGGTCATTGGCCGAGCGCGAGCGTTCGATCAATTCCGCCAGCAAAAACAGCGCGCTCAACGCCAGGGTGGAGCTGACCAGATAGAACAGCGCCCCGGCCGTCAGGCTAGGCTGGGCAAACCCCACGGCCGACAGCAGGATGCCGGCCGACACCAGAATGCTCAGGCTCGCCATGCGTTCCAGGCGCTGCGCCGCGAGCATTGCCAGTGCCGCGCAGACAATGGTCGCCATGCCGCCGTATACCAGCCAGTCACCGCCGAACAACGCCGACGCGCCGGCCTGGCCGGAAAACAGCAAGGTCCACAGGCGCAGCACGGTGTACACGCCCACTTTGGTCATGATCGCAAACATTGCCGCCACCGGTGCACTGGCCGAGGAGTAGGCAGGCGCGAGCCAGAAGTTCAGCGGCCACATGCCGGCCTTGGCCAGGAACGCCGTCGCGAGGATCGCCGCACCGGCGTGTAACAGGCCACGATCAGCCTCCGGCACCAGCGGGATTTTCAGCGCCAGATCAGCGAAGTTCAGCGTGCCGGTGACGCCGTAGATCATCGCCGCGCCAATCAGGAACAGCGACGACGCCAGCAGGTTGATCGCGATGTAATGCAGTCCCGACGACACCCGCGCACGGCCGGAACCGTGCAGCATCAAGCCGTAGGACGCCGCCAGCAGCACCTCGAAGAACACGAACAGGTTGAACAGGTCGGCGGTGAGGAAGGCGCCGTACAGACCCATCATCTGGATCTGGAACAGCGCATGGAAACTGGTGCCCGCACGGTCCCAGCGGGCCATGGCGAACAGCAGCGCGCTCACGCCGATAATCCCGGTGAGTACCAGCATCAGCGCCGACAGTTGGTCCACCACCAGCACAATGCCGAACGGCACTTGCCAGTTGCCCGGCAGGTACACGCCGATCGAGCCAGGGCCGCCTTTTTGCGTCCAGTACAGCAGCAAAATGGCCACGCCCAGGCCGAGGATGCTCGAGATCAGGTTGATCTGCGCCTTCAGCGGGCGACGTTTTTCGCCAAGCATCAGCATCAGTGCGGCGGTGAGTAATGGCAGCAGGATGGGCGCGACGATCAGTTGGTTGACCCAATTCATTCCTTGGGCTCCCGGCCGTCCACATGGTCAGTGCCGGTCAGGCCCCGCGAGGCCAGCAGCACCACCAGAAACAGCGCGGTCATGGCGAAGCTGATTACGATCGCCGTGAGCACCAGCGCCTGGGGCAGCGGGTCGGTGTAGTTGAGCAGGTCTTGCGGCACGCCGTCCTTGATGATCGGCTCCTTGCCGATAAACAGGCTGCCCATGCTGAAAATGAACAGGTTGACCCCGTAAGACAGCAGGCACAGGCCCATCACCACCTGAAACGTCCGTGGCCGCAGGATCAGCCAGACACCAGAGGCCGCCAGGACCCCAATGGCAATTGCGATGACTTCTTCCATCAGGCGGCTCCTTCTGTTGTGGCAACGACTTTGGCCTGGTTGCTCGGTTTATGCGCTCGCACCGACTGGTGACCGAGGGCAGTGAGCATCAGCAGCGTCGAACCGACGACCATGGCGTACACACCGACATCGAAGAATAACGCGCTGGCGACATGAATATCGCCCAGCACCGGCAGGCTGAAATGCCAGGTGTGCGTGGTGAGGAACGGGTACCCGGCAAACAATGCGCCGAGCCCGGTGAGGGTTGCTGCGAGCAGGCCGAACCCCATCCAGCGCATCGGCCGCAGGCTCATCTGTGCCTCGACCCACTGCGTACCGGCGACCATGTATTGCAGGATAAACGCCACCGACATCACCAAGCCCGCGACAAAACCGCCGCCCGGCTGGTTATGGCCGCGCATGAACAGGTAGAACGACACCACCATCGCTATCGGCAACAGCAGGCGCACCAGCACCGCCGGTACCATCATGAAGCCCAGGGCGGTGTCGCTGGCCTGGCGCGGGTTGACCAGGTCGGTGGCCACGTCCGGCGCGAGTTGGCGTTGTTGCGCGGGCAACTGCATGCTTTCTTTCGACGGGCGGAAGCGCCGCAGCAGGGCGTACACGGTCAGTGCCACGGCGCCGAGCACGGTGATTTCGCCGAGGGTATCGAAGCCGCGGAAGTCCACCAGCATCACGTTCACCACATTGCTGCCGCCACCCTCGGGCAGGGCGCGACTGAGGTAGAACGAGGAGATATCGTTGGGGGTCTGGCGTGTCAGCATCGCATAGGACAACAGCGCCATGCCGCCACCCACCACGGTGGACAGCAGGAAGTCGCGCACCCGGCGGATCCGCGCCTTGCGCAGGGTGTTGGGCAGTGGCCACACCTCTTCGATCCGCCGTGGCAGCCAGCGCAGGCCGAGCAGGATCAACACGGTGGTGACCACTTCCACCACCAGTTGCGTCAGGGCCAGGTCCGGCGCCGAGAACCACACGAAGGTAATGCACGTCATCAGGCCGCACACGCTGACCATGGTCAGGGCTGCCAGCCGGTGATACTTGGCCTGCCAGGCGGCGCCCAGCGCGCAGGCAATCGCCAGCACCCACAGGGTCACGAACACGATGGAGCCGGGGATCTTCGGCCGGTCACCCCAGGTCAGGCCGCTGTTGAGCATCGGGATCAGGGCGCCGATTACCGCCACGATCACCAGCAGGAACAATTGGGTTTGCAGGCGCTTGGTGCTGATGCGTTTCTCGATCTTGCGCACCCCGCGCATCATCACCACCAGGCAACGCTCGAAGCCGCGCTTGCCGTTGAAGTAGCCGATCAGCGGCGGGTAGGTGAAACGGCCGCGCTTGAGTTGCTTGCGCAGCATCAGGTAGAGCACCACACCGCCGGACATGGCCACCAGGCTCATGATCATCGGCGCGTTCCAGCCGTGCCAGATCGCCAGGCTATATTCAGGCAGCACGCCGCCGACCACAGGCAATGCGGCGGCGGCCAGGATCGAGCCGACCATCTGCGCCGGGAAAATACCCACCAGCAGGCAGGTGAACACCAGCAGTTCAACCGGTGCGCGCATCCAGCGTGGAGGTTCGTGGGGGGTATGCGGCAGGTCGGTCGCCGGTGGGCCGAAGAACACGTCCACGGTGAACCGCAACGCATAGGCCACGCTGAAGGTGCCGGCGATGGTCGCGATCACGGGCAGCATGATTTCCACCCATTTTGTCGACGAGATAAATACGGTTTCGGCGAAGAACATCTCTTTGGACAGGAAGCCATTGAGCAACGGCACGCCGGCCATCGAGGCACTGGCCACCATCGCCAGGGTCGCGGTGAACGGGATCAGGCGCACCAGTCCACTGAGCTTGCGGATATCCCGCGTGCCGCTTTCGTGGTCGATAATGCCCGCCGCCATGAACAGCGAGGCCTTGAAGGTGGCGTGGTTGAGAATATGGAACACTGCCGCGACGGCGGCCAGCGGGCTGTTGAGGCCCAGCAGCAGGGTGATCAGCCCGAGGTGACTGATGGTGGAGTAGGCCAGCAGGCCTTTGAGATCGTTCTGAAACATGGCGCAGTAGGCGCCGAGGAGGAGGGTGAGCGCGCCGGCACCGCCGACGATCCAGAACCACTCTTCGCTGCCGGACAGCGAGGGCCACAGGCGGGCCAGCAGGAACACGCCGGCTTTCACCATCGTCGCCGAATGCAGGTATGCCGACACCGGCGTCGGCGCGGCCATGGCGTGGGGCAACCAGAAGTGGAAGGGGAACTGCGCGCTTTTGCTCAAGGCGCCGATCAGCACCAGGGCCAGCATGACCGGGTACAGCGAGTGCGCACGAATCTGATCGCCCGCCGCCAGCACCTGGTCCAGGTCATAGCTGCCGACGATGTGCCCCAACAGCATCACCCCGGCCAGCAGGCACAAACCACCCGCGCCGGTGACCATCAGCGCCATATACGCACCACGCCTGGCATCGGCGCGGTGGTGCCAGTAACCAATCAGCAGGAAGGAAAACAGGCTGGTCAGTTCCCAGAAAAACACGATCTGGATCAGGTTGCCGGAAATCACCAGCCCGAGCATGGCGCCCATGAAGGCCAGGAAAAACGCGAAGAAACGCGGCACCGGGTCATCCGGCGACATGTAGTAACGCGCATACAGTGACACCAGCGTACCGATACCCAGCACCAGCATCGAGAACAGCCAGGCGAAGCCATCCAGGCGCAGCACGAAATTCAGGCCGAGGCTGGGCAACCACATGAATTCTTCACGGATGACGCCACCGTGGGCGATCTGGGGGTAGAGCAGGGCGACTTGAACGGTGCCGACCAGTGCCACCAGGCCGGCCAGCAGGGATTCGCTATTACGTGCGTTGTGCGGCAGCAAGGCCGCCAGACAGCTGCCAATGAATGGCAGAAGCAGTAGAACTATCAGGGACATAGGCTTCTAATCTGCGGGAGTTTGGGATGCATCATACGTGCCGCTTTCGCGATCACCAAACGGCAAGATGTGTAAGGATCCTACAAAGTAGGCCGAAAACTCCCATAACGCATTGTTTCGAGGACGTCGGCTTGGAAGTGCTGACCCCTGTGGGAGCCGGGCTTGCCCTAATGCCATCAGTTAAGCGAACGCAATCCTCAAAGCAACGAAGATCAAATGTGGGAGCCGGGCTTGCCCGCGATAGCGATTTCCCAGTCACCACAGGGTTCGGCTCTACCCCTGCTGTTCCTGTTCCCGCGCATCTCGCAATTCAAGGGCCTTCTGCCTCTTGGTCTTCATCTCGCTCACAATCACCGCCGCCACAATCAATACCGCTCCCAGCATCGCAATCGGCGGGAAGCGTTCCCCGGCAATCCGCCCGACCACGCCTGCCCATACCGGCTCACCGGCGTAAATCAACGTCGCCCGCGTCGGCGAAACACTCTGCTGCGCCCAATTCATCGCGACCTGGATCACCGCACTGGTCAAGCCCAGGCCAACCGCGCTGAACAGCAACAACCACGAAAACCCTGGCAGCGCTTCGCCCATCGGCACCACCATCAGGAACGACAACAGCGAAGCCGTGGCCAGTTGCACAACCGTCACCCGGCGCACATCCACTTGCCCCGCAAATGCGCTGATCAGGATGATTTCCGCCGCAATGGCGATGGCGCCGATCAGCGTAGCGATTTCACCAGGACTGAAATTCAACGACGCCCCCGCCGGCCCCGTCAGCAGCATCAAGCCGGCAAACGCCAGCATGATGCCAATGCTCGGCATCAACCCCGGACGACGGCCCAGCACCAGCCATTGCAGCAGTGGCACGAAGGGCACATAGAGCGCGGTGATAAACGCCGACTGGCTGCTCAGGATGGTCTGCAAACCGATGGTCTGCAGGCCGTAGCCAAACATGATCGCTACACCGATAAACACACCGGCCTTCAATTCGAACAAGGTCAAGTCACGCAGGGTACGCAAAGAGAAGAAGCCCACCACGATCGCCGCCGCCGCGAAGCGCAGGCCGACGAAAAACATCGGCCCGCTGACGGTCATCGCGTGCTGCACCAGCAAAAAGGTGCCGCCCCAGATCATGGTGATCACCACCAGGATGCATTCGGCTTTACTGAAGCGGTTAAAACGCGGGGACGCGGTCGAGGTAGTCATGGCGGCTCTGATCTTGCACAGTGAGAACGCGGCACGCACAATGCGCCGCACGCTGGGCAGTATACTGCGCACACCCACCCATTGAGCAATATAGTGCACAAAGAAAATCCACAACGGGCCTCGGTCCTGCAGCACGTCAGCCAGAACGTTCGTCGCCTGCGCCACGCCGCCGACCTCAGCCAAACCGCGCTTTCGGAAAAATCCGGAGTCAGCCGGCG
Source organism: Pseudomonas sp. CFBP13528 (assembly GCF_005233615.1). Classification (NCBI taxonomy): domain Bacteria; kingdom Pseudomonadati; phylum Pseudomonadota; class Gammaproteobacteria; order Pseudomonadales; family Pseudomonadaceae; genus Pseudomonas; species Pseudomonas sp. CFBP13528. Next base: position 389,713 of record NZ_QGAJ01000004.1, read on the forward strand.
CATGCTGGTGGCAATCGAGGCGGGGGAAAAGAACGTCAGCCTGTCCACCCTCGACCGCGTGGCCGAAGCGTTGGACGTGGCGTTCAGCGACCTGATCCAGGCGCCGGATGTGCGCGACCACAGCCGCATCAATGAGCTGGCTTGGGCCGGTGAAATTACCGGCAGCAAGGCGGTGCTGCTGGCCAAAGCGACCGCGCGGCGCGAAGTGGAGTTATGGGAGTGGCGCCTCGAGCCCGGTGACCGCTGCTGCCCGGACCCCGACCTTGAAGGCTGGAGCGAGCAGCTGTTTGTTTTCGAGGGCAGCCTGACCCTGGTCGTGGGGGACGTTGAAAACACCATCAATGCCGGCGAATTCTTCATGTTTGCCAGCCACCAGCCCCATGCCTATCGCAATGATGGCAGCGCGGCCGTGCGGTTTATCCGTAACGTCGTGATCTGAAACCTTAGCAACCGTCCAGGCTTTAACTCGTACAAACCTGTTACTTCTGACAGTAGACCGTGATGTTTTCGTGAGGTGTACTCGCCTGGGCTCGACGCTTTCAGCGATTTATCACAATGAACTGCGCGAAGCCCGTCTTTTAATGACAGGAAGTTTTGGATATGACTATCAGCCTTCAAAAGGTTTCAGCCTCATCGCCCGTACTTGCACCCGCACTAATCGCGGAGGCGGTGGGAGAAAAGATTCATCAGAAAGATGTGACGCAGGGTGGGACATTGCTGGTTTCCCAGTTCCAGGGCGGGGGAGCGGGCGATGTGATTACAGTTTGCTTTTCTCCAGCGCCGGTGCATTCATCGCTAGCTACACACTGCCAGCTAACCCGACGTTTCCAATAGCGTTTCTTGTACCAGCGACCGCTTTCACACCAGGGCCCGCGCAAGTTTTTTACTGGATAACCAGCCCTTCTGGAAACGTCGCTGTAGCACCCCCGACATTCTATACAGTGGTTCCGTAGCCCTCACGGTTAGTCCAGGAATATGGCGTGGATCATCTGTTCTTTGCGGCAGGTTTGCTCAGCAATTCCTGATCAAGGCGCTGCATTTTTGATCCGAAGTACGCCATAACGGATATCGCATTCCTAGGGGTGTGCGGTTGTCTTTCAAATCACTGTTTACCTGGCAACAGTGAATCCACATTTTGCCGAATAGCAACTATCTGCCGGGTTGTCTTATTGATTAACTAATTGATTTTATTGGCGATTAAATTCAGGCACGACTCCTGCAATCACTCCAGTATCCCATCGGAGCCTGGAGTCGGCCCATGTCTGCCCACCCTCAACACCCTGCCCATATCATTCGCTCGGACTCGGAAGCCATCGAGGTTGCCACGCGCCTGGCCGCACTCTTTGCCGTCGACGCCAGCGAGCGCGACCGTGAGCGGCGCCTACCGGTAGCCGAGCTTGACGAATTTTCCGCCAGCGGCTTGTGGGGCATTACCGTTCCCAAAGCCTACGGCGGCGCCGGAGTGTCCTATGTGACCGTGGCCGAGGTGATCAAGTTGATCTCCGCCGCTGACCCGTCTCTTGGGCAGATCCCGCAAAACCACTTGGGCGTAGTGGACATCCTGCTGCAAACCGCGACCGAGGAACAAAAGCGTCATTACTTCGGCAAGGTCCTGGCGGGTTACCGCTTCGGCAATGCCTTCTCCGAAGCCAAGAGCAAAAACGCCGGCACCTTCGACACCCAGATTCGCTTCCACGGCGACACCGCGCAAATCAACGGCGAGAAGTTCTACTGCACTGGCGCGTTGTTCGCCCATATCGTGCCCACCGTTGGCAATAACGAAAACGGCCAGGCGTTCATTGGCTTTGTCGAACGCGATGCACCAGGCCTGACCGTCATCGATAACTGGGACGGCTTTGGCCAGCGCACCACCGCCAGCGGCGGCGTGACCCTTGACGGCGTTAATGTGCCGTTGAGTGCGGTAGTCCCCGCTCACCTGGCCTTCGACCGGCCCACTGCGGACGGCCCGATCTCACAAATCATCCAGGCTGCCGTCGACACCGGCATCGCCCTTGGCGCCCTTGAACAAGCGAAGATTTTCGCGCGCCAGGCGCGCCCGTGGATCGACAGCCAGCAGGATCACGGCTGGCAAGACCCGTTCACCATCGCCGCCATCGGCGACCTCGAATGGCGTGTTCACGGCACCGAAGCGATTCTCGCCAAGGCCGGCAAGGCGGTCGACCAAGCACTCGCCGAACCGAGCGAAGACAGCGTGGCCCACGCCTCGCTGGTGGTCGCCCAGGCCAAAGTGCTGTCGGCCGAAACCGCCTTGCTCACCAGCAGCAAGCTCTTCGAACTGGCCGGTACCCGCTCGGTCACCGGCAAGCACAACCTTGACCGCTTCTGGCGCAACGCACGCACCCACACCCTGCACGACCCGGCGCGCTGGAAATACCACCTGATCGGCAACTTCGTGCTCAACGGCGTGAAACCCGCGCGCCATGCCTGGAACTGAGGAGCTTAACCATGACCGCACTAAGCCTTGCGCGCCAACTGCTGGACAGTACCCGCCGCCATGTCGAGACAAGCGACGACCCCTACGTGATCAGCCGCTTCGGCGATTTGCAGATCCGCGTCGATGTCGCCGCCGCGTTGCTGGAGCGTGCCGACACTCACCCGAGCCCGGTGGCCGCTACCGAAGCGCAGATCGCCGCTGCCGAAGCCCTGATTGCCGCCAGCAACGCCGAGTTTGAACTTACCGGACAACGCACCGCACTGCCGTCGACACTCGATGATCCGTTGCGCCTCAAATATCAGGTTGTCGGCAACTACCACCTTAACGGAGTGCTTTGATGGCCCGTGAAATCCGCTTGAATGCCTTCGACATGAACTGCGTCGGCCACCAATCCCCCGGCCTGTGGGCGCATCCGCGTGATCGTTCGTGGCAGTACAAGGACCTGGAATACTGGACCGACCTCGCCAAGATCCTGGAGCGCGGCAAGTTCGACGGCCTGTTCATCGCCGACGTGTTGGGCATTTATGACGTGTACAACGGCAATGGCGACGCCGCGATTCGCCAGGCCACCCAGGTGCCGGTCAACGACCCGTTGTCGCTGATCGCGCCGATGGCGCTGGTGACCGAGCATCTGGGGTTTGGCCTGACCGCCTCGCTGTCCTTCGAACACCCGTACCCGTTCGCTCGCCGTCTCTCCACCCTTGACCACCTGACCAAAGGCCGGATCGGCTGGAACATCGTCACCTCCTACCTGGAAAGCGGCGCCAAGAACCTCGGCCAGAAAGCCCAGACCGAGCACGACGCGCGCTACGACTACGCCGAGGAATACCTGGAGGTTTGCTACAAGCTCTGGGAAGGCAGCTGGGAGGAGGGCGCTGTATTACGCGACCGCGAGCGCCGTATCTTCAGCGATCCGAGCAAAATCCACGAGATCCGCCACGTCGGCAAACACTTCCAGGTGCCCGGCATTCACCTGTGCGAGCCATCGCCGCAGCGCACGCCCGTGCTGTACCAGGCCGGCGCCTCCAGCCGTGGCAAACAGTTTGCCGCCGAACAGGCCGAGTGCGTGTTCGTGGCCGCGCCGTCCAAGCTGCTGCTGAAAAAGACCGTCGCGGATATTCGCCGACGTGCGGCCGAGGCGGGGCGTGATCCGCGCAAAATCCTGATCTTCAACCTGCAGACGGTGATCGTCGGCGAGACCGATGCGCAGGCCAAGGCCAAGTTCGACGACTACAAGTCTTATGTCAGCTACGAAGGCGCGATGGCGCTGATCTCCGGCTGGACCGGCATCGATTTCAGCCAGTTCAAACCGGACGAGCCGCTCAAACATGTGCATACCAACGCCATCCAGTCGGCGGTGGAAGCGTTTTCCACGGCGGATCCGAACAAGGTCTGGACGCCGAATGAACTGGCCAACTGGGTCGGCATCGGTGGCTTCGGCCCGCTGTTTGTCGGCGGGCCGCAAACGGTGGCGGACCTGCTGCAGGAATGGGTGGAAGAGACCGATGTGGACGGCTTCAACCTGGCCTATGCGCTGACCCATGAGACCTTTGTCGACGTCGTGGAGTGGCTGGTGCCGGAGCTGCAAAAGCGCGGCGTGTACAAGACCGAATACGCCCAAGGCACGTTGCGCGAGAAGTTGTTTGGCGAGGGGCCGAGGTTGGGCGCCAATCACCCCGGCGCCGGCTACCGCGACCTGTCCGGTTCACACAACTCCCCTGTGGGAGGGGGCTTGCCCCCGATAGCGGTGGGTCAGGCAAAAGTGTCCTGACTGACACACCGCCATCGGGGGCAAGCCCCCTCCCACATTTGATCTTCAGCGTTTGACTTATTTCAGCCAGCGGACCACCGCACGCTTATCCACCAATAGGAGCAAACCCCTATGAGCGTGCCCGAACCCCAAGCCGCCCTGGAACGCCTGCACCACTGGGCACAGCTCACACCCTTGCAGGTGGCCCTGCGCCACAAACGCCAGGGCCAATGGCATGCCTGGCGCTGGATCGATGTGTTGCGTGCCGTCGAACGCGTGGCTGACGGCTTGCGCCAGCAGGGCTTCAGCGAACAGTCGCAGCTGGCGCTCAGCGGCGCATTTGAGCCAAACCTGCTGTTGCTGGCGCTGGCAGCCCAATCCGTGGGCGGGCAGGTGCTGACGCTGGCCGATGATCTGGAGCCGGCAGCCCTGGAGCAACAGCTCTGGCGTCTCCATCCCAGCCACGCCTGCGTGCAAGGTCGCCAACCCGATTGGGCATTTACCCAGCGCGTGGACTTCGCTCAACTGCTCGGCCCGGCCGCCCCGTCGCAACGCCTGCAACGCTGGTGGCAGCCCAGCGCTGAAACCGTGCTGTGGAGCGAGGAGGGCACCCACTGGCAAGGCGGTCTCGCCGTGGTGCTGGAGCAATGGCTCAATAGCGGCCACGGCCTGGCGTTTCCGGAAACCCTGGCCTCGGCGCGACGCGATCGCAGCGAAGCCGCCCCCACTGGCCTGCTGCTGTCACCCGAGCGCTTGCAGCACCTGGCCGACGAGATCGAAAGCCGCCTCGCCGCCCACGGCACCTGGCGCCGACGCGTGTGTGAATGGGCCATCGCCCATCCACAAAGCGGCCTGCGCCGGGTGCTGAAAAACCGTGTGCGCAAGCTCCTCGGTTTCCAGCGCCTGGGCTATATCTGGCAGCCGCTTAAAGCCCCCGCCGAGCCAACCTGGCTGGCCGAATTCAAACGGGACATTGCATGAGCCAGGCCATTTTGCAGGTGCGCGATATTTCGCTGTCGTTCAAAGGCGTCAAGGCGATCAATGCGCTGTCGTTCGAGGTGCAGCGCGGCGAGATCTGCGCGCTGATCGGCCCCAACGGCGCGGGCAAGAGCTCGTTGCTCAATGTGCTCAACGGTGTGTACCGTTTCGACGCCGGTGAGATTGTGTTCGACGCGCAACACCTGCACCGGATCGACCCGCTGGACGCCGCGCGCCGAGGCATCGGCCGTACGTTCCAGAACAATGCACTGTTCAAGAAAATGAGCGTGCTCGACAACGTCCTCACCGGCCTGTCGCGGCATATGCGCACCAGCCTGATCGAACAGGCCCTCGGCCTGCCCCGTGCGCGGCGTGAAGCCCAAGCGTTTGCCCTGCGCGGGCAGGGCATCCTTGAGTTTCTTGAGCTGCAAGCCCATCGCGATGTGCAGGTGGGCAACCTGTCCTACGGCCTGCAAAAGCGCGTCGAGCTGGGCCGTGCGCTGATCGCCGGGCCCAGCCTGTTGCTGCTCGACGAACCCATGGCCGGCATGAACGCGCAAGAGAAACAGGACATGGCGCGCTTCGTCGCCGACGTGAATCGCGACCTGGGCACCACCGTGGTGTTGATCGAGCACGACATGGGCGTGGTGATGGGCCTGTCCGACCATGTGGTGGTGCTCGACTACGGGCGCAAGGTCGGCGACGGCACGCCTGCACAAGTGCAGGCCAATCCCGAAGTGATCGCGGCTTACCTGGGAGCGGTGCACTGATGACGTTCTTCTTTGAAACCCTGCTCGGCGGCCTGCTCGCCGGCACCCTGTATTCGCTGGTCGCCATCGGCTTCGTGCTGATCTACAAAGCCAGCGGCGTGTTCAATTTCGCCCAGGGCTCGATGCTGCTGTTTGCGGCGCTGACCTTTGTCAGCCTGCATGATCAAGGCGTGCCGTTTGCCCTGGCATTGCTGCTCACGGTGATCGTGATGATCGTCGGCGCCTTGCTGATCGAGCGCCTGGTGCTGCGGCCACTGGTGAACCGTTCGCAGATCACGCTGTTCATGGCGACGCTGGGCCTGTCGTTCATCATCGAAGGCCTGGCCCAAGGCTTGATGGGCTCGCAAGTGCGCGCGCTGGACCTGGGTATCGACGACGTGCCGCTGTTCGTTGGCCCGCTGATGCTCAGCCAGTTCGACCTGATCGCCGCTGCTGCCGCCGTGGTGCTGGTGACAGTGCTCGCCTTGTTGTTCAACAAGACCCGCATCGGCGTATCGCTGCGTGCGGTGGCGGATGACACCACGGCGGCGCTGTCCATCGGCATCAACCTCAACCGTATCTGGCAGATCGTCTGGGCCGTGGCCGGGATTGTCGGGTTGATCGCCGGGCTGCTGTGGGGCGCGCGCCAGGGTGTGCAGTTTTCGCTGTCGCTGGTGGTGCTCAAGGCCCTGCCGGTGTTGATCATTGGCGGTTTTACCTCGATTGGCGGGGCGATTGTCGGCGGGCTGATTGTCGGCGCGGCGGAGAACCTCGCTGAGGTCTACATCGGCCCGCTGATCGGCGGCGGGATCACGCCCTGGTTCGCCTACGTATTGGCCCTGGCCTTCCTGTATATCCGTCCCGCCGGCCTGTTCGGCGAGCGCGCCATTGAGCGAGTCTGAAACCATGTCGATCCCCGTTGCTCAAGAAACCGCGCCGCTGTTGTTGATCCAGCGGCGTATCCCCTGGGGCCTGCTTGGCCTGTTGGCGCTGGCGTTTATCGTGGTGCCGCTGTGGGGCAATGATTATTGGCTGAATGCGATTCTGGTCCCGTTTCTGGTGCTGTCGTTGGCCGGGTTGGGTCTGAACCTGCTCACCGGCTACACCGGGCAAACCTCGGTGGGCGCTGCCGGTTTCATGGCCGTCGGCGCGTTCGCCACCTACGGGTTCCTGCTGCGCCTGCCGGAGCTGGGCTTGCCGGTGGCCTTGCTCGGCGGTGGGGTTATCAGTGCTTTGGTTGGCCTGCTGTTCGGTTTGCCCAGCTCGCGGATCAAAGGCTTCTACCTGATGGTCACCACCCTGGCTGCGCAGTTCTTCCTGGAGTGGCTGTTCGTCAAATTCCCTTGGTTCTACAACTATGGTTCGTCCGGGACTATCTCCGCGCCAAAGCTGGCGCTGTTCGGTCATGACCTGAACACCCCGCTGGGTCGTTACCTGCTGACCCTGGTCACGGTGCTGTTGTTGACGTGGACCGCGATCAATCTGGTACGCAGCCAGGTCGGGCGCAACTGGATGGCGATCCGCGACATGGACACCGCCGCCGCCGTGGTCGGCATTCCCGTAGTGCGCTACAAGCGCCTGGCGTTTGCGGTCAGCTCGTTCTATCTCGGCATCGCCGGCGCGCTGTGGGCCTTTGCCTACCTGGGCACGGCCAGCGCCAGCAGTTTCGATATCAACCGCTCATTCCAGATCCTGTTCATCATCATTATCGGCGGCATGGGCAGCATCGCCGGCAACTTCGTCGGCGCGGCCTTCATCAGTTTGCTGCCGATCTTCCTCAGCCATGCCGGGCAGGCGCTGTTCGGCGGTTCGGTGGATGCGGGGCAGTTGCAGAACCTGCAGAAAATCATCTTTGGCGTGTTGATCATCGTGTTCCTGATCAAGGAACCCGAGGGCTTGATTCGCCTGTTGCACAACCTGCGTGACCGTGTGCGGCAGTGGCCGCTGCGTTTCTGACATTCCTCGAAGAGAACTCCCATGCGTGCATCCTTGAAACGTTCCCTGGTCGGCGCCGCTTTCGCGCTGGCCTCCCTGGCCGGCGCTGTACCCCAGGCAATGGCCTCGCCGGACCAGCAATTCATTCCCCTGGCCACCTATCGCGTTGGCGCCTATGCCTCCAGCGGCGTGCAAGTGTGGGCCGGGATGATTGACTACCTGCGTTACATCAACGAGGTCGAAGGCGGTATCAACGGTGTGAAACTGGTGTGGCAGGAATGCGAGACCGAATGGACGGCGGAGAAGGGCATCGAGTGCTACGAGCGCTTCAAGAATGGCCTGGATGGCGCGCCGGTCGCGGTGTACCAGCCTAACGGTGCACCGGCAGCCTATGCGCTGAGCGAGCGTGCCGAGGTGGACAAGATCCCGCTGATCACCCTCGGCTACGGCCGCACCGAAGCCACCGACGGTACAGTGTTCCCGTACAACTTCCCGGTGATGCTGACCTTCTATAGCGAGGCATCGACGCTGGTGAACTACATCGCCGCGCGCGAAGGCGGCTTCGACAAACTCAAGGGCAAGAAGATCGCCACGGTCTATCACGACTCGGCCTACGGTCGCGAAACCCTCGGCCCGTTGAAGTTGCTCGCCGACAAGTACGGCTTCGAGAATATCCAGATTCCGGTGGCCGACCCCGGCAACGAGCAATCGGCGCAGTGGCGCCAGGTACGCCAGGCCAATCCGGACTGGGTGTTCCTGCGCACCTGGGGCGTGTCCACCCCGGTGGCGGTGAAGACGGCGGCGCGCTTCGGCTTCCCGGTTGACCATATCATCGGCGATATCTGGGCCAGCTCCAGCGAAGACGTGCTGCCGGCCGGTGCTGCCGCCAAAGGTTATCTGGCGCTCACGCCGTACCCGGCAGGCAGCGACTTCGAGATCCACAAGCGCCTCAAGCAGGCGATCCTCGACAAGGGCCACAGCGACCTCAAGGACCTGAAGAACTTCGGCAGCGTCTACTACAACTCGGGCCTGGTGAATGCCGCCGTGGCCGTGGAGGCGATCCGCACGGCCCAGGCCAAATTTGGCAAGCGCCCGCTCAATGGCGAAGAGGGCCGCTGGGGTCTCGAGCACCTGGATATCGACGATGCACGCCTCAACGACATGGGCTACCTGGGCCTGATGCAAAACCTCAAGCTGTCGTGCCGCGACCATGAAGGCGGCGGTTCGGCGCGAGTGCAGCAGTGGGACGGTGCCAACTGGACACTGATCAGTGACTGGATCGCCGCCGACCGGGCGTTGCTGCGTCCGTTGATCGATGAAAAATCCGCCGCGTTCGCCAAAGAGAAGCACCTGACGCCGCGCACCTGCAGTGGGGATGAATAAACCATGAGCCAGCCTGCCACTGAGCCAGGGCGCTCGGCGTTGCTGACGGTCGACGATATCGAAGTGGTCTATGACGGGGCGATCCTGGCGGTGGCTGGGGTGTCGCTGAGTGTGCCCAGGGGCGCCATCGTTGCGTTGCTCGGCGCCAATGGCGCGGGCAAAAGCACCACCCTCAAGGCCATTTCCGGGCTGGTGCGGGCCGAGCGCGCCGAAGTCAGCCGTGGCCGGATCGACTACGCAGGCCTGAACCTGGCGGGCGTAGAGCCCAGCCAACGGGTACGCCAGGGCATGGTGCATGTGCTGGAAGGCCGGCATGTGTTCGGCCAGCTCACAGTGGAAGACAACCTGCGCAGCGGCGGCTTTGTGCGGCGCCTGAGCCGCAGGGAACTGGCTCAGGATCTGGAGCGCATCTACACCTGGTTCCCCAGGCTCAAGACCAAGCGCCACACCCGCGCCGGCCTGACCTCCGGTGGCGAGCAGCAAATGGTCGCCATTGGCCGGGCGTTGATGACCCGTCCGGCCCTGGTGCTGCTTGACGAGCCGTCGATGGGGTTGGCGCCGATGATCGTGCAGGAGATTTTCGCGATCATCGCGCAGCTCAACCGCGAGCAACAGGTAAGCTTTTTGATCGCCGAGCAGAATATCAATGTCGCGCTCACCTATGCGTCCCGGGGCTACGTGCTGGATACTGGGCGGGTGGTGTTGAGTGGCAGTGCTGCCGAGCTGTTGGGACGGGGTGACTTGCATGACATTTATCTGGGCAAACACTAAGGGCGAAGGTGCATGAGTGAATCGATCCGCAACGCTGATGGACTGATCATCGGCGGCGGCCTGAGCGGCACGATGCTGGCGGTGCAACTGCTGCGCCTGCCGGGCAGGCGGCGCCTGCTGGTGATCGAACCGCGTGCGCAACTGGGGCGCGGCGAGGCCTACAGTGCGGTCGAACTGGGGCACACCCTGAACGGCAATGCGGCGCGCATGAGTGTCGACCCGGACAATGCCGATGACCTGACCCAGTGGCTCACCGACTACATCGGCGCCGGCGGGTGGCCGGAGTCGGCGCAACAGCCTGTGCCCATCAGCGAACTGTTCCCGCCACGGGGCATTTTTGGTCTGTACGCGCAGCAGCGCTTGGCGCAGGCCAAAGCGCTGTCCGCATCCACCGTCGAGCATATCCGTGCAGAGGCGGTCGACGTACAAATCGACGCGGCCGGCGCCCTGTTGACCCTGGATAACGGCGAACGCCTGCGGGGCGCCTTTGCGGTATTGGCCACCGGCATGTTCCCGGCGGCGCGTACGCCGCAGACCGAATCCAGCGGCTTGAACGCGGCCGCAGTAGACCCCTGGGATGTACAGGCCATGACCCGGCTCGACCCGCATTCGACCGTGCTGATCATCGGCTCCGGGCTGACCATGGTGGATGCCGTGGTCTCCCTGGAGCAGGCCGGGCATCGTGGGCCGATCGAGGTGTTCTCGCGCCATGGCCTGTTGCCCCATGTGCGCCGCCAGCCGCCGGGCTGGGACGACTTTCTCGGCGCTGATCACACGCTGCGCAGCCCTCGGCAGCTGCTGCGTGAAGTTCGCCGCCAATGCCGTATTGCGCTCGCCCAGGGCGTGGATTGGCAGGCGCCGCTGGACACGGTCCGGGTGCATGTCGCAAGGTTGTGGAGCCAGGCGAGCGAACGCGAGAAACGTCAGTTCGTGCGCCATGTGCGGCCGTGGTGGGAAAGTCATCACCACCGTTCGCCGCCGTTGAGTGCGCAGTTGGTGGAACGGTTGCACGCGCAGGGGCGGCTACGGATTCACGCCGCGTCGTTCAAGGGGCTGCTGCCTTCGGCCAGCGGCGTGACCATTGGCGTGCGCCATCGCGGCGAGCAGAGCCTCACCCAGGTATCCGGCGCGGCGCTGATCAACTCCAGCGGCATCGAGTACGACTGGCGCCGCGTGGCCAGGCCGTTGCCGCAACAATTGCTCAAGCGCGGGTTGGTCCAGCCTGGGCCGTTGGCGCTGGGGATTGCGGCGGACACTTCTGGCGCGGTGCTGGATGCCCAGGGCCAGGTGAGTGGGCGGCTGTTCGCCATGGGCCCGCCATTGCGCGGGATGTGGTGGGAGAGTACGGCGGTGACGGATGTGGCGATCCAGGCCAAGGCGCTGGCCGCCAGACTCACACAAATTTAAATGTGGGAGGGGGGCAGGCTCTGATGCCAGTCTGCCCCCCTCCCACATTTGGATCTCCATTTATTTTGAGACTTTCACCAGTCCAGGCTTGAGGCCAAACACTTCAACCCCCTGGGGCGTCGATTGCCCGGTCGTCACCTTCACCCGTTCCACCGGCTGGTCCATCGACTCCCGATATTCAACCGTCATATCGGGCCCGATCGCCGCGCTTGGCACCACAATCGCCTGGTCATTGTTATAGGTAACAATGGTCAACCGCGCACTCATCCCCAGCCGCACCTGCTGCACCTGCTGCGGCGTGAGGCTGGGGATCGACAACGTTACCGGAAACTGCGCGCTGCCCTGGCTGTCATTGGCGATCGCCAGGCCGCTGACCACGCTCACCGAACCCGTCAGCCGCTCACCGTCGAAACCATCGCCCATCACCTCCACCGCCTGGCCCTGATGCAGTTGATTGATGTCCAGTTCGGAGACCTTGGCGACGATTTTCAAATGTTCGATATTGGCCAGGCCAAACAACACCTGGCCTTGACTGACCTTGCTGCCGGCTTGTACCGGTGCGTTGTTGCTGACGCCGCTTTGGGACGCAGTGCTGTTGCCGGGTGCGGGCACGACGATGCCGGAGAAGGGCGCCTTGACCTCCTTGCCTTCGAGCAGCTTGCGCAGGGCGTCGTATTTGACCGTGGCATTGGTCAGCTCCATATCGGCGATTTGTCGGTATTCGCCCTTGCCTTGTTCCAGCGCCTGTTGCAGTTCACTGCGTGCCGCTGCCAGGTCCAGTTGCTGCTGCTGGGTTTGTTGCTGGAGGTCGTCGAGTTCGTTACGCGGGATGATGCCGCGCTTGAACAGGTTTTCGCTTTCGGTGAGCTTGCGCCGGGTATTGCCGGCGTTCATTTCTGCGGTGCGCAGGCTGCGCCGGGCGCGGCTGACGGCGGCGCTGCTGTCCCAGTCCTGCATTTCCTGCACGGTGCGCCGCGCCTTGAGCTGAGCCGAGAGGGCGTCGCGCAGTTGCACTTCGACGGTGGCCGGGTCCATGCGTAACAGTACCTGGCCGGCCTCGACGCGCTGGCCTTGCTCGACCAGGTTGGCCAGTACATTGCCGTCGAACGGTGCGGTGAGGGTGACGGTGGTGTCGGGCTCGATCTTGCCCACCAGGCCGATCTGATGCACCAACGGGTCGGGCTTCACCGCCAGCCATTGTTCGTCACCGGCGCTGGCCGGGCTCTCGGCCGGGGTGTGCAGGACCAGCCCGACGCCTGCCACCAGCAGGATCAACACAGCGCCCAGCAGGCGTTTGCGATTAGTAGTCATTGAGGGCGATTTCCCAACTTTCCAGGGTCATGCCCAGCGTCAAGTCAAGCTGGGTCTGAGCGTTCAAATAGGCGATCAGCGCATTGAGCCGCGCGTTCTCGGCGTTGCGCAGGTCAGTTTCGAAGCTCAGCACCTGGAAGTTGGTGGAGCGCCCGGCGCTGAGTTTTTCCCGTTCAATCTCGATCTTGCGCCGCGACAGGTCCACGGCGCGCTGGGCGATCTCGTACTGGCGCCAGCGGGTGCCGAGGTCGCGCACCACATCGTTGACGCTGCGCTCGAGTTCCTGGCGGGCGTCGGTGATACGGATTTCCTGGTCCTCGACATCCACCCGGGCCCTGACTTCGGCCTGGCGCGTGCTGATATCGCCGATGGGGATCTGCACCTGTACGCCGGCGTAGCTGTCCCAGTTGCGGTTATGGGTGCGGCCATTATCGCTGTCGTTTGCGTCGCGCACCTGGTTCGCGCCTGCCACCAGGTCCACTTGCCAGCGCCCCGAATCCTTGGCGATCACCAGATTGAGGTCGGCCCGCTGGCTGCCGAGCAGGGCGGCAAGGTATTCCGGTTGCTGGTTTTGCGCGAGGTTGAACGCCTGGCGCTTGTCGATTTCCATGGGCCGGGCCTCCAGCGCTTCGGTGGCGCGAATCGGTGTGGACAGGTCCAGGGCCAAGAGGCGCAGCAGGGCCAGGCGACTGGTATCGAGCTGGTTTTGCGCTTCCTCCACACCCAATTGCTGGGTGGCGATGTCGGCCTCGGTCTGCACGATCTCGAATTCGGCCATACGCCCGGCGCTGATCAACGCCTTGTTCACCTCCAGCAAGGTGTTGGAGCGCTTGAGCGCGTCCTGCACGATCACCTGCTGTTCCTGGGCCCGCAGCAACTCGCGGTACGTGGCGATAATCTGGCTGATGGTTTGTGCCACGGTGGCCTTGAGGTTGAGACGGTTGGCCTGTTCCGCCAGGCGTGACAGGCGCAGCGGCGCGGTGGTGGCGTCCCAGCCGGCGCCACGCATCAGTGGCTGGATGATGGCCAGGTCGAGGCCGTCGCTGCGGTAACGGCCGGCACGGTCGGCGTTGTTCAACTGCTGGGTCCAGGCCATGCTCAGGCGCGTACCGTATTCGCCGAGCAGGCTGGTGGACGGCGCCAGGTTGGCGTTGCGCGCGCTGTCCTGGGAACCGCGTGTGCCACGGTAGTAGCTGTTGAGGGTGAGCTTGGGGTTGAACACATCTTCGGCGACCCGCAGGTCGAACTTCTGCGCGACTCGCTGCAGGTAGGCGCTGCGGATCGCCGGGTTGTTGCGCAGGCCCAGGTACACCGCGTCGCCCAGGGTCAAGGTGGTCACCTGGGCATTGAGCGATACGCCCCGGTCGTAGCCGCTGCGGGTAGTGCTGGGCGCCGAGGGCTTGATCACCACCTCGGCGGCCATGGCGGGCAGGCTGATCAGTGCCAGCAGCAGTAACCATCTACTCATCGCGCAAGGCCTCCACCGGCTGCAGGCGTGAGGCCGAGACCGCCGGGTAGATGCCAAAGAACAAGCCCACCAGCAATGTACTGCCAACGCCCAGGGGCAGGGCGGACACCGCCAGGGAAAACGCCCAGCCCGACAGCCAGGCGTAGAGCCAGGCGGCGGTCATGCCCAGTACTGCGCCGCACACTGCGCCGACGGCAGTCAAGGTGATGGCTTCGAGCAGGAACAGGTTGCGGATATCCCGTTGCCGAGCGCCCAGGGCCATGCGAATGCCGATCTCGCGACGGCGCTCGGACACGTTCATCAGCATCACATTCATCACCCCGACACCGCCGCCCACCAGGGAAATCGCGCCGAGGGCCAGCAGCAGGTAGGCGAAGGTGCGGCTTTGGCGGGTCATGCCATCGATCATTTGCTGGGGCACTGTGATGTCGACGTTGTGCTCGGTCAGTTGTGGTTGCAACGCGGCGGCGGCGTCCCGTGCCACACGTTCCATGTCTTGCCCTGGCTGAGCTCGGATGATGACGTTGTTGATCTGCGGGTTGGCAAAGATGCGCCGCATGCCCTCGGCGGGAATGAACAGCGATTCATTGGCTTGCACCGGCATCAGCATCGCGCGTGGCTGGTTGCGCAGGATGCCGATGATCAGGAACAGGTAGTCGTTGATGCGCACGCGGTCACCCGGTTTGAGTGGTTCACCGGGGGCGCCGAGGGCCTGGGCGACCTGGTCACCGATCACGGCATAGGTCTGGTTGGCATCGAAGGCCGACAGAAAACGCCCCTCACGCACCACCAGGCGCATGGCCGCCTGCACATCCGGGGTGCTGCCGACGAAGTTGGCATTGGCGGTGCGGCCATGGAACACGATGGGCCCGCTGAACAAGCTGAGCGCGCCGATGTGCGCAATGCCCGGTACGGCCTGGCGCACCGCGCCCAGGTCGAGCCGGGTGCGCATCGGCACGTTGCCGCTGCCTTTGGGCGGGAACTGGACGATCAGGGTGTCGGTGCCCATGTCCTTGAAAATCATGGCGGCATCCACTGCGGCGTTATGGCCGATATTGATCAACGCGACCACCGACGAACTGCCGATCACGATACCCAGCAGCGCCAGCACCGAGCGTTTGCCCAGGGTGCGCAGGCTGATAAACGCTTCATGCAGCAGTTGGCTCAGACTCTGTTCGACCCGCAGGCTCATAGGCGCTCGGCCTCGTGCACCACGCCGTTGCACACCAGGATCTTGCGCTCCAGCCGCTCGGCGATGTGCGCATCATGGGTGACGATGATCAGCGTCACCTGTTGTTCGCGATTGAGCGCCAGAAGCAGGTCCATGATGTCCTGGGCGGTGCTGCTGTCGAGGTTGCCGGTGGGCTCGTCGGCGAGGATTACCGAGGGTTTGCCGACCAGCGCCCGCGCGATGGCGACGCGCTGGCGTTGACCACCGGAAAGGTCTGCCGGGCGGTGGTGGGCGCGCTCGGCCAGGCCGACTTGCTCAAGCATGCGCAAGGCCTGTTCCACCGATTCATGGCGGGATACGCCGCGGTAACTGAGCGGCAGCGCGACGTTGTCCAGAGCGCTGAGGCGCGGCAGCAGGTTGAAGCTCTGGAACACGAAACCGATCTGCTGGTTGCGGATCGCCGCCAATTCATCGGGGCTGCTGTTGAAAATATCGTGACCGGCGAAGCGATACTGGCCGCAGTTGGGCAGATCCAACAGGCCGAGGATATTGAGCAGGGTGCTTTTGCCGGAGCCGGACGCGCCGAGGATGCCGCAGCTGTCACCGCTGGCGATGGACAGGCACACGTCATTCAGAATCGACAGGTGTTGCCCGGCAAGCTGATAGCTTTTGCCGATGCCCTGCAAGGAAATCAGGTTGGGGTGCGCGGAGGGCTCTGTGATCATGACTACGCCTGCCGTCTCAATGGTGCGGTGCTACCCCGTAAAACGTTGTAACAAGTTGGGGAGCTGACAGTGCCCGTCAGAGACTCATTATTTTCTTGTTTTTAAAAAATTCTTTGAATAGTAACCGCGTTCATTGCGCTTCGCCAGCGGTGGATTTAGAGCGGTTTGAGGCGTCGCAGTGACCTTTTCAAACGCATTACTCGGTGCGCGAAAAGCCGTTGGCCACCCTCGACATCGCGGTATGCAGAGGCTTTCGATCACATGGCACCGTGTCATTACTTGCATTCGAACGAAGGCCCCGGTATAAAAAAATCAAAATATTTTTTAAAACAATATTTCCCCCGTGGAACCCTTATGGCCGCGAAGAAACTCAGCGCTCCAAACATTACCAAGACTCGACTGCTGGATGCGACAGAGGCTCTCTTTATTAAGTACGGATATGACGCTGTTTTATTACGGCAGATTACCGAGCGTGCCCAGGTGAACCTGGCCGCGGTGAACTATCACTTCGGGGACAAGGATTCCCTGATGAAAACCCTGCTGATGCAGCGCCTCGAGCCGCTCAATGAGCAACGCCTGGAGTTGCTGGCGCGTTGTGAAGCCCAAGCCGACGGCCCGCTCGACTGCGACACGCTGCTGGGTGTGCTGTTCGCCCCCGCCATGGGGATGGAGCGCAGCGATCCCGCCAGCGGGGAAGGGCGTTCATTCATTCGCTTCCTGGGCCGGGTCTATAGCGACACCTCGCCCTTCATCCAGGAATACCTCAAGGTCCATTACCAGCCGGTGTTCCAACGTTTCTTCGAAGCGTTTGCCCTGGCGCTGCCGGATCTGCCGCGCAACGAATTGGGTGTGCGCCTGCAATTTGCCCTCAAGGCGATTTCCGGGGTGATGGCCGGCACCGAATTGCGCCTGCTGATGAACTCCATGAGCCTGGGCCGCCCGGCCACGGACGCCGAGGTGATGGCCAAGCTGATTACCCTGGTGTCGGCGGCGATTCGGGTACCGCAACAAAGCGCCGAGGCCGAGGTAGCGTTGGCTAAAGTGCTGCAGACCCAGCGGGCGATTCGCGAGCAGGCGAATGCCCCCGCCGCCACGGTTGCGCGCTAGGCCAAATCCAGGGCAAAAAAAAGCCCGCTGGGGCGGCGGGCTTGATATGCAACGTTTGTAACGGATGAGGCTTCACACTACGTCTCGGCTTGTGAATAAAACGTGAAAAATATGTAAGAGAAAGTGTGAAAGTGCGTTGGCACCCTTTAAAAAATGGCAGCCGGCATGGCGATGCCATTGGTCGCTACTGTCAACTCTCACAGCTAGACGTTCGATATGGGCAAGTGTCTCCTGTTTCCAGGCGCGTGTGCTGGCTGCACGCTGATCAATCTGGAGGCCTCTCATGTCTGCCACCCCCTTTGTTCCACGCCCCTTGCCTGTATTGGTAGCGCCGGCCCAGCCGAAAGAGTCTCCCACTCAGCCGGGGGTCATGATCCTCGAAAACCTGGAGCCACCCTTCACCTCGCCCCGACAGGTCGTGCCGGTGCAAAACGCTGCTTACGGGCTGGGCATACGCCATATCGAAGATGGCTTGCACTATATTTTCAGTCGCTGGGATGATCCCGTACTGGGTGAGGTCTCGGTCGCGGATGTTTACTCGATAAGAATGGACGGCATCATATTGGCCGAAGATACTGTTGACGTCACGACCGTCAACAACGACCAGTTTTACCTGACCATTCCCCGGCAGTTCTTGCAGTTGGGCTTTATCCCAAACGTATATGGCGAGGTCCGCAAGCGCGGGTCATCCACGCCTCGGACGTCTGTCCCGCAAGTCGTGTTCATCAAGGACACACGTCCAGGCGCAGAAGACGAAATGCCCGGTGATGGTTGGCATTCCGAGCTGGTGTTGACGCTTTCGCACACCGCCATTGATAGCACGGTGGTGGACAATGTGACGGCCACCATCAAGGCCTGGAAGAACATGCGCGTCAACGACAGTGTGCGGCTGTTCTTCGGGGAGCATCTTTATCCCCTCGCGCCAGTGACCGAGAGCCAGGTGGGAAGTGACGTGCAGTTTCGGATCGACCCGCAGTTTTTGAACGCGCTCGACAATGGCCAGTACGTCGTGCAGTTCTACGTGCTGGACGAAGTGCAGAATATTTCCGGTTCGCTGGAACACAAGTCCAGGCCGCTGCTGGTGCAAGTCGACCTGGAGGATATTGAGCCGCTTGCGCCACCTGAAATTGTCGAGGCCGACGCCGCCAGCCTGACACTGGATGCCGATGCGCTGGGCCGAAGCCCGGCGACGGCCTCGGTATTCGTTGCCCGCAATGACCCGAACTTCCAGACCGGTGATGTCATTCGCTTGACGGTGCGAGGCACCACCCCCGGCGGCGAATTCATGACTGAATCGCTTCAACAGGACATGATCCGTGGGTACAACGACTTTCCCATTAGAAACGAACGGGTGCGGTCCCTCATTCAAAGCTCGTTGACCGTCTATTACGAGCGCGTAAGAGCTGGCGTGGCGCCGTTGCGGTCAAAGAAATTGACCGTCAACGTAATCGGCCGTCGCTACGAATTGCCCAAACCCATCGTCAGAGAGGCCTTTGGCCCCTTCATCGCGCCAGACCATGCGCGTATTACCGCGCAGATGCCGGATTACCAGCCACCCGGCGATCCGGGCGACGGCCTTAAAGTCCAAATTGAGGGGCAACGCATGGACGGTACGGTGGAACGCGTGTCGTCTACGCGGCTTGCCGGCACCCATGTACGCACTCGCGATTTCGCCAACGCCGAATACAGTAAGTTCGAGGGTCTGGGCAATACGAATGTGCACTATGAGGTTTCCGGCGCCAACGACGTACGCGAGTCGGAGCGCCTGTACGTGCAGATCGGGCGAGCTGCGCTTGATTTGCCTGCGCCGATCATCCACGAGGCAGTCAACGGCAATGTCGACCCCGCTACGGTGGGCAGTGTCGGCACTCTCGAGTTACGCACCGAGTTCAAACAGGGCGATATCATCATCGTCAAATACACGGGCTCCTCGAGTGGCGTAGTACAGTTCCAATACACCCTGGGCGCGCCACCGCCCAATCCGTTGTTGCTGGATATTCCCCTGCAGTTGTTTCTGGGTAACCTGGACGGCACGCTGACGGTCAGTTACCTGCGTGATCGTTTTGGCGCCGTTCAGTATTCCGAGGACCTGCTGGTGACGATTGGCACGGCCCTGGGTGAGCTGTTTGCGCCCCAGGTTCTGGAGGCGACCACCGACCCTGACGAGCTTGATCCCGCGCGGTGCTGGCCAAACGGTGCGACGGTGCGGGTGCGGTACGACCAGATCAAGCGCATGGACAAGGTTGTGATGCATTGTGAGGGCTTGCCCGAAGAAGGCACTCACTCGCAGTCCAAAGACAACCAGGCCGGCGACTTTATCGATTTCACCGTCCCAACCCAGGTGATCGGTTTCAACCTCCACCCTTTGGGACGCACCATCAAGGTGTTCTTTGAGGTGGTCCGCAACGGTTTTGCAACCGACTCGCCGGTCCTGGAGGTGCGCCTGTTGCCGCCGCGTCATCTGGCTGGGCCGGTAATCGACAGCATTGGTGACAGTGCGGTCCTGGAGGTTCCGTTGCTTCAGGACTTCGATGAAACACGCGTGCCTGCCTGGCCGTATGCCTTCCTGGGGCAGCGTATGTGGTTTAACTATGAAGGTGTGCGCAGCAACGGCGCGCCCTATCTCAACGAAGTCTATCGAGGGCGCGACGTTAATGCCGACGAGGTTCTCAACGGCATTGCCAGTGACACACCGGTCCTGGCCTTGCGCAATTTGCAGGAGGGGTCTGATCTGACGATCAGCTTCTGGGTGACCTTCAATCGCACCGGCAAATTTGAAGACGCTGTGCTGTTTGATGTCCGCCACCACAGGATTCAACGGCAACAGCACATCTTCCCGCACCCTGGCATCAAGGATTCCATACCAGCCACCGGGCCGGTTGTATCGATCGATCCGCTGACGGTTGAGAACAAATGCCAAGTCAACGTCAGTTATCCCGGTATGAATAAGGGCGGTACCGACAGTGTGATCCTGCGTTGGATCCATGCGGACGGAACGCAGTTCTACCTCGGCCCTCAAGACGGGCTGGACGGCGGTACGGTCACGTTCAATATCAATAATCTGATCCTGGGCAGCAGCGTCAACAGTATCGTGAGCCTGCAATATTCCGTCGTACTGGCAAGCGGTGGCGAGGGTTCTTCCGAAGTGCAGAGGGTCATGGTTGGCAGCCTTGCGCCCGACGATTTGCCGCGCGTACTGATCAATTACATCCCTCACGGCGCCAGCATCAATCCGCCCGCATTGACCGGCGATGCGCTGGCCGGCTCGCCCAAATGGCGCCTGAGTGTGGAAAACCAGCACGTCTGGTCGACAATCACCACCGACAGCCCAGGGGTCGTGCCGTTGGTGTTGCTGCAAAACCATCCCATCAATGCGATAGAGCAAGCCAACGGGTTGGCGAACGTGCCGGTATCCCGTGATTGGCTGCAGAGCCTGCCGGACGGCGCTCGAATCACAGTCAGCACCAAGGTCAACTATCAGCCCGGCATCAAAGATGAGTTTGCGGCGGTGAGCTTTCCAGACACGGAGTACACCATCAGTCTCACCTCGCCATTGGTGATCGACCAAACGTACGTTTATCTCGATGCAACCACCTACATACTGCCGGACTATCCCACCATCCTGCCGAACTTCGATGCGGGCAATTCGGTTCGAATCAATGCCTCAGGAGGGACCCCGCCGTATCGGTACTCAAGCAGCAATAGTGCGGTGGCGGTCGTTGACTCGAGCGGCTTTGTTTCATTGCGAGGCAACGGTGAATGCGTGATAACGGTTTCTGACAGTGCTTCGCCGCCCCAGACGAGGAATTGCACGGTCAGTGGCTACGAGGTCTGGCACGTCTATGGCCTGGGAGGAGGGACATTGAGTGACATCCGCTCAAGCGCCGTGAGTCGAGGCCTGACCTCGGTCTATATCGACGAGCTGTATGCAATCAGGGCTGCCTATGGCAACCGTTGGCCGATGGGGAATGCCGATTATTGGTCGATTTCACTCTCCCACAAAGACATCTACGGCTTCAGTTGGTATTACGGGATGAACCTGGCCACTGGCGCGCAGACTGTGCTGCAGGATAATGTGTTTACCAAACCACTCGGCATCGGCGTTATCCGCAGGTAAACCCAAGGCTGTGCCGTCAAGGGAAGGCCGTCATGCGTTTGCGCAGACGGTCCTTCCTCACCTAGATGTTCCAGCGTTTGGATGACTGGGCCAACCGCTGGCGCAGCGCATCCACGTTGGTTGCCAATTGCAATGTCAGCAGCCGATACCCGTCCAATGCGTTGTACACCGACGCCTGCATTTCGGTTTCACCTGTCATGGGTGGCGCCTCTCGCTCCAATCGCTCCGTCACTCCCGATTTCAACGCCCGCGCCATCCCCACCAACTGCACGCGAATTTGCCGGTGCTCGGCCTTCAGCATCAGTTGCATTCGCGCTGTCGCCTGCTCATCCCGAGGGTCCGGCCGGGTATTGCCGAGAATCTCCAGGGTGCTCATACACAGGCGCAAATGCCGCTGAAGGGTGTCCAGTTCAGTCATGGAAATGCGCACTTCCTTGGACACCGACGGCATCAGCGAGCGCAGTTGCAGCATCGCCGCGTTCAAGCGGTTGAGCAGCTTGAAGTGCTCATCGTCGGTGACTGATTGGCCATTGATGATGCGGCTGTAGATCGCCGCACAATCGCGCAGGGCGCTGGCCAGGTTGTAGCGCCACGAGTACACCGCGTACAGCGGCAGGGCGAAGGAAAACGCCAGCGCCAGTGCGATGCCGATCAGGATATCGACGGTGCGCCACAGGCCGTCCGAGATCGGGTTGTCGCCGTGCCCGGCGACGATAAACACCGTGATCGCCGACAGCAGCGCGATATAGCCGCCCTTGCCGATGGCATGGTAGGAAAAGAACCCGCACACCGCTGACATCAGCAGGTAAGTCAGGAATGGCTGGCCGAAGTAGGCTTGTTGCACCACCAGCAGCAAACCGACGCTGGCGCCGATCAGCGTACCGTACGCGCGCTCCACGGCCTTCTTGCCGATATTGCCGTGGTGCTGCAGGCCGCCGATCACGATCAGCATGGTCACCGACGCCCACTCGCCATGCGGCAGGTTGAGGCCGCTGGTCAGCAGGATCGTCGCCAATAGGCCGATGGACACGCGCACGGCGTGGATCAGCTTGGCGTGGCGATAGCGCCGGTACGGGTCGAGCAGGGGGCGCAACAGGCGCCGGGCGAAAAGGGGCAGGTTCATCGGTATTGAAGGGGCCTCATTAGTCAGGGCAAACCGATCCAATGTGAGAGGGGGCTTGCCCTAATGTCAGTCAGTCAAGCGTACACCGCTGTCTGTAGGAGCGAGCTTGCTCGCGAGAAACTCACAGGCACCGCGTTCATTCAGAAAGCATGCGTTATCGTTGACGTTTTTCGCGAGCAAGAGCTAGGCGCCCCCCCTCGCTCCTACAACAAGCCTTAACTGACTGGCATCAGGGCAAGCCCCCTCCCACCTATTTTGACCGAGGTGATCTTAGAAGATGTAGTCGGTGCTGATGAAGCTCGAGTCACGGTTGCGCAGGATCTCGCTGAGCAACGCCTTGTTGCTCTCCTGGAACTTGGTCGCCACCAGGGTGCGGATCGAGAACACGCGCAGCGCGTCATGTACCGACAACGTACCCTCGGCCGAGTTCTTGCGCCCGTTGAAGGGGAAGGTGTCCGGCCCGCGCTGGCACTGGGCGTTGATGTTGATCCGGCCGACCTGGTTGGCGAAGGTATCCACCAGTCGACCGACCTCAACCGCGTTGGTGCCGAACAGGCTCAATTGCTGGCCGAAGTCCGAGTCCAGTACGTAGTCGATCACCGTCTCCAGGTCACGGTAGGGCACGATCGGCACCACGGGGCCGAATTGTTCTTCGTGGTACACGCGCATCTGCGGGTTCACCGGGTACAGCACTGCCGGATAGAAGAATGACCCACGGCTTGCACCGCCGTTGGCATTCACCACCCGGGCGCCGTACTGCGCGGCATCGGCCACCAGGTCATTGAGGTAATCCACCTTGCCCACTTCCGGCAGCGGGGTCAGCGCCACGCCGTCATCCCAGGGCATGCCGGGCTTGAGCGTCGCCAGCCTGGCGTTGAATTTTTCGATAAAGCTGTCGACCACGTCCTCATGCACAAACAGGATCTTCAGGGCAGTGCAGCGCTGGCCGTTGAACGACAGCGAGCCGGTGAGCGCTTCGCTGACCGCATTGTCGAGATCGACCTCGGGCAGCACGATGCCCGGGTTTTTCGCATCCAGGCCCAGTGCGGCGCGCAGACGGTGGGGTTTTGGATGCAGTTTTTTCAGGTCGCTGGCGGCCTTGTTGGTGCCGATGAACGCAAAGATGTCGATCTTGCCGCTGGCCATCAGCGCGCTCACGGTTTCGCGGCCGCTGCCATAGATCACGTTGATCACCCCGGCCGGGAAACTGTCGCGGAACGCCTCCAGCAACGGGCGGATCAACAGCACGCCGAGCTTGGCCGGCTTGAACACCACGGTGTTGCCCATGATCAGCGCCGGGATCAGCGTGGTGAACGTTTCGTTCAGCGGGTAGTTGTAAGGTCCCATGCACAGCGCCACGCCCAGGGGCACGCGGCGGATTTGCCCAAGGGTGTCCTGCTCCAGCTCGAAGCGGCTGCTGCGGCGGTCGAGCTCCTTGAGGGCATTGATGGTGTCGGTGATGTAGTCGCAGGTGCGGTCGAACTCTTTCTGTGAGTCCTTGAGGTTCTTGCCGATCTCCCACATCAACAGCTTGACCACCGCGTCGCGCTGTTCGCGCATGCGCCGCAGGAAGGCTTCCACGTGTTGGATGCGCTCGGCCACGCGCAGGGTCGGCCACTCTCCCTGGCCCCGGTCATAGGCGCGCACGGCGGCGTCGAGGGCGCTGAGGGCGGTCTCGGCGTCCAGCAGCGGCGTGCTGCCGATGTGCACGCGTTCGTCGCCCAGTTGCACAGGGCTTTGCACGCGCGCCAGCGGGCCATTCCACACCCGCAACTGGCCATCGACCAGGTAATCACGCTGTTCAATCGGCGCCGCCAAGCGAAATTGTTCGGGAATCTCTGCGGTGGAGGCGGGAAACAGCTGGGTGAGCAGGTTGCTGGTGGTCATGTCGCTACCCCTGGAATAGTTGCAAATCATGACTAGAGAGTCACCCATACAAGGGCTCTGTGGCAAGGCTTGCGCGCTTTCTCCTGCGCATTCAGGGTGCTTCGGGATAAACTGCGCGGCTTTCTTGAAGGAGTTCACATGAGTCAGTACCAGCCGGGCATTCTTGCCGCACCAGTGCCGTTGCAGGCACGCCATCTGTTTTTTGCCCTCGAGTCCCAGGATGCCTTGCCTGCTGCGCTGGACGCGCTGGTGCAGTTGACGGATTCGGCGGCGGTGGTCGGTTTCGGTAAGCCTCTGGTAAGCGCGCTGGGCGCAGGCATCGAAGGGCTGCGCAGCTTCCCGGCCATCAGCGGCCCGGGTGCGCACAACCCGTCCACTCAGCAGGCTCTGTGGGTATGGTTGCATGGCGTGGACCGTGGTGAATTGCTGTTGCGCAGCCGCGCGTTCGAAAAAGCCCTGGCGCCGGCGTTGCGTCTGGTACAGATGACCGAAGGCTTTCGCTACAAGACCGGTTTCGACTTGACCGACTATGAAGACGGCACCGAGAACCCTCACGACGATGCGGCCGTGGAAGCGGCCTTCACAGACAGCGGCGCCAGCTTCGCCGCCATCCAGCAGTGGCAGCACGACCTCGACGGTTTCGCTGCGCTACCGGCCGAGGAGCGCGACCACATCATCGGCCGCCGCCATGGCGACAACGAAGAGCTCGACGACGCCCCTGACTCGGCCCATACCAAGCGCACCGCGCAGGAAAGCTTCACCCCGCAGGCGTTCGTGGTACGTCGTTCGATGCCATGGGCCGAGAACGGCCAGGCGGGGCTGATGTTTCTCGCCTTCGGCCATTCCTTCGACGCATTCGAAGCGCAACTGCGCCGTATGAGTGGACTGGAAGACGGGATTGTCGATGGTTTATATCGCATCAGCACACCGTTGACCGGTGGCTATTATTGGTGTCCGCCTTTGAAAGAAGGGTATCTGGACCTCAGCGCGATCACACCGGCAATGCCGCTCTGACGGTGCCTGCCCGCCCCACGGGCACCCTGGAACTGAGCTGAGACCGCTGGCCACTTAACAGCGACCTCAGCAAACTTCCAGGAGAACCCAATCATGATGATCTCACGCATTTCCGTGAATGTTTCACCGCCACAGCCGGCCCCCAACGATTACTCGAAAATGTCGGACTCGGGTCTGGCCAAGGCATTTGGCGACAACTTCCAGGCGTTCAAGCACCCGACGACCCCGAATGCAACCACGGATAAAATCCGTGAAGTGGCGGGACGTTCGCTGACCGGCGACGCGCACAAAGATAATGAAACCCAACTGGCCCGCGAAGTGCTCAAGCGTGACAACGTCTTGAAAGCGCTGGATTCAGTGGATGACAACGGCAAGCGCGACGGCGTGATCGGCCCCTGGAATCCGAAGATGGCGGCTGATCAGTTAGCCTGTAATTGCCGCACGAACCCGCCCAGTACCACGCTTCAAATCACCTATTGAGCCGGGCCTGGCCAGCCCTTGGCAACATGAAAACAATGACAGCCAGGCGAACGAACGCTGAAAAAAATCCGCACTGGCCGTAATCTAGGCTCCCTTGCCACCTGTGCGGATTGTTCATGTCTCCTGTTGCCGATGGGCTGCCCCTCGATAAACGCTTACCGGCCGTGATTGCCCTGTCCTTGGGGATCGGCATGGCGACGCTGGACACTGCTATCGTCAATACCGCCTTGCCGACGCTGGCAGAGGGCATCGGTACTGACTCGGCTTCGGTGATCTGGGTGGTCAACGCCTACCAGCTGGCGATAATCGCAACAGTGCTGCCGTTTGCATCGCTGAGCGATGTGCTGGGGCATCGCCGCGTGTACCTCGGCGGGTTGCTGCTGTTCATTGTCTCGTCTTTATTGTGCGGCCTCGCCGATTCGCTGTTGACCCTCACCGCCGCGCGGGTGGCGCAGGGCCTGGGGGCGGCCGCGCTGATGAGCGTCAACACCGCCTTGCTGCGGCATATCTACCCGGCGAAAATGCTCGGGCGTGGGCTGGGCTATAACTCGCTGGTGGTGGGGCTGGCGTTCACCCTGGGGCCCACCGCCGCATCGGCGATTCTCTCAGTGGCCAGTTGGCATTGGCTGTACCTGATCAATGTGCCACTCGGGCTGCTGGCCTTGAGCCTGGGCCTGCGCTCGTTACCGACGCTGCCGATCACCGGGCACGCTTTTGATCGGTTGGCGGCGCTGTTATGTGCCGGGTTGTTCGCCTTGCTGGTCCTGGGCTTGGGCGCCGCCGTGCATGGCGCACAGGGCGCACTGACCCTGGGACTGATCGCGCTGGCGCTGGTGTTCGGCGCTTTACTGCTGCGCCGCGAGGCCGGGCATCCGGCGCCAATGCTGGCGGTGGACTTGTTCAAGCGCCCGGTGTTTGCGTTGTCTTCGCTGACGGCGATCTGTGCCTTCAGTGCCCAGGGCCTGGCATTTGTCGCATTGCCGTTCCTGTTGCAGTCGGCGCTGGGCCACACCCAGGTGGAGACCGGCTTTCTGATGACGCCGTGGCCGGCCGTGGTGGCGGTCATGGCCCTGGTGGCGGGACGCCTGGCTGACCGCGTGTCACTGGGCCTGCTGTGCGGCATTGGCTTGTTGATGCTCAGTGTCGGCATGGCAGCGCTGGCGACCTTGAGCACTGATGCCTCGGCCTTCGATATCGGCTGGCGCATGGCCTTGTGTGGCGCCGGTTTCGGCTTTTTCCAGTCGCCCAATCTCAAGGCGCTGATGACCAGCGCACCTTTGGCGCGCAGCGGCGGGGCCAGTGGCATCGTGGCGATCTCGCGGCTGCTGGGCCAGACACTGGGCGCCTCGTTGGTCGCCTTGTGTTTTCATCTGTTCGTGGACAGTGGCCCAGCCTGCGCATTGTGGCTGGGTTGTGGGTTCGCGCTGATCGGCGCTGTCGCCAGTGGCCTGCGTTTATTGCCCTATAAACAAACGGCTTAGCGCGTGTGGCTGGCGCACATGCAGTGCTCAGCGGTTTTTAAGGCTCTCCAGCCAAGCCGGATCGAGACGGGTTTGTTCGGTATCGATCCCCAACGCGTGCATCCTGGCCTTGTGTGCCTGGACCTCACCCACCAGTTGCGCCTGGGCGCTGGAGTTGGCATCCAGGGCATGCATCTGCGTCAGCGCCAAGTGGTAGAAACGCAACACTTTGATAGCGTTCGGGTCATCGGCCTGTACCCGTTCGCTGACCTTGTGCATCACATTGGTCACGCTCATCAGGCTGCGCTTGAGCTGCCAGCCGTATACCGCCGGTGCCAGCCAAGCCTGGCCCCAGAAGGGGCCGCGCACCAGAGCGAGGGTGATCAACACCCCGGCAAACACCCCGCCGACATTGAAGCGCACGTTATCACCCCCCGGTTCACCGAACAGCATCACCGCCAGGCTCGACAACAACATGGCCAGGGCGAGGAATACCACGGCGACGATCAGCGTGCTGCGGCGGGTTTGTTTTCGATAAAGGACGGGGTCACAGGGTTTGAGTTCGAACATTCGGGTCAGGTCTCCAGCACGGGCGTGCATCTTCTCATGCTTGAAGCAATCAAGTTGAACGATGCCCAGCGGTGTTTCCTCTAAACCATTGAAGTCACCATGAGGTAAGCCATCATGTCCGAACACAAGCAACCGCCGCCTGGCACGCCCAATCCTGATCGCACGCCCGGTGAAGAGGAGCGCGATAACGATGCACTGCGCCCCAACGACCCGGCCGAGCGCCAGGACAACGACGACGTGGAGCAGGTCGAACACGACCTGGAAAACCTCCACGACAAAGCCCGCCCGCTGTAAGCAAGGAGGTCTGTATGAGCAATCCCCCGAACGGCCCGCGCTCCGACGAACACGCCACTGGCAAAGATGAGCTGGGATTCGATCCCGATTCGCCGGAGGTGTCTGACCCGCAGGTCGATCCCATCGGCCCCGCCATTGCGCCGCTGGATAAGCAAAAGCAACCGGAAAAAAAGCCGCCCTACGATCCGTTGGGCGACTTGAAGAAGTAAACCAAGCCCCGCACTGTGCGGGGCTTTGTTTATTTTGGAGGGTTCCAGCTCACATCGGTGATGCCGTATTTTTCCGCCCAGGGCCGGGTGGTTTTTTTCACCTGTTCGTGCCCCACGCGGCCGATGCGGCTGACGTGCGCAATATCGGCATCGACGGCCGCCCAATGCCAGGCTTCGGTGCTGTTCATCACCTCGGCGCGCACTACAAAAGACTTGGGTTTACCGTGCAGCTGGTAGTTGATGGTGTAGATTTTTGCGGTACTCATGTTGCCTCCCTGTCTTGTTATAGATGGATAGGCAGCCACGCGTAAAGGTTCATTCAAAATGACAATTCGCACGGACGCGCGGCATAGTGACGCATTCAGTCCGCGCCCAGGGAACGCATCATGACGGTGCTCATCCATTCGGCTGCCGGATCATGCGCAATTGCGCAGGGTGCATGAGGGGGTGGTCAGGGCCGATTGCGAAAAGTCTTGAGTTAGAGCCTTCGCTGAACCGTTTTTTCTCCATTTTGGTGCAAATTCGTTCGAACTTTTTGCTGACGCCAATGTTCGAACCGATTCCTGAATACTTTGCCCACTCAAAAATGGAGATGTAAACGATGTCCAAACTATTCGGAAAATTCCTCAAGAACGCCTCGTGGCTGGCCCTCGTGGCGTCGCCAACCGTGGTGTTCGCTGCACCGTCGACCGACCCGATTTCCACTTTCGGGATCCTCGGCAGCTATAACGACTTCAAACTCGAAGGCGGTAGCGAGAGCGACAAGGACCACATGCCCGAGGCGGGCCTGTTCTACAACTTCGGTAATAAGCTTACCGCCGAATCCGGCTTCATCTACCAGGCCGGTATCGAAGCCAAGTACGGCGAAAAGAGCGATAACAAGCTCAAGGAAGGCCAGGCCGACCTCGATCTTGGCTGGCGCGCCGCGCTGGATGCGCGCAACTTCGTCGACGTGATCGTCGGCGGTGGCTACACCTGGACGCGTTATGAGCCGGACACCAACGGCTACGACCTGAAGCTCACCAACAAGTCACCGTTCGCCAAGGCTGCCCTGGGCTACAACCATCAGTTCGATGACATGACCCTGCGCGTTGAAGCCGGCGCCCGTCATACCATCGATGGCCGCGCCAAACTCAAGGTGGACGGCGTCGGCAGCGACAGCGTGGACCTCAAGGACCGCACCAACCCTTATGCCGAAGTCAGCCTGCTGATGAACCAGAAGGGCAACTTGCCGGTGATGGCGGGCTTGTACTACACCCGTACCGAATACAAGCTCGATGACGACTCCTATGTAGCCGACAACACCAAGCTCAAGCGTGATGAGTATGGTTTCAAGGTTGGTATCGCGTTCTGACGCCGTTGCACTGTAAAAAACGCCCCGAACATTCGGGGCGTTTTTTTTGGGGCTTTTGCAGCTCAGCCCAGAGCGGCAAGTTGCGCCACGGTCTCGGGAAAACGCGCTACCAGCCGTATCAGCCCGTTCAGGCGCCTTCGCGGGCAAGCCCGCTCGCACATTTGGAATGCATACCCCTGTGGGAGTGGGCTTGCCCGCGAAGACGATAGTGGTTGCACTGCATCTCTATTGTTTCCCTCTGAGACGCAAAAACGGCGCCCAAAGGCGCCGTTCTTTTTACTGCATCAACCTAAGCGATCAAACCCCCAGCACCGCATGCTGCACCAGGGTGAGCAACGGTTGCGGGTACACGCCCAGGAAGAACGCGAGCAGGGCGATGGCCAGCAGCATCACGCCACCGGCTTTCTGTTCCCAATGCAGCTCGGCATCCACACGGCGCAGGTTCGGCTCGATCAGGTACAGGGTGACCATCACGCGCAGGTAATAGAACACGCCGATGGCGCTGCCCAGTACCAGGGACGCCACCAACCACCACTCGTGGGCCTCGACGCCGGTGGCGACGATGTAGAACTTGCCGATAAAGCCGGCAGTCAGCGGGATACCCGCCAGGGACAGCATCATCACGGTCAGCACGGCGGTCAGGTACGGACGGCGCCAGAACAGGCCGCGGTATTCGTACAGGGCGTCGGCATCACGGCCCTTGTACGGCGAGGACATCAGCGTGATCACACCGAATGCGCCGAGGCTGGTGATCACGTAGGTGACCAGGTACACGCCGATGGCTTCCACGGCCAGGCCTTTGCTCGCCACCAGGGCGATCAGCAGGTAGCCGAAGTGGGCGATGGACGAATAACCCAGCAGACGCTTGAGATTGTTCTGGGTCAGCGCCAGCAGGTTGCCGAACAGGATCGACGCAATGGCGATCACGGTCAGCACATCGCTCAGCACGCCGGTGTTAGCCGCTGGCGAGATCTGGAACAGACGCACCATCACCGCAAACACAGCCACTTTCGACGCGGTAGCCAGGAACGCAGCCACCGGCGCCGGGGCGCCTTCGTACACGTCCGGGGTCCACAGGTGGAAGGGTACCAGCGACAGCTTGAACGCCAGGCCGATCAGCATCATCGCCAGGCCCAACTGGGCGATTGGCGCAGGGCTGTTGGTGGCGGCCAGGGCGTGGCCGATACCGGTGAAGCTCAGGCTGCCGGCTTCGGCGTAGAGCAGGGCCATACCGAACAACAGGAACGCGGAACCGGCGGCCGACAGCACCATGTATTTGATGCCGGCTTCCAGGGAGCGCTTGTTGAAGAAGGCATACGCCACCAGGCCGTAGGTCGGGATCGACAGCAGTTCCAGGCCGATGAACAGGCCGGCCAGGTGCTGTGCGCTGACCAGCACGATGCCACCGGCCGCAGCCAGCAGGATCAGCAGGTACAGCTCTTCCTTGTTGCCCGGGTAGCCAGTGCCGCCTTCGCCCAGGTAAGCGTGGGCGAGGGTGACGCAGGCCAGGGTCGCCACCAGGATCAGTGCGATGTACAGCAGGGCGAAGTCATCGACCATCATCAACGGCGTAACCGCCAGTGGCGCGACCTTGAGGGCCGGGATGATCGACAACAGTGCCAGGTTCAAACCGGCACAGGACAGCAGGAACGTTTGCGAATGATTGCGGCGCCAGGCGATCGCCAGCATCACCACCACAATGGTGAGGCTGGTGATCAGCAGCGGCGCAAGCGCGATAAAGTGTTGGATCGTGAATTCCATAGCGCTCTTACCGGGCCGAAGCGAGTTGAGAGAAGGCGGTGCCGAACCACTGCTGCACGCCATGCATCGTGGCGGCAGACGTGTCCAGGAACGGCTGCGGGTAAACGCCGATGTAGATCAGCAATACCGCAAGGCCGAGCACCATGATCAGTTCGCGCGCATCCATCCCTTGCAGGACAGTGTCGGACTTGGCCGGGCCGAAGTAGGCGCGGTGGATCATGATCAGCGAGTAGACCGAACCGAACACCAGGCCGGAGGTAGCAATCGCACTGATCCACGGCGTCTGCACGAAGGCACCCATCAGGATCAGGAACTCGCCGATGAAGTTACCGGTACCCGGCAAGCCCAGCGACGCGGCGGCGAAGAACAGGCTGATTGCCGGCAGGTAAGCGATGCGCGACCACACGCCACCCATTTCACGCATGTCACGGGTGTGCAGGCGCTCGTACAGCTGACCACTCAGGATAAACAGTGCAGCGGCCGAAACACCGTGGGCCAACATCTGGATCACGGCGCCTTGCAACGCCAGCTGGCTGCCGGAGTAGATGCCGATCAGCACGAAGCCCATGTGGGAAACGGACGAGAAGGCGATCAGACGCTTGATGTCGGTCTGTGCGAAGGCCAGGAACGCACCGTAGAAAATCCCGATCAGACCCAGGGTCATGGCGATCGGCGCGAACTCGGCCGACGCATTCGGGAACAGCGGCAGGGCGAAACGCAACAGGCCGTAGGCAGCGGTCTTCAGCAGGATACCGGCCAAGTCGACAGAACCGGCCGTCGGCGCCTGGGCGTGGGCGTCAGGCAACCAGGAGTGGAACGGCACCACCGGCAGCTTCACCGCGAACGCGATGAAGAAGCCCAGCATCAGCACGTACTCGGTGGTCAGCGACATCTTGGTTTTCAACAGGTCGGCGTAGTTGAACGTAATCACGCCCGTGCTGTTGAAGTTGACCAGTACCAGACCCAGGATCGCCACCAACATGATCAGGCCGGAAGCCTGGGTGAAGATGAAGAACTTGGTCGCCGCGTAGATCCGGGTTTTCTTGCCGTCCGAAGAACTGTGACCCCAGAGCGCGATGAGGAAGTACATCGGCACCAGCATCATTTCCCAGAAGAAGAAGAACATGAACAGGTCCAGCGCGAGGAACACGCCGACAACGCCGCCCAGGATCCACATCAGGTTCAGGTGGAAGAAGCCCACGTGACGCTGGATCTCTTTCCAGGAGCAGAGTACCGAGAGGATACCCAACAGGCCGGTCAGCAGGATCATCAACAGCGACAGGCCGTCGAGGGCCAGGTGCACGTTGATGCCGAAGCGCTGGATCCACACGTGCTTGAATTCAAGCGCGAAGGTTGGATCGGCACCCGGTGCCGGAGCAAATGAATAGTCGCCATGGGCCCACAGCCAGAGGCCGAGTGCGAGTTCAAGGGACATGGTCAGCAACGCAATCCAGCGGGGGAGGGTGGCGCCGAAGCGTTCACCCATCCAGCAGAGCAGGCCGCCGATAAAGGGGATCAGGATTAGCCAGGGCAGAATCATGACAGGCTCGTTTCCTTTCGCAAGTTTGCAAAGTTCAAAAGGTTCATGTCAGACGGCTACCACCACGATGGCGCCGATCACCAGCACGGCACCGACTGCCATGGACGCTGCATACCAACGCAACTGGCCCGTCTCGCTGCGGCTCAGGGCGGTGTGACCGGCCTTGGCGGCACGCGGGATCAGACCGATGGTCTGGTCGAGCGGGTCTTTACGCAGTAAATGGCTGATGGCGAGGTAAGGCTTGACGAACAGTTTGTCGTAGAGCCAATCGAAGCCCCAGGCAGCGAACCACCAGGCTGACAGGAAACGACCAATGCCACTGTTGGCAACGGCCGTCACGAAGCGACGCTTGCCGAGGAACAGCAGGGCCGCCAGCAGGATACCAGCGATGGCGATGGCGCCCGAGGCGATTTCCAGGCTGTGCTTGTCTGCGCCGCCGGCATGGCCGACGCTTTGCGGCAGTACACCGGCCAGTGGCGGAGTGATCAGCGCGCCGATGAAGGTCGACAGGATGATCAGCACCGACAATGGCAACCAATGCGAGATGCCGTGGCCTGCGTGTGCTTCGGTCTTGGCTTCACCGTGGAAGGTGATGAAGATCAGGCGGAAGGTGTACAGCGAGGTCATGAACGCGCCCACCAGGCCTGCGTACAGCAGGTTTTGGTTGCCGCTGGCAAAGGCTTCCCAGAGGATTTCGTCTTTCGAGTAGAAACCGGCGGTTACCAATGGCAGGGCTGCGAGCGCGGCACCACCGACGATGAAGCTGGCGTAGGCCAGTGGCAGCTTCTTCCACAGGCCACCCATCTTGAAGATGTTCTGCTCGTGGTGGCAGGCGACGATCACCGCACCGGAAGCAAGGAACAGCAGGGCCTTGAAGAAGGCGTGGGTCATCAGGTGGAAGATCGCTGCGTCCCAGGCGCCGACGCCTAGGGCCAGGAACATGTAGCCGATCTGGCTCATGGTCGAGTAGGCGAGGATACGCTTGATATCGGTCTGTACCAGTGCGGCGAAGCCGGCCAGCACCAGGGTCACGCCACCGACGATGCCTACAAGATGCAGGATATCCGGCGCCAGCGTGAACAGACCGTGGGTTCGGGCAATCAGGTAGACACCGGCAGTCACCATGGTCGCGGCGTGGATCAGTGCCGACACCGGGGTAGGACCGGCCATTGCATCCGCCAGCCAGGTTTGCAGCGGCAGTTGCGCGGATTTACCGACAGCGCCGCCCAGCAGCATCAGGGTCGCCAGGGTGATCCAGAAGTCGCCGACCTGGAATTTTTGCGGTGCCAGCACCAGCAGTTCCTGGATATTCAGCGTGCCTACCTGTTGGAACAGGATGAACAGGCCAATGGCCATGAACACGTCGCCGATACGGGTGACGATAAACGCCTTGAGCGCGGCGTTACCGTTGTTGCGGTTGCTGTAGTAGAAACCGATCAACAGGTACGAGCACAGGCCCACGCCTTCCCAGCCGAAGTACAGGAACAACAGGTTATCGCCCAGCACCAGGAACAGCATGCTGGCGATAAACAGGTTGGTGTACGAGAAGAAGCGCGAGTAGCCCGCTTCACCGCGCATGTACCAGGACGCGAACAGGTGGATCAGGAAGCCCACACCCACCACCACGCCGAGCATGGTGATCGACAGGCCGTCGACATAGAGGGCGAAGTTGGGCTTGAAGCCCTCCACCGACATCCACTGCCACAGCACCAGCGTGTAATGACCGCCTTCCGGGGGCGCGACGTTGAATTGCCAGATGACGTAGGCGGCCACGATCGCCGACAGGCCAATCGAGCCCACGCCGATCAGGGCCGAGAGGTTCTCCGACCAGCGTCCGCGAGAGAACGACAGCAGCAGGAAACCGATCAGGGGAAATACGAAAGTCAGAAAGATCATGTTCATCCGCGCATCTCACTGGCAGCGTCGATATCAAGCGTGTGGAAGCGACGATACAGTTGCAGCAGGATCGCCAGGCCAATGCTGGCCTCGGCGGCTGCCAGGCTGATCACCAGGATGAACATGACTTGTCCATCCGGCTGGCCCCAACGTGCACCCGCCACGATAAACGCCAGTGCCGCAGCGTTCATCATGATTTCCAGGCTCATCAACACGAACAGAATGTTACGGCGAACCATCAGGCCGACCAGGCCAAGGCAGAACAGGATGCCGGCGACCGCCAGACCATGCTCCAAAGGGATAGCAGGCATCGTCATTGCTCCTTGGCTTCGTTGCGGCCCAAGTGGAAGGCGGTGATGGCTGCGGCGAGCAGCAGCATCGAAGCCAGTTCGACCACCAGCAGGTACGGGCCGAACAGGCTGACGCCGACGGCTTTCGCGTCCACGGTGGTGTGGCCGATGGCCTGGCCGCTCTGGTGAGCGAACAGCACATACAGCAGTTCACCCAGCAGCAAGGCTGCGAGAATCACCGGGCCGAGCCAGATGCCGGGCTTGAGCCAGACGCGTTCCTGGGCGACCGAGGCCGGCCCCAGGTTGAGCATCATCACCACAAACACGAACAGCACCATGATGGCGCCGGCGTAGGCGATCACTTCCAGTACACCGGCGAACGGTGCGCCGAGGGCAAAGAAGGTCATGGCCACGGCGATCAGCGAAATGATCAGGTAGAGCAGGGCGTGCACGGGGTTGGTGTTGGTGATCACGCGAAGCGTGGACACCACTGCAATACCCGATGCGAAATAGAAAGCGAATTCCATCTTTCTTCCTTAAGGCAGCAAGCTCTTCACGTTGATCGGCTCGGCTTCGTTTTGTGCGGCGCCTTTGGGCTTACCGGCAACGGCCATACCTGCAACACGATAGAAGTTGTAATCAGGGTTTTTACCGGGACCAGAGATCAGCAGATCTTCTTTCTCGTACACCAGGTCCTGACGTTTGAACTCGGCCATCTCGAAATCCGGCGTGAGCTGGATCGCGGTGGTCGGGCAAGCTTCCTCGCAGAGGCCGCAGAAAATGCAGCGCGAGAAGTTGATGCGGAAGAAGTCCGGGTACCAGCGACCGTCTTCGGTTTCAGCTTTCTGCAGGGAGATGCAACCCACCGGGCACGCCACGGCGCACAGGTTGCAGGCTACGCAACGCTCTTCGCCATCGGGGTCGCGGGTCAGTACGATGCGGCCGCGATAGCGCGGCGGCAGGTACACCGCCTCTTCCGGGTATTGCAGGGTGTCGCGTTTGCGAAAGCCGTGACCGAACACCATCACCAGGCTTCGCAACTGGGTACCGGTACCCTTAACGATGTCGCCAATATATTTGAACATGGGTCAAATCCTCACTGAACCGCGGCAGCCGGCGTGTTCAACAACACGACGGCAGCCGTCACCAGCAAATTGATCAGGGTCAGCGGCAGGCAGAATCTCCAGCTGAAATCCATCACCTGGTCATAGCGCGGGCGCGGAATCGAGGCGCGCAGCAGGATGAACAGCATGATGAAGAACGCGGTCTTCAGGAAGAACCAGAAGAAGGCCAACTGCGGCAGGATGCCGAACGGGCCATGCCAGCCGCCGAAGAATAGCGTGACCAGCAGGGCCGAGATCAAGATGATGCCGATGTACTCACCGACGAAGAACATGCCCCACTTCATGCCGGCATATTCAATGTGGTAACCGTCGGCCAGTTCCTGTTCCGCTTCCGGCTGGTCGAAGGGGTGACGGTGCGTCACGGCCACGCCCGCGATGAAGAAGGTACAGAAGCCAAAGAACTGCGGAATGATGAACCACAGGTTCTGTGCCTGGTACTCGACGATATCGCGCATGTTGAACGAGCCAACCTGCACCACGATGCCCATCAGTGCCAAGCCCATGAACACTTCATAGGACACGGTTTGCGCCGAGGCCCGCAAGCTGCCCAGCAGGGCAAACTTGTTGTTGCTCGACCAACCGGCGAACAGCACCGCATACACCGACAGGCCGGCCATGGCAAAGAAGAACAGCAAGCCGATGTTCAAGTCCGCCACGCCCCAGGTCGGGGTGATCGGGATGATCGCGAAAGCGATCAGCAAGGCGCTCATGGCCACGACCGGCGCCAGGGTGAAGATCACCTTGTCGGCAAACGGCGGAGTCCAGTCTTCCTTGAAGAACATTTTCAGCATGTCGGCCGCGATCTGGAACATGCCGAACGGACCGACGCGGTTCGGACCGTAGCGGTCCTGCCACCAGCCCAGCAGGCGACGTTCGACGAAGCTGAGCAGGGCGCCTGCCACGACCACGGCCAACAGGATCACGATGGCCTTGACCACCGAGATGATCACGTCGATCACTTCAGGAGTGAACCAAGTCATTGCGCTGCCTCCTGCAGACCGTCAACGGTGTGGCCAAAGATCGCGGGAGGAATACCGGCGAGGCCTTTTGGCAGTGCAACCAGGCCGGCGCCCAGCTCATCGTTGATGCGCAGCGGCAGACGCAAGGTCTGGCCGGCTACGCTCAGGCTGAGCAGGGCACCGTCGTTGACGCCCAGGCGGTCGGCTTCGGACTTGGCCAGCGACACATAGGCGGCCGGAATGCGTTCTTGAACCGGCGCGGCCTTGGAAGAGGTCTCTTCGCTGCCGAACAGGTGGAAGAACGGCACGACCTGCCAGGTGCCCGGCGCCGGGTTGAACGGACGCGGTACCGCAGCAAACCAGTTCAGCGAGTCACCGGTGCTTTCGATCAGGCGGGTGCCCGGGTCGCCAGCGCGGATGTGACCCCCGACTTCGTCCTGGAACTTGTTCCAGGCCTGCGGCGAGTTCCAGCCCGGCGACCAGGCGAACGGCACCTGCTGACGCGGTTCGGCCGAACCCGAGTAACCTTCCATGGAGAAGGCGAACGCGGTGTCGATGTCTTGCGGGGTACGTGGCTCATGCACGCTGATGTCGGCGCGCATGGCGGTACGACCGGAATAACGCAACGGTTCACGCGCCAGTTTCAGACCCTTGATGCGGAACGCGGCGGACGGTGCAGCATCGACGATGCGTGCCAGTTGCGGCGCGCTCGCGGCGGTAGCAGCGGTGACGTGGTCGAGCTGGGTCCAGTCGATCGGCTGGTTCAGCAGGGTGGCGCGCAGGGCATGCAGCCAGCGCCAGCCTTCATGCACCAGGATGCTGGCGTCCATGTACTTCGGATCGAACACCTGGAAGAAACGCTGGGCGCGGCCTTCCTGGCTGACCAGGGTGCCGTCGCCTTCGGCGAAGCTGGCAGCCGGCAATACCAGGTGCGCACGCTCGCTGGTGGCGGTCTTCTGGTGGTCGGCAACGATCAGCACCTTGGCGGCGTTGAGCGCAGCGTCAACCTTGGCCGCAGCGGTGCGGGTGTACAGGTCGTTTTCCAGCACGACGATGGCGTCGGCATTGCCGTCGATCACCGCTTGCAGCGCGGCATCCACGGACTCGCCGCCGAGCATGGCCAGGCCGAGGCTGTTGGCTTCCGGCACGACCAGGCTGATGGAGCCGTTCTTGTCGCGCAGCTTCAGGGCCTTGGCGATGTTGGCGGCGGCTTCGATCAGCGCCTTGGAACCCAGGGAGGTCCCGGCAATGATCAATGGACGCTTGGCCGCCAGCAGGGCGTCGGCGATGCGTTGGGCCAGTTCCACGGCTTCAGTGTCCAGGCCTTCGACGGCCGGTGCGCTGGCGTCCAGGGCGTGGGCCACGGCGAAGCCGAGGCGGGCCAGGTCGTCCGGTGCGGCGTGGACGCATTCTTCGGCGATGTCGTCGAGCTTGGTTTCAGCCAGGGACGCGATAAACAGCGGGTTCAGCGCGTGCTGGCCGATGTTTTTCACCGCAGCGTCAAGCCACGGCTGTACGCGCATGGCGTCGGCCATTTCTTCGGCCTTGCCTTTGACCGATTGGCGCAGCGACAACGCGATACGTGCGGCGGTCTGGGTCAGGTCTTCACCGAGCACGAAGATCGCATCGTGATCTTCGATGTCGCGCATGTTCGGCACTGGCAGCGGGCTGTCGTTGAGCACTTGCAGGACCAGGCGGATGCGCTCCAGCTCGCCGGCTTCGATGCCGCTGTAAAAGTGCTCGGCGCCGACCAGTTCGCGCAACGCGAAGTTGCTTTCGAGGCTGGCCCGGGGCGAACCGATACCGACGATATTACGGCCGCGCAACAGGTCGGCGGCTTTATCCAGCGCCGCGTCCAGGCTCAGTTTGGCGCCATCGGCCAGCAGCGGCTGGCGTGGGCGGTCTTCGCGGTTGACGTAGCCATAGCCGAAA
Organism: Pseudomonas sp. CFBP13528; assembly: GCF_005233615.1. Taxonomy (NCBI): domain Bacteria; kingdom Pseudomonadati; phylum Pseudomonadota; class Gammaproteobacteria; order Pseudomonadales; family Pseudomonadaceae; genus Pseudomonas; species Pseudomonas sp. CFBP13528. The sequence goes on from NZ_QGAJ01000004.1 coordinate 428,933, forward strand.
CGGCCGCGGTCGCACAGGAAGTACTGGTTGACCGAACCGTTGAAGCGGTTTTCGATACGGCGCAGTTCACCGTAACGCTCGCCCGGGGAGATGTTGCAACCGCTGGAGCAGCCATGGCAGATGCTCGGGGCGAATTGCATGTCCCACTTGCGGTTGTAGCGCTCGGAGTGAGTCTTGTCGGTGAACACACCGGTCGGGCAGACCTCGGTGAGGTTGCCGGAGAATTCGCTCTCGAGCACGCCGTCTTCAACGCGACCGAAGTACACGTTGTCGTGGGCGCCAAATACGCCGAGGTCGGTGCCGCCGGCATAGTCTTTATAGAAGCGCACGCAGCGGTAGCAGGCGATGCAGCGGTTCATCTCGTGGGAAATGAACGGGCCGAGGTCCTGGTTCTGGTGGGTACGCTTGGTGAAGCGATAACGGCGCTCGTTGTGGCCGGTCATCACCGTCATGTCTTGCAGGTGGCAGTGACCGCCTTCCTCACAGACCGGGCAGTCGTGGGGGTGGTTGGTCATCAGCCATTCGACCACGCTGGCGCGGAACGCCTTGGATTCTTCATCGTCGATGGAGATCCAGGTGTTGTCGGTGGCTGGGGTCATGCACGACATGACGATACGACCACGGGTGTCGTTCTCGTCGGTGTATTGCTTGACCGCACACTGGCGACAGGCACCGACGCTACCAAGCGCGGGGTGCCAGCAGAAATACGGGATGTCGAGGCCGAGTGACAGACATGCCTGTAACAGGTTGTCCGCCCCATCGACTTCGAGCGCTTTGCCGTCTACGTGGATAGTGGCCATGGTTCAAAGTTCTTCGTTGGCCCGTTGTCAGCGGGCGTGGCTAATGGAATCTTGTTATTCATGTGCATCAACACAGCCATCAAGGCGTCTGCACATGAGAAAAACGAAGGGCACGGACCCTTCGCTTCTTTAAGCGCTACGCACCGACCATGGTCGGTGATACCACCTGAGTGAGTTCGCCCGCGCGGGTTGGCGCGATGCCGGCCTCGAATTCAGGGCGGAAGTATTTGATTGCGCTGCCCAATGGCTCCACGGCGCCCGGTGCGTGAGCACAGAAGGTCTTGCCTGGGCCGAGGAAACCCACCAGGCCGAGCAGGGTTTCGATATCACCCTCGCGGCCTTCGCCGTTTTCCAGGGCCATCAGCAACTTGACGCTCCACGGCAGGCCGTCGCGGCAAGGGGTGCAGAAACCGCAGGATTCACGGGCAAAGAATTGCTCCATGTTGCGCAGCAACGAGACCATGTTCACCGTGTTGTCGACCGCCATCGCCAGGCCGGTGCCCATCCGGGTGCCCACCTTGCCGATGCCGCCGGCATACATTTGTGCATCGAGGTGCTCGGGCAGCAGGAAGCCGGTGCCCGCGCCGCCTGGCTGCCAGGCTTTCAAGGTGTAGCCGTCGCGCATGCCGCCGGCGTAGTCCTCGAACAGCTCGCGCGCGGTGACGCCGAATGGCAGTTCCCACAGGCCCGGGTTCTTGACCTTGCCGGAGAAGCCCATGAGCTTGGTGCCCATGTCTTCACTGCCTTCACGGGCCAACGATTTGTACCAGTCCACGCCGTCGGCGATGATCGCCGGCACGTTGCACAGGGTCTCGACGTTGTTCACACAGGTCGGCTTGCCCCACACGCCGACGGCGGCAGGGAAGGGCGGCTTGGAGCGCGGGTTGGCGCGGCGGCCTTCGAGGGAGTTGATCAGTGCGGTTTCTTCACCGCAGATGTAACGCCCGGCGCCGGTGTGCACAAACAGCTCGAAGTCGAAGCCCGAACCCAGGATGTTCTTGCCCAGCAGGCCCGCCGCCTTGGCTTCGGCCACGGCACGGTTGAGGTGCTTGGCGGCGGTGGTGTATTCGCCACGCAGGAAGATATAACCCCGGTAGGTTTTCAGCGCGCGTGCGCTGATCAGCATGCCTTCGATCAGCAGATGGGGCAGTTGCTCCATCAGCATGCGGTCTTTCCAGGTGTTGGGCTCCATTTCATCCGCGTTGCATAGCAGGTAGCGGATGTTGATGGATTCGTCTTTGGGCATCAGGCCCCACTTCACGCCCGTGGGGAAGCCTGCACCGCCGCGGCCTTTGAGGCCGGCGTCCTTGACGGTCTGGACGATATCGTCCTGGGCCATGTCGGCGAACGCCTTGCGCGCGGCGGCGTAGCCGTTCTTGGCCTGGTATTCGTCGAGCCATACCGGCTCACCGTCGTCACGCAGGCGCCAGGTCAGCGGGTGGGTCTCGGCCGAACGCTTGATCAGGTTGGCCGGGCCGAAGGAAGTCAGGGTCATGGGTAGCCCTCGAGCAATTGGGTCACGCCAGCAGGCTGTACGTCACCGAATGTGTCGTCGTCGATCATCAACGCCGGCGCCTTGTCGCAGTTGCCCAGGCAGCACACCGGCAGCAGCGTGAAGCGGCCGTCGGCGGTGGTCTGGCCCAGGCCGATGCCCAGCTTGGCCTGGATCTCGCTGACCACGGACTCGTGGCCACCGATGTAGCAGACCATGCTGTCGCACACGCGGATGATGTGGCGGCCCACTGGCTGGCGGAAGATCTGGCTGTAGAACGTCGCCACGCCTTCAACGTCGCTGGCGGGGATGCCGAGGATCTCGCCGATGGCGTAGAGGGCGCCGTCCGGCACCCAGCCACGTTCCTTCTGGACGATCTTCAAGGCCTCGATCGACGCCGCGCGCGGGTCTTCGTAGTGATGCAGCTCGTGCTCGATGGCGGAGCGCTCGGTTTCACTCAAGGTGAAACGGTCTGTCTGGATAAGCGTGCTGTTCATGCTTAGCGGTCCACGTCGGCCATAACGAAATCGATACTACCCAGGTACGCAATCAAGTCCGCGACCATCTCGCCTTTGATCACCGAAGGGATCTGTTGCAAGTGCGGGAAGCTTGGGGTGCGAATCCGGGTGCGGTAGCTCATGGTGCCGCCATCGCTCGTCAGGTAATAACTGTTGATGCCCTTGGTCGCTTCAATCATCTGGAAGGACTCGTTGGCCGGCATCACCGGGCCCCACGAGACTTGCAGGAAGTGCGTGATCAGGGTTTCGATGTGCTGCAGCGTGCGCTCTTTGGGCGGCGGCGTGGTCAGCGGGTGATCCGCCTTGTACGGGCCGGCCGGCATGTTGCGCATGCACTGCTCGATGATCTTCAGGCTCTGGCGCATTTCTTCGACGCGCACGATGCAACGGTCGTAGGCGTCGCCATTGGCCGCCAGCGGGACTTCGAATTCGAAGTTCTCGTAGCCGGAGTACGGGCGCGCTTTACGCAGGTCGAAATCGCAGCCGGTCGAACGCAGGCCGGCACCGGTGACGCCCCATTCCAGGGCCTCTTTGGTGTTGTATTGCGCGACGCCGATGGTACGCCCCTTGAGGATGCTGTTATCCAGGGCGGCCTTCTGGTACTCGTCCAGACGCTTGGGCATCCAGTCGATGAATTCCTTGACCAGGCGCTCCCAGCCGTTCGGCAGGTCGTGGGCCACACCGCCAATGCGGTACCAGGCCGGATGCAGGCGGAAACCGGTGATGGCTTCGATGACCTTGTAGGCGCGCTGGCGGTCGGTGAAGGTGAAGAACACCGGGGTCATGGCGCCAACGTCCTGGATATAGGTACCCAGGAACAGCAGGTGGCTGGTGATACGGAAGAACTCGGCCATCATGATGCGGATGGTGTCGACGCGGTCCGGTACCTTGATGCCGGCCAGCTTCTCGACCGAGAGCACGTACGGCAGGTTGTTCATCACGCCGCCGAGGTAGTCGATACGGTCGGTGTAGGGAATGAAGCTGTGCCACGACTGACGTTCGGCCATCTTCTCGGCACCACGGTGGTGGTAGCCGATGTCCGGCACGCAGTCGACGATTTCTTCGCCGTCCAGTTGCAGGATGATACGGAAGGCACCGTGGGCCGAAGGGTGGTTCGGGCCCAGGTTGAGGAACATGTAGTCCTCGTTGGTGCCGGAGCGCTTCATGCCCCAGTCTTCCGGGCGGAAGCGTGCGGCCTCTTCTTCAAGCTGCTGCTTGGCGAGGGTCAGGCTGAACGGGTCGAATTCGGTGGCGCGGGCAGGGTAGTCCTTGCGCAGCGGGTGACCTTCCCAGGTCGGCGGCATCATGATGCGCGTCAGGTGCGGGTGGCCTGGGAAATCGATACCGAACATGTCCCAGACTTCGCGCTCGTACCAGCTGGCGTTCGGCCAGATACCGGTCACGGTCGGGACGCTCAGGTCGCTCTCGCTCAGCGCGACCTTGATCATCACGTCGCTGTTACGTTCCAGCGACATCAAGTGATAGAACACGGTGAAATCGGCGCCGCTCGGCAAACCCTGGCGCTTGGTGCGCAGACGCTCGTCCACGCCATGCAGGTCATAGAGCATGACGTACGGCTTGGGCAGATTGCGCAGGAAGCTCAGGACTTCGACGAACCTGGCACGCGCCACCCACAGCACCGGCATACCGGTGCGTGTGGCCTGGGCGGTGAAGGCATCAGGGCCAAAACGGTTATTGAGTTCGACAACCACATCCTGGTCGTCTGCCTTGTAAGGCGGGATATACAGAGCACTGCCTGTAGTCATGGTTTTTTATCGCTTTCGGTCAACGTAAAGAATGAAGCCAGGTTTTCGTTCTATAAAAAGAAGCGGGCTGGATCAGACTTCGTCGGGGCTGCGCAGGTTGGTGACTGCGATTCGCTGTTCGCGGCGCTGTTCCTTTTGGGACGGCATCTCGGCGCGGTACACGCCTTGATCACCGACGACCCAGGACAACGGGCGACGCTCCTTGCCAATCGATTCCTGCAACAGCATCAAGCCTTGCAGGAATGCTTCGGGGCGGGGCGGGCAGCCAGGCACGTAGACGTCCACGGGCAGGAACTTGTCCACCCCTTGAACGACGGAGTAGATGTCGTACATGCCACCGGAGTTGGCGCACGAACCCATGGAGATCACCCATTTCGGTTCGAGCATTTGCTCATAGAGACGCTGGATGATCGGCGCCATCTTGATAAAGCAGGTACCGGCGATAACCATGAAATCCGCCTGGCGCGGTGATGCCCGGATAACTTCGGCGCCAAAGCGCGCGATGTCGTGGGGCGCCGTGAAGGCGGTGGTCATTTCCACGTAGCAGCACGAAAGGCCGAAGTTGTACGGCCACAGGGAGTTCTTACGCCCCCAGTTGACCGCGCCACTCAGCACGTCTTCCAGCTTGCCCATGTAGATGTTCTTGTGGACTTGGTCTTCTAACGGATCGGAAACGGTTTCCCGCTCGCCGATGGGGTACTGCTCGTTAGGAGCATCCGGGTCGATCCTGGTGAGATTGTATTGCATCGCCAAAGCCTCATTGTTTCAGCTTCGCTTGCCGCTTGCGACGAGCTTCCGGAGCCCAGTCAAGGGCGCCCACTCGGAACAGGTAGACAAGACCTGCCAACAGAATTGCTATGAAAACGAGAGCTTCGACGAATCCGGTCCAGCCGCTTTCGCGGACGGACACAGACCAGGCAAAGAGAAAGAGGGCTTCGATATCGAAGATCACGAAGAGCATCGCGACCAGATAGAATTTGGCTGAGAGCCGCAAGCGGGCGCCACCTGTAGGTAGCATGCCGGACTCGAACGGTTCGTTTTTGCTGCGGCCCCAGGCTTTTGACCCGAGGAGGCTGGAGACGCCGAGCATGAAGGCGCAAAGCCCCACAACACCGAGGAGGAAAATGGCAAAGCCCCAGTTGTGGGCCATGAGTCCTGTCGCATCGGTCATGCTGGAAATCCTTAACAGAGAGCAAAGGTCTCTGAGCTCGAAAAAGTAACGATGCAGTGACGATATGTCGCACTGCAATCAATCGCGGTGATTTTATGGCTAAACACCGGGCAAGTAAAATTCCTGTGGCGAAATTATTCGGTGGAATAAGCACATAGTGCACCTTAATGGGGCTGTAGCCCTTGCAGCGCGGGCATTAGCGGGCTTTTTATCAAATGTGTTTTGTTTAAGCGGTAACGAAGTTTTCTCATTCCAAATGATAATGAATATTGTTTGCGTGGGGTTTAAGCGAATGTTTCTCGTGTAGCGCGGGAAGTTGCCGTTACTTGGTTGAGTGTCGCTTAGTTGATGGAGCGGATTTTTTAACTGATTTGATCCGGGCAGATACCGCTCTGGATCAATGTTTTGCGCACAATCGTCAAATTGCATGCAATCCCCTGTGAGCGGGGGCTTGCCCCCCCGATTGCCGAGTGTCAGTCAGCACATCTGTTGCTTGATCCACCGCCATCGGGGGGCAAGCCCCCTCCCACATTGGTTCGGGGTGCGTCAGTACATGGTGTGCAGGCAAAAAAACGCCCCGAACCAGTCGGGGCGTGATGGGTGTGCGGCACTGCGGTTAGGTCTTCCCTGGGGCCGCAGTGGCCGTGTACTCGGTCACTCAGTGGAACTGCTCTTCCTCGGTCGAACCGGTCAGCGCGGTCACGGACGAGGTGCCGCCCTGGATCACGGTGGTCATGTCGTCGAAGTAGCCGGTGCCCACTTCCTGCTGGTGCGCCACGAAGGTGTAACCCTTCGATGCGTCAGCAAACTCTTGCTCTTGCAGCTTCACGTAGGCGGTCATGTCGTTGCGGGCGTAGTCGTGCGCCAGGTTGAACATGCTGTGCCACATGTTGTGAATGCCGGCCAGGGTGATGAACTGGTGCTTGTAGCCCATGGCGGACAGTTCGCGCTGGAACTTGGCGATGGTCGCGTCGTCCAGGTTCTTCTTCCAGTTGAAGGAAGGCGAGCAGTTGTAGGACAGCAGTTGGTCCGGGTATTCCTTCTTGATCGCTTCGGCGAAACGGCGGGCTTCGTCCAGGTCCGGCTTGGCGGTTTCGCACCAGATCAGGTCGGCGTACGGCGCGTAGGCCAGGCCACGGGCGATCGCCTGGTCGAGACCGGCGCGCACTTTGTAGAAACCTTCCTGGGTGCGTTCGCCGGTGACGAATGGCTGGTCGTACGGGTCGCAGTCCGATGTCAGCAGGTCAGCGGCGTTGGCATCGGTGCGCGCCAGGATGATGGTTGGCGTGCCGGCAACGTCGGCCGCCAAGCGGGCAGCGGTGAGTTTCTGTACGGCTTCCTGGGTCGGAACCAGTACTTTGCCGCCCATGTGGCCGCATTTTTTCACCGAAGCCAGCTGGTCTTCGAAGTGCACGCCGGCAGCGCCCGCCTCGATCATGCTCTTCATCAGCTCGTAGGCGTTGAGCACGCCGCCGAAACCGGCTTCGGCGTCGGCCACGATAGGGGCGAAGTAGTCGATGTAGCCTTCATCGCCCGGACCTTTGCCGGCTTTCCACTGGATCTGGTCGGCACGACGGAACGAGTTGTTGATGCGCTTGACCACGGTCGGCACGGAGTCCACCGGGTACAGCGATTGGTCGGGGTACATGGATTCAGCGGAGTTGTTGTCCGCTGCCACTTGCCAGCCGGACAGGTAGATCGCCTGGATACCGGCTTTCACCTGTTGCACTGCCTGGCCGCCAGTGAGGGCGCCCATGCAGTTGACGAAATCTTTGTCGGGGCGGAAGGACGGCTTGGCACCTTGGGTGACCAGGTTCCACAGCTTCTCGGCGCCGAGTTTTGCAAAGGTGTGCTCAGGTTGGACCGAGCCACGCAGGCGGACGACGTCAGCAGCGGAATAAGCGCGGGTCACGCCTTTCCAGCGTGGGTTTTCAGCCCAGTCTTTTTCAAGGGCTGCAATTTGCTGTTCGCGTGTCAGTGCCATGGGGAAAAACCTCGTCGCATAGGTCTAGGTGGAAAATTCCATTTGCCAGCCGCGTAATGAGTACGTGGTGATGGCTGCTCGCTGACCAGAAGCTCAGGCGGTCAAGCCGGGTTCGGCGGGGAGGGCGACGGGATGAACGATGGCTCAAGGCGGAGTTGAGCAGGTAAGGGCAAACTGCGAACGGTCTTCGGGCATCGTGGGCCTTGGTACGATCCATCAGTGTGTAGCCGGGTTACCTGGTTGGCTTCCGTCCCTCGGGACAACTTCGTTCCAGTCGCAACCTCGTCAAACACACCTTGTGGGCGGTACAGACACGAATCGGCTCAGGTGGGTAGCTTGGAGCGACGATCCGAAGGCCCTTGCCAGGGCCCCTGATTAGCGGGAGCGAGGCCATCATGCCCATGCTTTTTTGGATCGTCAATTGGTTTGTAGTGCTTTTTTTAAAGCACTACATCTTTGGTCTAATACGACTCGCCAGTCAGTTTTTGGTGCTTCAGTTCAGCGTGTCGACCTTGACCCGCACCGTCAGGTCATCGCGGCCCTGAGTAGAGTAGCTGCGGGTTGTAGCGGATTTATCAGCCTGGGTCTCACGGTTGATGCCAGCCAGGGAGATCCATTCGCCCAGGCGGCCACTGACGCTTGTGTCGGTGCTTTGCACGTTCACTACATCAGGCCGTTCCTGGCTCATGCGGTCACGGTTGGTACTGATGGCCAGGTGAACGGTCTCGCCGGTGACGCTGGCGGTCACGTAGAAACCCTGGGTGACGTTGCGATACTGGGTCTGGTTCTGCAGGCGCCCGTAACTGTCCTGCTGCGTGGTGGTCAGCGGTACGCTCTGGCCGACCTGGATCAGCGCGGGCACGCCTTCGCTGGCCTGGATCTGCTGAATGCCACCCTCGCGGCTGGTGGTGCCGTAGCTGATGATACGGGTCTGGCTGTCGCCGCTGTTCTGCTGGTTGTTTTCGTTGGTGTCGACGGTGATCAGCAGGCGCTTGGCCGGTGTGTCGAGTTGAGAAAGCAGGGTGCGCAAGCCCTCTATCTTCGCAGGGTCGGCGTTAACGATAAGCTGGTTGCCGTAGGCACTGACGGTGCCATCCTTGCCGATGAAGTTCTGCGCCACGGGCAGCAGGTCGGTGCTGGTGCGGTTGCTCAGGTTGACCACTTCGGTGTCGGCCACGGCCGAGACGCTGGCAGCCAGGAGGAGGGCGGTGAGCAGGGTGCGTAGGGACATGTCCGTTATCTCTGCGAGTCAAAGGCTGGATAGTGCCAGTTTGTCGGCCCGGCGGGTCGCAAGTTGAATACTAGACAGCAAAATGCCCTGGCAAGGCAGGGCATTTTGGGGGGGTGCTGAAATAGTCATCGGGGGCAAGCCCCCTCCCACATTTTGACCAAGTAAATTCCTCGGAATGCGGTCAAGTGTGGGAGGGGGCTTGCCCCCGATAGCGGCGATGCGGTCTCGGATCAGTCCCCCCGTACCATATCCACATGCGGAATCCCGACTTCCAGGAATTCGTCACTGACGATCCTGAAGCCCAGGCGCTCGTAGAACGGCGCCGCATACACCTGGGCACTGAGGAATTGCCGGGTCTGGCCGCGCTTCTCGGCCACGCCGATCACCGCCTCCATCAGCTTGTCGCCGACCTTCAGCCCGCGCCAGTCCTTGAGTACCGACACGCGACCGATTTCGCCGCTGGGCAGCAGCCGAGCGGTGCCGATCGGGAAATCACCTTCGAACGCCAGAAAGTGCATCGCACCGGCGTCGTCCGCGTCCCATTCCAGCTCGGGTGGAACCGATTGTTCAGCGATGAATACCGCTTCACGAATGCGCCGAATCTCGTCGATATCCTTTCGCCAGTCCGCGACACTTACGTGAATCCTATTCATCCGCAAACCCCAGGCTGCCTTGCTTGACCAATTCGCACAGCAGGTCGCGGCCGTCTTCGTCCGCTAGCCAATCGCCGAGGTTCTCGCTGTGCAGGGCGTCTGCCGAACACACCAGTTTCAACAGTTCGCGCAGTTTGCCCGGCAGGTAACGGCTCTGGCCGCTGGCGAACAGCAACACGTCGTCGTCCACTTCCGACCAGGCCAGGCGTGCACTCGGGTTGCGTACCAGGATTGCGCCGTCTTGCAGGCTGCTGATGAAGTCGTCCTCGCCCAGCTCTTCGCCTGCCACCAGCTCCGGGTAGCGCGGTTCGGTCATGAACTGGCCGAACCAGGTCAGCAGCATGCGCTCGTCGCTCATGTGCTCGGCCAGCAGGCTCTTGAGGCGATCCAGCGCATCGCTTTGAATCTGATGCGGGTCGCTGACCGGCTGGGCGTCGGCGTCGGTGTAGCGCTCTTCGTCGGTCAGGTACTGGCTGAGGAAGTCGGTGAAGTGGGTCAGCACCTCGGCGGCGCTCGGTGCGCGGAAGCCTACCGAGTAGGTCATGCAGTCGTCTTCGGCAATGCCGAAGTGCGCCAGGCGCGGCGGCAGGTACAGCATGTCGCCCGGCTCAAGCACCCATTCGGCGCTTTCTTCGAATTCGGCGAGGATGCGCAAGTCGGCGTGCTGCAGCAGCGCACTTTCAGAATTGCACATCTGGCCGATTTTCCAGTTGCGCTTGCCCTGGGCTTGCAGCAGGAACACATCGTAGTTGTCGAAGTGCGGACCGACGCTGCCACCCGGCGCGGCGAAGCTGATCATCACATCATCGATGCGCCAGCTTGGCAGGAAGCGGAAGTGCTCGAGCAGCTCGGCGACTTCCGGCACGAACTGATCCACTGCCTGTACCAGCAGGGTCCATTCACGCTCGGGCAGGGTGCTGAAGGCGTCTTCGGCGAACGGGCCGCGACGCAGTTCCCACGGACGTTCGCCGTGTTCGATCACCAGGCGCGACTCGACTTCTTCTTCCAGGGCCAGGCCTGCCAGTTCGTCGGCGTCGATCGGGCTTTCGAAGTCGGGGATGGCCTGGCGGATCAGCAGCGGTTTCTTCTGCCAGTAGTCGCGCAGGAATTCCCGTGCCGTGATGCCGCCCAGAAGTTGAAGAGGGATATCAGGATTCATGTGTAACCTATTGAAAAAAAGCACTTTTAAGCCAGGAATAAAAACGCCCGGCGCGGCCGGGCGTCTCAAAGGGTCGTGCGATGATCAGATGCGCTTGGCTTGCTCTACAGCGTTACCGATGTAGTTGGCCGGGGTGAGCAGTTTCAACTCGGCCTTGGCGGCGGCTGGCATGTCCAGGCCGTCGATGAAAGTTTGCAGCGCATCGGAGGTGATGCCCTTGCCGCGCGTCAACTCTTTGAGCTTCTCGTAAGGGTTTTCGATGTTGTAGCGGCGCATCACGGTCTGGATCGGCTCAGCCAGGACTTCCCAGCAGGCATCCAGGTCGGCGGCGATTTTCTGCTCGTTGAGCTCCAGCTTGCTGATGCCCTTGAGGCTGGCTTCGTACGCGATCACGCTATGGGCAAAACCCACGCCGAGGTTGCGCAGCACGGTGGAGTCGGTCAGGTCACGCTGCCAGCGCGAAATCGGCAACTTGCTGGCCAGGTGCTGGAACAGGGCGTTGGCGATGCCGAGGTTGCCTTCGGAGTTTTCGAAGTCGATCGGGTTGACCTTGTGCGGCATGGTCGAGGAGCCGATTTCACCGGCAATGGTGCGCTGCTTGAAGTAGCCCAGGGAGATGTAGCCCCAGATATCGCGATCGAAGTCGATCAGGATCGTGTTGAAGCGTGCGATCGCGTCGAACAGCTCGGCAATGTAGTCGTGCGGTTCGATCTGCGTGGTGTACGGGTTGAAGCCCAGGCCCAGCTCGTCTTCGATGAAGGCGCGGGCGTTGGCTTCCCAGTCGATCTCGGGGTAGGCCGACAGGTGGGCGTTGTAGTTGCCCACGGCGCCGTTGATCTTGCCCAGCAGCGGCACGGCGGCGACCTGAGCGATCTGGCGCTCCAGGCGGTACACCACGTTGGCCAGTTCTTTGCCCAGGGTGGTCGGCGATGCCGGCTGGCCGTGGGTGCGCGAGAGCATCGGTACGGCGGCGAAGCGGATGGCCAGTTCGCGGATCGCTTCGGCGGTCTGGCGCATCAGTGGCAGCATCACGTCATCACGGCCTTCGCGCAGCATCAGGGCGTGGGACAGGTTGTTGATGTCCTCGCTGGTGCAGGCAAAGTGGATGAATTCGCTGACCTGGGCCAGTTCCGGCAGCTTGGCCGCTTGCTCTTTGAGCAGGTATTCGATGGCCTTGACGTCGTGGTTGGTGGTGCGCTCGATCTCTTTCACACGCTCGGCGTGCTCCAGGGAGAAGTTTTCCGCCAAGGTGTTCAAGACAGCGTTGGCCTCGGCGGAAAACGCCGGCACTTCGCTGATGGCGGGGTGAGCGGCCAGGCGCTGGAGCCAGCGCACTTCAACCAGGACACGAGCACGGATCAAACCGTATTCGCTGAAAATAGGGCGCAGGGCCTGGGTTTTGCCGGCGTAGCGGCCGTCAACAGGGGAAACCGCAGTGAGCGAAGAAAGCTGCATGGGGTGTTCTCGGACAGTCGGGCAACGAAATGGGGCGCGTATCATACATGAAAAAATCCGCCGGTCCGTCGCCAACTGACCGGCGTATTACGCGTAACAACTTGAAAAAGGTCTGCTGGTGCGACTTATTCGTTGCGCATCAACGGGTAAAGCTCTTTGAGCAATTTGCGTCGGCTGATCACCAACTGCCAACGATGACCGCCCAACTGGCGCCACAATCGTGCCGAACGAATCCCCGCCAGGAGCAGGGCGCGGATTTTCGAGGCGTTGTTCGGTTGCTGCAGGTTGCGCATGTCGCCGTGCACCTGGATGCGCTGGCGCAAGGTGCTCAAGGTGTCCTGGTACAGCGCGCCACAGGCGGCGATCACGTTTTCGTGGGCCGGGCCAAAATGTTCTACCTGGGATTGGATCTGCGGCAGACGCTTGCCGATGGTTTCGAGCAGGTCGTCGCGCTTGGCCAGCTGACGCTCCAGGCCCAGCATCGACAGGGCATAGCGCAAGGGTTCGCGCTGCAAGGTGCTGGGGTCGCGTTCCAGGGCGCCGATCAAGGCCCGGTAGCCTTCACGCAAGGCCAGGTCGTCGCCGCCGTAGACTTCCAGGGTGTCCTTGGGGTCGCGGATCAACAGGCTGCCGAGCATGCAGGCCAAGCCCGCTTCGGTGACCTGGCCGGTCTTGGCGATCTTGTCCACCAGCACGGCGGCCAGAAATACCCCGCCCAGCGCAGTCAATTGCTCCTGGGTCGGGCTCATGCCGGGTTGCTCCAGGCTTGCGCAACTTCGATCACGCCACCGCCCAGGCAGATTTCGCCGTCATAGAACACCACGGATTGGCCTGGGGTGACCGCGCGTTGCGGGTCATCGAAGGTGGTCCGGTAACCCGTGGCGGTTTTTTCCAGGGTGCACGGCTGGTCGCTCTGGCGATAGCGCACTTTGGCGGTCAGGCGGCGAGGGGCGCTCAAGTCGATCGGGTTGACCCAATAGATCTCCGAGGCAAGCAGCGCGCCAGAGAACAGCAGCGGGTGTTCGTTGCCCTGGCCGACGATCAGCACGTTGTTTTCCAGGTCCTTGACCAGCACGTACCACGGCTCTTCACCGGCGTCTTTCAAGCCGCCAATGCCCAGGCCCTGGCGCTGGCCGATGGTGTGGTACATCAGGCCGTGGTGGCGGCCGATCACTTCGCCATCAGTGGTCTTGATCTCACCCGGTTGGGCCGGCAGGTACTGCTTGAGGAAGTCGCTGAAGCGGCGCTCGCCGATAAAGCAGATGCCGGTAGAGTCCTTCTTCTTGGCGGTGGCCAGGCCGTGTTTCTCGGCGATCCTGCGCACTTCGGGCTTTTCCAGCTCACCGACCGGGAACAGGGTCTTGGCGATCTGTTCACCGCCGACGGCGTGCAGGAAGTAGCTCTGGTCCTTGTTCGGGTCCAGGCCCTTGAGCAGTTCGGTACGGCCATCGCTATCGCGGCGGCGTACGTAGTGGCCAGTGGCAATCAGGTCGCCGCCAAGCATCATGGCGTAGTCGAGGAACGCCTTGAACTTGATCTCGCGGTTGCACAGGATGTCCGGGTTCGGCGTGCGGCCGGCCTTGTATTCGGCCAGGAAGTGCTCGAACACATTGTCCCAGTACTCGGCGGCGAAGTTGGCGGTGTGCAGCTTGATACCGATCTTGTCGCACACGGCCTGGGCGTCCGCCAGGTCGTCCATGGCGGTGCAATATTCCGTTCCATCGTCTTCTTCCCAGTTCTTCATGAACAGGCCTTCCACCTCATAACCCTGCTCCATGAGCAGAACGGCGGAAACGGAAGAATCCACGCCGCCGGACATGCCGACGATGACGCGCTTCTTTTGTGTGTCAGAAGGGGCTGGATCACGCATAGGGTTTCAACGGGTGTCTTGAAAAAGGACGCGATTCTAGCAGGCCTGGGCCCGCAAGGCTAAAGAGAAGGGCGGATCAATTCCAGGCTGTGACGCTGGCCGGCCAGATAATCATCGATACAGCGGATGATCAGCTCGCTGCGCCAGTCGTCGCGCAGGTCCATCAGTTCGTCCCGGGTCAGCCAGCGGGCACGGAGGATGCCTTCGTCGAGTTGATAGTCCGGGTGGTGTTTCAACGCCTTGGCTATAAAGCAGACCCGTTGATAGGTCACGCCATTGCTCGGTGCGGTGTAGAGGTAGATGCCGACGATGCCGGTGGCTTCGACGTCCCAACCGGTTTCTTCGAGGGTTTCGCGCACGGCGGCTTCGGTCAGGGTTTCGTTCGGGTCCAGATGCCCGGCGGGCTGGTTGAGCACGGCACGGCCACCCTTGAGTTCTTCGACCATCAGGAAGCGGCCGTTGTCTTCGACGAGGGTGGCGACGGTGATGTGGGGGAGCCAGGTCATGGGATGCCTCGGTTCAGGGCGCAGTGCGGTCTTGCAGCGCGAATACAGTCAATGTGGGAGGGGGCTTGCCCCCGATGAGGGCGTGTCAGTGCATACATCCGGGGCTCACCCACTGCTATCGGGGGCAAGCCCCCTCCCACATTTGATCCGGTTTCTTCAGTTGAACAGTGGAAATAGAAACCCCGGCACTCGGCCGGGGCTTCCCTGCATCGTTACAACCTTACTTCAACTTGGCAATCGCCGCATTGAGGGTGTTGCTTGGACGCATGGCCTGGCTGGTCAGCTCAGGGTTCGGCGCGTAGTAGCCGCCGATGTCCACTGGCTTGCCCTGTACGGCGTTGAGCTCGGCAACGATGGTTGCTTCGTTCGCGGCCAGGGTCTGGGCCAGTTCGCCGAACTGCGCTTGCAGGGCAGTGTCTTCGGTCTGGGCGGCCAGGGCCTGGGCCCAATACAGTGCCAGGTAGAAGTGGCTGCCGCGGTTGTCGATGTTGCCGACTTTGCGCGATGGCGACTTGTTGTTGTCGAGGAACTGGCCGGTGGCCTGGTCCAGGGTCTTGGACAGTACCAAGGCTTTCGGGTTGTTGTACGTCACACCCAAATGCTCAAGGGAGGCGGCCAGGGCCAGGAACTCGCCCAGGGAGTCCCAGCGCAGGAAGTTCTCTTCGACCAGTTGCTGCACGTGTTTCGGAGCCGAACCGCCGGCACCGGTTTCGAACAGGCCGCCGCCGTTCATCAGCGGCACGATCGAGAGCATCTTGGCGCTGGTGCCCAGTTCCATGATCGGGAACAGGTCGGTCAGGTAGTCGCGCAGTACGTTGCCGGTCACCGAGATGGTGTCCAGGCCCTTGCGGGTGCGCTCCAGGGTGAACTTCATCGCGTCGACCGGGGCCATGATGCGGATGTCCAGGCCTTCGGTGTTGTGGTCTTTCAGGTAAGCCTGAACTTTCTCGACCACTACGCCATCGTGGGCACGCTTGGGGTCCAGCCAGAAGATGGCCGGGGTGTTGCTGGCGCGGGCACGGTTGACGGCGAGCTTGACCCAGTCCTGGATCGGCGCGTCTTTGGTCTGGCACATGCGGAAGATGTCGCCGGCTTCGACGTTCTGTTCCATCAGCAGGTTGCCCTGGCTGTCGGTGACGCGGACCAC
The DNA here is from genome assembly GCF_005233615.1 of Pseudomonas sp. CFBP13528. Taxonomy (NCBI): domain Bacteria; kingdom Pseudomonadati; phylum Pseudomonadota; class Gammaproteobacteria; order Pseudomonadales; family Pseudomonadaceae; genus Pseudomonas; species Pseudomonas sp. CFBP13528. Next base: position 444,685 of record NZ_QGAJ01000004.1, read on the forward strand.
GCCGTCAGCCTTGATCTGGAAGGTCTTGTCGTGAGAACCGTACTCTTCGGCTTTCTTCGCCATCAGGCCGACGTTCGGAACGCTGCCCATGGTGGTTGGGTCGAAGGCGCCATTGGCCTTGCAGTCTTCGATGACCGCCTGGTAGATGGTGGCGTAGCAGCGATCCGGGATCACCGCCTTGGTGTCGTGCAACTGGCCGTCGGTGCCCCACATCTTGCCGGAGTCACGGATCATGGCCGGCATCGAGGCGTCGACGATCACGTCGCTCGGCACGTGCAGGTTGGTGATGCCTTTGTCGGAGTTGACCATCGCCAGCGATGGGCGAGCGGCGTAGACCGCCTGGATATCAGCTTCGATCTGCGCTTGCTGGTCAGCCGGCAGCGCCTTGATGCGCGCATACAGGTCGCCGATGCCGTTGTTCAGGTTGAAGCCGATCTGCTCGAGCACGGTGGCGTGCTTGGCCAGGGCGTCCTTATAGAACTCGGCAACGATCTGGCCGAACATGATCGGGTCGGAGACCTTCATCATGGTGGCTTTCAGGTGAACCGACAGCAGCACGCCTTGTTTCTTGGCGTCTTCGATTTCAGCGGCGATGAAGCTGCGCAGGGCTTTTTTGCTCAGTACGGCGGTGTCGATGATTTCGCCAGCCTGTACCGAGGTCTTTTCTTTCAGAACGGTCGCGGTGCCGTCTTGAGCGATCAGCTCGATCTTCACGGCATCAGCCGCTTCGATCTGTACGGCTTTTTCGCTGCCGTAGAAGTCGCCGTTGCTCATGTGAGCGATGTGCGACTTGGAGTCTGCAGCCCAGGCGCCCATTTTGTGCGGGTGCTTGCGTGCGTAGTTCTTGACCGACAGCGGTGCGCGGCGGTCGGAGTTGCCTTCGCGCAGTACCGGGTTCACGGCGCTGCCCTTGACCTTGTCGTAACGTGCACGGGTTTCTTTTTCCGCGTCGGTGGTTACGGTTTCCGGGTAGTCCGGCAGGGCGTAGCCCTGGGCCTGCAGTTCCTTGATCGCGGCTTGCAGCTGCGGAGTCGAGGCGCTGATGTTAGGCAGCTTGATGATGTTGGCTTCAGGCGTAACGGCCAGGTCGCCCAGTTCGGCGAGGTGGTCCGGGATAGCCTTGGCGCCCAGTTGCTCGGGGAAGCTTGCGAGGATGCGCGCGGCGAGGGAGATGTCGCGGGTTTCCACGGCAATATCAGCGGAAGCGGTGAAGGCCTCTACGATAGGCAGCAGTGAATAGGTGGCGAGGGCCGGGGCTTCGTCGGTGAAGGTGTAGATGATCTTCGAGCGGGTGGGCATATTCGGATTAACTCTCTTCTTTGCTGAAAGCGTGCGCAGAAACTCGAGATGCGCCGGGTGGAGCGCGTTCGTTCAAAGTCATCCATGAGCGAAATGTCGAGTGTTCTTCGCGGTGATGTTGGGTTGCATCAGTCGAGCGTCAAGCGTTTGGACTATTGTAATAGTCCTGCTTTCTGGCTGAAGGCTACTGTCTAGAGCGGTCAACCGTCGTGACTCTTGGGTCAGCGGCGGCATTATACATAGGTCGCTATGCTTACGCTGAGCCTTCATACAAAAGGTGTGTCGTCCATTGGTCTAAAGGTCGCAGGCGGGCCGGGTGCGACCAACGTCGCATGTTGTGCTCAAGATTGGCGGTTTTCCCTTTGGTTTCAGGCTTGTAGGCGACAAATTATGCTGTTTTCGACGCAAGTGACCATGGCGTGAGGTTTCGGTCGCCATATATCTGGAGTAGGCTCGAACGCAGCCAGATGTTCAATCCATAGATGGAGTTCAGCATGGGATACAAGAAGATTCAGGTTCCGGCAGTCGGCGACAAAATCACCGTCAATGCAGACCATTCTCTCAATGTTCCTGACCAACCGATCATCCCGTATATCGAAGGTGACGGTATCGGCGTCGACATCAGTCCGGTGATGATCAAGGTGGTCGACGCTGCTGTTGAAAAGGCCTACGGCGGCAAGCGCAAGATCTCGTGGATGGAGGTGTATGCCGGCGAGAAGGCGACTCAAGTCTACGACCAGGACACCTGGCTGCCTCAGGAGACCCTGGACGCGGTCAAGGATTACGTGGTGTCCATCAAGGGCCCGCTGACCACCCCGGTCGGCGGCGGCATCCGTTCCCTGAACGTGGCGCTGCGCCAGCAACTCGACCTGTATGTGTGCCTGCGCCCGGTGCGCTGGTTCGAAGGCGTACCCAGCCCGGTCAAGAAGCCCGGGGACGTGGACATGACCATCTTTCGCGAAAACTCCGAGGACATTTACGCCGGCATCGAGTGGAAGGCCGGTTCGCCCGAGGCGATCAAGGTGATCAAGTTCCTCAAGGAGGAAATGGGGGTTACCAAGATCCGTTTCGACCAGGATTGCGGGATTGGCGTCAAGCCGGTGTCGAAGGAGGGCACCAAGCGCCTGGCGCGCAAGGCCCTGCAATATGTGGTGGATAACGACCGCGACTCGCTGACCATCGTGCACAAAGGCAACATCATGAAGTTCACCGAGGGTGCCTTCAAGGAGTGGGCCTATGAAGTGGCAGCCGAGGAATTCGGCGCGACCCTGCTTGATGGCGGGCCGTGGATGCAGTTCAAGAACCCCAGGACTGGCAAGAATGTGGTGGTCAAGGACGCCATTGCCGACGCGATGCTCCAGCAGATCCTGCTGCGCCCGGCTGAATATGACGTGATTGCGACGCTCAACCTCAACGGCGACTATCTGTCTGACGCCTTGGCTGCAGAAGTAGGCGGCATCGGTATCGCGCCGGGTGCCAACCTGTCGGACACCGTGGCCATGTTCGAAGCCACCCACGGCACGGCACCGAAGTACGCGGGCAAGGATCAAGTCAACCCGGGTTCATTGATTCTGTCGGCAGAAATGATGCTGCGACACATGGGCTGGGTCGAAGCGGCAGATCTGATCATCAAGGGCACCAATGGCGCCATCTCGGCCAAGACTGTGACGTATGACTTCGAGCGGCTGATGGAGGGGGCGACATTGGTGTCGTCGTCGGGCTTTGGTGACGCGTTGATTTCACATATGTAAAACCGCTGCATGAAAAACCGGCCATCCGATAAGTGGGGTGGCCGGTCTTTTCGCCCTGCGCAGGATCAGGCTGTTTCTTTCCTTTCGTTGTGAGCGGCCAGTGCCAAAGGCGTGTCGGTCGCAAGGTTCGTAGGCACAGAAACGCCTTCGGCTTGTTTTCCTTTTGGTCCTTCGACAATTTTTTCGAACTGCACGAGCTGGCCCGCTTTCAGCGTTTTATACCCTTCCATTTCTATTTGTGAGTAATGCACGAAAATGTCCTCTTCGTAGCCCTCCACTCGAAGAAACCCAAACCCCTTGGCGTTGTTGAACCAATTGACCTTACCGCTAGCCATTCCCTTATCCCTCTGCACCAGACTCCATCACTGGAGTATCATCCCGTCTATCCGTCCTAACCCGAATAAATAAGGTTGACTGCGCGGACCTTTTTTACCCACTGTGGGCTCTATTGGTTGTAACACCGATTTGCCGATAGTCAAGGCGACCAAAGGGTCGGAGTTGAAAATCTGACAGGTCGCCCCCACCACTGTATTTGAACCACTGACGAACCTTTCTTTCCATGCATGCAAATAGCCAGATTCGACTAACATTCAATCAGGATCGCCCGGATCAGGAACATGACGACGACGGTTCTGCAGGCATTGCTGTTCAGGAGGCCAAGCCTGCTTTACAGGCGCCGCCGATGTACAAGGTGGTTTTGTTCAATGATGACTACACACCGATGGATTTCGTGGTCGAAGTGCTCGAGGTGTTTTTTAACCTGAACCGCGAGTTGGCGACCAAGGTAATGCTGGCCGTTCACACAGAAGGACGGGCAGTATGTGGAGTGTTTACCCGCGACATCGCCGAGACAAAGGCCATGCAGGTCAACCAGTACGCCAGGGAAAGCCAGCATCCGCTACTCTGTGAAATCGAGAAGGACGGTTAACGCCGACCACTTGGGTATGAGGTGAAGCTATGTTAAACCGCGAGCTCGAAGTCACCCTCAATCTTGCCTTCAAGGAGGCTCGTTCGAAGCGTCATGAATTCATGACCGTCGAACACCTGCTGCTGGCACTTTTGGATAACGAAGCTGCCGCCACCGTTCTACGTGCGTGCGGCGCCAACCTCGACAAACTCAAGCATGACCTGCAGGAGTTTATCGACTCCACCACGCCACTGATCCCCGTGCATGACGAGGACCGTGAGACCCAGCCAACCCTGGGCTTCCAGCGGGTATTGCAGCGTGCTGTGTTCCACGTACAGAGCTCCGGTAAGCGTGAGGTCACGGGCGCCAATGTGCTGGTGGCGATTTTCAGCGAACAGGAAAGCCAGGCCGTGTTTCTGCTCAAGCAGCAGAGCGTTGCCCGTATCGATGTCGTCAACTACATCGCCCACGGTATCTCCAAGGTGCCTGGGCACGGCGATCATTCCGAGGGTGAGCAGGATATGCAGGACGACGAGGGCGGTGAGTCTTCTTCTTCAAGCAACCCGCTGGATGCCTATGCCAGCAACCTCAACGAGCTGGCGCGCCAGGGGCGGATCGATCCGCTGGTGGGGCGTGAGCTTGAGGTTGAGCGTGTAGCGCAGATCCTCGCGCGTCGTCGCAAGAACAACCCGCTGCTGGTCGGTGAAGCGGGCGTGGGTAAAACCGCGATTGCCGAGGGCCTGGCCAAGCGTATCGTCGACAACCAGGTGCCGGATCTGCTGGCCAACAGTGTCGTCTACTCCCTGGACCTGGGCGCGTTGCTCGCCGGGACCAAGTACCGTGGCGATTTCGAGAAGCGCTTCAAGGCGCTGCTCGGCGAACTGAAAAAACGCCCGCAGGCAATCCTGTTCATCGACGAGATCCACACCATTATTGGTGCGGGGGCTGCGTCTGGCGGGGTGATGGATGCGTCCAACCTGCTCAAGCCGCTGCTGTCATCGGGTGATATTCGCTGCATTGGCTCGACCACGTTCCAGGAATTTCGCGGGATTTTCGAAAAAGACCGTGCCCTGGCGCGCCGCTTCCAGAAAGTCGATGTGTCCGAGCCTTCGGTTGAGGACACCATCGGTATTCTGCGTGGGCTCAAGGGGCGTTTCGAAGCGCACCATGGCATCGAGTACACTGATGAGGCGTTGCGTTCAGCCGCTGAGCTGGCGGCGCGCTACATCAACGACCGGCATATGCCGGACAAGGCGATCGATGTGATCGACGAGGCGGGTGCCTACCAGCGCCTGCAGCCGGTCGAGAAGCGCGTGAAACGCATCGACGTGCCCCAGGTCGAGGACATCGTGGCGAAAATCGCGCGGATTCCGCCAAAACACGTCAACAGTTCCGATAAGGAGCTGCTGCGTAACCTGGAGCGTGACCTTAAATTGACCGTCTTCGGCCAGGATGCGGCGATCGACGCGCTGTCCACCGCGATCAAGCTGTCGCGTGCGGGCCTCAAGTCGCCGGACAAGCCAGTGGGTTCGTTCCTGTTCGCCGGGCCGACCGGTGTCGGCAAAACCGAGGCGGCGCGCCAGTTGGCCAAGGCCATGGGAATCGAACTGGTACGCTTCGACATGTCCGAATATATGGAGCGTCACACTGTGTCGCGCCTGATCGGTGCCCCTCCGGGCTATGTCGGTTTCGACCAGGGCGGCCTGTTGACCGAGGCCATTACCAAGCAGCCGCACTGCGTGTTGCTGCTCGATGAAATCGAAAAGGCTCACCCGGAAGTCTTCAACCTGCTGCTGCAGGTCATGGACCACGGCACCTTGACCGACAACAACGGGCGCAAGGCGGATTTTCGCAACGTAATCGTGATCATGACCACCAACGCCGGTGCCGAGACCGCTGCGCGGGCCTCGATTGGCTTTACGCATCAGGATCATTCCTCGGATGCGATGGAAGTGATCAAGAAAAGCTTCACGCCGGAGTTCCGCAACCGCCTGGACACCATTATCCAGTTTGGTCGCCTCAGCCATGAGGTCATCAAGAGCGTGGTGGACAAGTTCCTCACCGAGCTTCAGGCGCAGTTGGAAGACAAGCGCGTGCAGTTGGAGGTGTCGGAAGCGGCGCGCAGCTGGATTGCGGAAGGCGGCTACGACGCGGCAATGGGCGCACGCCCGATGGCGCGTCTGATCCAGGACAAGATCAAGCGGCCGCTGGCCGAAGAGATCCTGTTTGGCGAGCTTTCCGACCATGGTGGCGTGGTGCATATCGATCTGAAGGACGGCGAGCTGACCTTCGAGTTCGAAACCACGGCGGAAATGGCCTGATCGTTCTACCGCAGTACAAAAGGCGCCGAAAGGCGCCTTTTTGCTGGCTGAAATACACTCTTCAAGATAATGCAGATCAAATGTGGGAGGGGGCTTGCCCCCGATAGCAGTGTGTCAGGCAACTAATCTGCTACTGAACCACCGCTATCGGGGGCAAGCCCCCTCCCACATTGGTTTTGGGTGTCAGGTAAATAACACACCCACACAAAAACGCCCGGCATAACCGGGCGTCTTGTATTGACTTGCTTAGCGAGCGCGGTAAGTGATGCGCCCTTTGCTCAAGTCATAGGGCGTCAGCTCGACGCGCACTTTGTCACCGGTAAGAATACGAATGTAGTTCTTGCGCATCTTGCCGGAGATATGCGCGGTTACGACGTGCCCATTTTCCAACTCCACACGAAACATGGTGTTGGGCAGGGTGTCGACGACAGTGCCTTCCATTTCGAAGCTGTCTTCTTTCGACATGCAGTAAAGCCCTCGGTATCCAGTGAATGGCCCGGTGCAACTGCGCCAGGCAAAAGCGGCGTGCATTGTGCCCGAAAAAGGGTGTTCAAGCCAAGGGGTTCTAGTTAAGCGTTACCCATCTTTGATTAATCAGTAGCTCAATGGGCCGATATTGGGTCTTGTAATTCATCTTTTTGCAGTTTTTGATCCAGTAGCCGAGGTACACCGCCTCCAGTTCCAGGCGCAGCGCTTCACCTATTTGCCAGAGAATCGCAAAGCGCCCCAGGCTGCGGCGTTCTTCGCCGGGTTCATAGAAGGTGTACACCGCCGACAAGCCATTGGGCAGCAGGTCGGTCACCGCCACCGCCAGCAACCGTCCGTCGAGGCGAAATTCGTAGAAGCGTGAAAAAGGCAGGTCACGTACCAGGAACGTGGAAAATTGGTCGCGGCTGGGCGGGAACATATCGCCGTCGGCATGACGTTGTTCGATGTAGCGTTGATAGAGATCGAAATATTCTTCGCTGTACTGCGGCTTGACCGCGTCTACCGTCAGGTCCGCATTGCGCTTGAGAATGCGTTTCTGGTTGCGATCCGGTAAAAATTGCGCCACCGGGATGCGCGCCGGGACACAGGCATTGCAGTGTTGGCAATGAGGTCGGTACAGATGATCGCCGCTGCGCCGAAAGCCCATCTCGGACAGGTCGGCGTACACGTGCACATCCATCGGCTGGCTGGGGTCGAGGAACAGCGTGGTGGCCTGCTCGTCGGGCAGATAGCTGCAAGAGTGGGCTTGAGTGGCATAAAACTTCAAGCGTGCCAGCTCGGTCATGATCAACCCTCGGGATAAGCTTTGAAATAAGTGTAAGCCAGGTAGGCGGATGTCGCCTAAGAAACCCACGGCCCAGCGTTGGGCTGGTCCAGATAATCGCGCAGGTACCCGGCGAACTCGTTGCGCGGTATGCCGCGTGCGCCCAGGCTGTGCAGGTGATCATTGGGCATCTGGCAGTCAATCAGCACAAAACCCCAGGCCTGCAATTGCCGGGTCAGCGTGGCGAAGCCGAATTTCGAGGCGTTATCGGCGCGGCTGAACATGGATTCGCCAAAAAACAATTGGCCCATCGCCAGGCCGTACAGGCCGCCGACCAATTCGCCCTGGTCCCAGACCTCCACGGAGTGCGCGTAACCACGCTGATGCAGCTCCAGGTAGGCGCTCTGGATGCTTTCGGTGATCCATGTGCCGTCCGCATATGCCCGAGGCGCTGCGCAGGCCTGGATGACCGCGGCGAAATCCTGGTCGAACGTCACGCTATAGCGCTGTTGGCGCAATAATTTGCCAAGGCTGCGCGAGACGTGCAGCTCGTCGGGGAATATCACCGTGCGTGGGTCGGGTGACCACCAGAGAATCGGCTGGCCTTCGGAGAACCATGGGAAGCAGCCGTGGCGATAGGCCTGGATCAATCGTTCGGCCGACAGGTCGCCGCCGGCGGCAAGCAGGCCGTTGGGTTCGCGCATGGCCTTGGCCAGTGGCGGGAATGTCAGGGTGTCGCGTTGTAACCAGGTCAGCATGGTATCCAGGCTTACGGAAGGGGAGGGGAGTGGCAGGTTGGGCGCCTGCCCCGGGACCTGATTATTGTCGACACAGCGCCTCGGGGCCAGCGCAAATGGCTGCTCGGGCTGGTTTAGCGTGAAAGGGTGTTTCTGCAACTCTGCTCATAAGGTGCGGTCGTAATCGGGTCTGGCCAATGCAGGCCATTTGCCAAGCTTGCCTGGATTGGTAAATACAGCGCATAAGCCTTTGTCAGCAAAGACAATGCATGCTCAAATTGAACAGGCTGCAATGCGTGCAGGGCTCTGGCTGCCGGGTGGTGGGCAAGTGCGTGGCATCACGCACGCAAACCCGTACAATGCGGCGATTATGGCGTTATCGCCATTTCATCCATGGGTTATGCAGTGTTAAAAAGTAGATTCAGCAACATTTGTCATTTTTCAGCTGCTCGGATAGAGCAGTCGTGTGCAGTCATTCAACAGATGGACGCGCTAACAGGCGCAGGAAAAGACCCGTTTTGAAGAAATCCGCCGCAACACCCAAAGCAGCAGTCGTGCCGGCCTGGCGTCAGCACCTGCATTATCGACTCAAGGAAGGTGCGCTGATCGCGATCGGCGCGCTGTGCCTGTTCCTGATGATGGCCTTGCTCACCTATGGCAAGGACGATCCCGGCTGGAGCCATAACAGCAAAATCGACGACGTGCAGAATTTCGGTGGCCCGGTGGGTTCCTACAGCGCCGATATCCTGTTCATGATTCTCGGTTATTTCGCGTACATCTTTCCGCTGTTACTGGCGATCAAGACCTGGCAGATTTTCCGCCAGCGTCACGAGCCGTGGCAGTGGAGCGGCTGGTTGTTCTCCTGGCGCCTGATCGGGCTGGTCTTCCTGGTGTTGTCCGGCGCCGCTCTGGCGCATATCCATTTCCATGCGCCCACCGGTCTGCCGGCAGGTGCGGGCGGGGCATTGGGCGAAAGCCTGGGCGACCTGGCGCGCCGCACCCTGAATATCCAGGGCAGCACCCTGATGTTCATCGCGCTGTTTCTCTTCGGTCTTACGGTGTTCACCGACCTGTCGTGGTTCAAGGTGATGGACGTGACCGGCAAGATCACCCTTGACCTGTTCGAGTTGTTCCAGGGCGCCGCCAACCGCTGGTGGGCCGCCCGCGTGGAGCGTAAGCAGATGGTTGCGCAACTGCGCGAAGTGGACACCCGCGTCAACGAAGTGGTGGCGCCAAGCACGCCGGACCGCCGCGAGCAGGCCAAGGTCAAGGAACGCCTGATCGAGCGCGAACAGGCCCTGAGCAAGCACATGTCGGATCGCGAGAAGCAGGTGCCGCCGGTGATCGCCCCTGCGCCGCCCAAGGCGCCCGAGCCCAGCCACCGCGTGCAGAAAGAGAAACAGGCGCCGCTGTTCATCGACAGCGCCGTCGAAGGCACCTTGCCGCCGATCTCGATTCTCGACCCGGCGGAAAAGAAACAGCTCAACTACTCGCCCGAATCCCTGGCGGCCGTCGGCCACTTGCTGGAAATCAAGCTCAAGGAGTTCGGCGTCGAAGTGTCGGTGGACTCGATTCACCCTGGCCCTGTGATTACCCGTTACGAAATTCAGCCGGCCGCGGGCGTCAAGGTCAGCCGCATTTCCAACCTGGCCAAGGACCTGGCCCGTTCCCTGGCCGTGACCAGCGTGCGCGTGGTGGAAGTGATTCCCGGCAAGACCACCGTCGGTATCGAGATTCCCAACGAAGACCGCCAGATCGTGCGCTTCTCCGAAGTGCTGTCGACTCCGGAATACGACAACTTCAAATCGCCGGTCACCCTGGCCCTCGGCCATGATATCGGCGGCAAGCCGGTCATCACCGACCTGGCGAAAATGCCGCACCTGCTGGTGGCCGGTACCACCGGTTCCGGTAAGTCGGTGGGTGTGAACGCGATGATCCTGTCGATCCTGTTCAAGTCCGGCCCGGACGACGCCAAGCTGATCATGATCGACCCGAAAATGCTTGAGCTGTCGATCTACGAAGGCATTCCGCACCTGCTGTGCCCGGTAGTGACCGACATGAAGGACGCCGCCAACGCCCTGCGCTGGAGCGTCGCCGAGATGGAGCGTCGCTACAAGCTGATGGCGAAGATGGGCGTGCGTAACCTGTCCGGCTTCAACGCCAAGGTCAAGGAAGCCCAGGACGCCGGTACGCCGCTGACCGACCCGCTGTACAAGCGCGAGAACATTCACGACGAAGCGCCGCTGCTGACCAAGCTGCCGACCATCGTGGTGGTGGTCGACGAATTCGCCGACATGATGATGATCGTCGGCAAGAAGGTAGAAGAACTGATCGCACGTATCGCCCAGAAGGCCCGTGCGGCCGGGATCCACCTGATCCTCGCCACCCAGCGGCCGTCGGTGGATGTGATCACCGGCCTGATCAAGGCCAACATTCCTACGCGTATGGCGTTCCAGGTTTCGAGCAAGATCGACTCGCGGACCATCATCGACCAGGGCGGCGCCGAGCAACTGCTGGGCCACGGTGACATGCTCTATATGCCGCCCGGCACCAGCCTGCCGATCCGTGTCCACGGTGCGTTCGTTTCCGACGATGAAGTGCATCGCGTGGTGGAAGCCTGGAAACTGCGTGGCGCACCGGAATACAACGACGACATTCTCGCGGGCGTGGAAGAGGCCGGCAGCGGCTTCGACGGCGGCAGTGGAGGTGGCGACGATGACGCTGAAACCGACGCGCTCTACGACGAAGCCGTGGCGTTCGTGCTGGAAAGCCGCCGAGCCTCGATCTCCGCCGTGCAACGCAAGCTGAAGATCGGCTATAACCGCGCCGCCCGCATGATCGAAGCCATGGAGCACGCCGGCGTCGTCACCGCAATGAACACCAACGGCTCGCGCGAAATCATCGCCCCCGGGCAGATGCGCGACTGATTCCGCGCCGCGTGGCAGCACGCGGCGCGCCCTGACTACTCAATGAGGACTCCCATGCGCATTATCCGCATGCTGTTGTTGCCGGCACTGGCCCTGACCGCCGTTTCGGCCCACGCTGACCCGGCTTCCGTGGCCAGTCTGAAGAACCTGCTGGACAAATCCCAGACCCTGACCGCGCGCTTTTCCCAGCTGACCCTGGACGCCGGTGGCACCCAGTTGCAGGAAACCGCAGGCGAAATGGCCGTGCAGCGTCCCGGCCTGTTCTACTGGCACACCGAAGGCAAGGCCGAGCAGACCATCGTGTCCGACGGCCAGAAAGTCACGCTGTGGGACCCGGACCTGGAACAGGCGACCATCAAGAAGCTCGACCCGCGCCTGAACCAGACGCCGGCGCTGTTGCTGTCGGGGGACGTGTCTAAGATCAACGACAGCTTTGATATCACCTCCAAGCAAACCAGCAACGTGATCGAATTTACGCTCAAGCCCAAATCCAGGGACACACTGTTCGACACGCTGTCGTTGTCGTTCGGCAACGGCGTGATCAACAACATGCGCCTGGTCGACAGCGTTGGCCAGCGCACCGATATCCTGTTCTCCGGGGTCAAGGCCAACCAGCCTGTGCCCGCGTCCAAGTTCAAGTTCGACATCCCCAAGGGTGCCGACGTGATCCAGGAATAAACTCCCCAGAGGTTTCAAACGCTGCCCATGGATCTGTTTCGAAGTGACCCGATTGCCCAGCCCCTGGCCGCGCGCCTGCGCTCGACCAACCTGGATGAGTACGTCGGTCAGGAACACCTGCTCGCTCGCGGCAAGCCCTTGCGTGAAGCCCTGGAGCAGGGTGCGCTGCACTCGATGATTTTCTGGGGGCCGCCGGGGGTGGGTAAAACCACCCTGGCGCGGCTGCTGGCGAAGGTCTCGGATGCGCACTTCGAAACGGTCTCCGCCGTGCTGGCCGGGGTCAAGGAGATCCGCCAGGCGGTGGAAGTCGCCAAGCAGCAGGCCGGGCAATACGGCAAGCGCACCATCCTGTTTGTCGATGAAGTGCATCGCTTCAACAAGTCGCAGCAGGATGCGTTCCTGCCCTATGTGGAAGACGGCACGTTGATCTTTATCGGTGCCACCACCGAGAACCCTTCTTTTGAATTGAACAACGCCTTGCTTTCGCGGGCGCGCGTCTATGTGCTGAAAAGCCTGGACGAAGCGGCGATGCGAAAGCTGTTGCAGCGTGCGTTAAGCGAAGACAAGGGCCTGGGCAAGCGCCAGCTGAGTCTCAGCGATGAAGGCTTCAAGATACTGATGAGCGCCGCCGACGGTGACGGGCGCCGCTTTCTCAACCTGCTGGAAAACGCCTCGGACCTCGCCGAAGACGGCAATGAAATTGGCGTCGACCTCCTGCAAAGCCTGCTCGGCGATACGCGTCGGCGCTTTGACAAGGGCGGCGAAGCCTTCTACGACCAGATATCGGCGCTGCACAAATCCGTACGCGGTTCCAACCCGGACGGCGCGCTGTACTGGTTCGCGCGCATGATCGACGGCGGCTGCGACCCGCTTTACCTTGCCCGCCGCGTGGTGCGCATGGCCAGCGAAGACATCGGCAACGCCGACCCTCGTGCGCTGAGCCTGTGCCTGGCGGCGTGGGAAGTTCAGGAGCGCCTGGGCAGCCCGGAAGGCGAATTGGCAGTGGCCCAGGCCATTACCTATTTGGCCTGCGCACCTAAAAGCAACGCGGTGTACATGGGCTTCAAGTCCGCGCTGCGCGCCGCTGCCGAACACGGCTCCCTGGAAGTGCCGCTGCACCTGCGCAACGCGCCGACCAAGCTGATGAAACAACTGGGTTACGGCGATGAATACCGTTATGCCCACGATGAACCGGACGCCTATGCTGCCGGTGAAGATTACTTCCCCGACGACCTTGAGCCACAACCGTTCTATCAGCCGGTGCCCCGTGGCCTGGAGCTGAAGATCGGTGAAAAGCTCAATCACCTCGCCCAACTCGATCGACTCAGCCCAAAACAGCGGAGAAAGTAGTGCTCAAGACGATTCTTGCCGTGTCCGCAGCCGGCATCGCTGGTACATTATTGCGTTTCGCCACTAGCACCTGGGTCAGCGCCAACTGGCCGAAGCATTTTTATGCGGCGACCCTGGCGGTCAATCTGGTGGGCTGCTTGATCATCGGGCTGTTGTACGGCTGGTTCCTGTTGCGCCCGGAAGTGCCGATTGAAATTCGCGCCGGCTTGATTGTCGGCTTTGTAGGCGGTCTGACGACCTTTTCATCCTTTTCACTGGATACACTGCGCCTGCTGGAAAGCGGGCAGGCCCTGGTCGCCTTCGGGTACCTGGGTATCAGCGTGTTCGGCGGGCTGCTCGCCACCTGGGCCGGCCTGTCCCTGACCAAACTTTGATAAACGAGAGACCGACATGCTCGATTCCAAACTGTTACGTAGCAACCTTCAGGACGTAGCGGACCGCCTGGCATCCCGTGGCTTTGCCTTGGATGTTGCGCGCATCGAAGCGCTGGAAGAACAGCGCAAGACCGTCCAGACCCGCACCGAAGCACTGCAGGCTGAGCGGAATGCGCGTTCCAAATCCATCGGTCAGGCCAAGCAGCGCGGCGAAGACATCGCGCCGTTGATGGCGGACGTCGAGCGTATGGGCACCGAGCTGTCCGACGGCAAAGTCGAGCTGGACAAGATCCAGTCCGAACTGGATTCGATCCTGCTGGGTATCCCCAATATTCCCCATGAATCGGTACCGATTGGCGAAGACGAAGACGGCAACGTCGAAGTGCGCCGCTGGGGCACGCCGAAAGCCTTCGATTTCCAAATCAAGGACCACGTGGCCCTCGGCGAGTTGACCGGCGGCCTGGATTTCGAAACCGCCGCGAAAATGTCCGGCGCGCGTTTCGCGTTGTTGCGTGGCCCGATCGCACGCATGCACCGCGCCCTGGCGCAGTTCATGATCAACCTGCACACCGCCGAGCACGGTTACGAAGAAGCCTACACGCCTTACCTGGTGCAGGCGCCGGCGTTGATGGGTACCAGCCAGCTGCCGAAATTCGAGGAAGACCTGTTCAAGATCAGCCGCGACGGCGAAGCCGACCTGTACCTGATCCCCACCGCCGAAGTGTCGCTGACCAATATCGTTGCCGGCGAAATCCTCGATGCCAAGCAACTGCCGTTGAAGTTCGTGGCTCACAGCCCGTGCTTTCGCAGTGAAGCCGGTGCATCGGGTCGCGATACGCGCGGCATGATCCGCCAGCACCAGTTCGACAAGGTCGAGATGGTGCAGGTGGTCGAGCCTTCGATGTCGATGGAAGCGCTGGAGGGCCTGACTGCCAACGCCGAACGCGTGCTGCAACTGCTGGAGCTGCCGTACCGCGTCCTGGCGCTGTGCACCGGCGACATGGGGTTCAGCGCCGTGAAGACCTACGACCTTGAAGTGTGGGTGCCGAGCCAGGACAAATACCGCGAGATTTCGTCGTGCTCCAACTGCGGTGATTTCCAGGCGCGTCGCATGCAGGCGCGTTTCCGTAATCCGGAAACCGGCAAGCCGGAGTTGGTACACACCCTTAACGGTTCGGGCCTGGCCGTAGGCCGTACGCTGGTGGCCGTACTGGAAAACTACCAGCAGGCCGACGGGTCGATCCGCGTGCCTGAGGTGCTCAAGCCGTACATGGGCGGCGTCGAGGTCATCGGCTAAATGGAATTTCTGCCGCTGTTTCATAACCTGCGCGGCAGTCGTGTGCTGGTCGTCGGTGGGGGGGAGATCGCCTTGCGCAAATCCCGCCTGCTGGCTGACGCCGGCGCAGTGCTGCGGGTGGTTGCTCCCCAGATCGAAGACCAGTTGCGTGAATTGGTACTGGGCAGTGGCGGGGAACTGATGTTGCGCGGTTATCAGGAGGCCGACCTCGACGGTTGCGTGCTGATCATCGCGGCCACGGACGACGAGCCACTGAACGCGCAAGTGTCCAGTGATGCCAAGCGTCGCTGTGTTCCGGTCAATGTGGTGGACGCGCCAGCCTTGTGCAGCGTGATCTTCCCGGCGATCGTCGACCGTTCGCCGTTGGTGATTGCGGTGTCCAGTGGCGGCGATGCGCCGGTGCTGGCGCGCCTGATCCGCGCCAAGCTGGAAACCTGGATTCCGTCCACCTATGGCCAATTGGCCGGGTTGGCGGCGCGTTTTCGCGCCCAGGTCAAAGGCTTGTACCCGGATGTGCAGCAGCGCCGGGCGTTCTGGGAAGAGGTGTTCCAGGGCCCGATTGCCGACCGCCAATTGGCCGGGCAGGGCGATGAGGCCGAGCGCCTGTTGATCGAAAAGGTCAATGGCGCGCCGCCTTATGCACCGGGTGAGGTGTACCTGGTGGGCGCAGGCCCCGGTGATCCGGACCTGCTGACCTTCCGCGCCTTGCGCCTGATGCAGCAAGCCGACGTGGTGTTGTATGACCGTCTGGTGGCCCCGGCGATTCTGGAGCTGTGCCGTCGTGATGCCGAGCGCGTGTATGTTGGCAAGCGTCGCGCCGAGCATGCCGTGCCGCAGGACCAGATCAACCAGCAACTGGTGGACCTGGCCAAGCAAGGCAAGCGCGTGCTGCGTCTCAAGGGCGGCGATCCGTTCATTTTCGGGCGTGGCGGCGAAGAGATCGAGGAACTGGCGGCCCATGGCATCCCGTTCCAGGTGGTGCCGGGCATCACGGCGGCCAGTGGTTGCGCGGCGTATGCGGGCATTCCGCTGACGCACCGTGACTATGCGCAGTCGGTGCGCTTTATCACCGGGCACCTGAAAAACGGTACGTCGGATCTACCCTGGCAGGATCTGGTGGGGCCGTCACAGACCCTGGTGTTCTACATGGGCTTGATCGGTTTGCCGATTATCTGCCAACAGTTGATCCTGCATGGCCGCGCCGCCGATACGCCGGCAGCGTTGATCCAGCAGGGCACCACCTCCAACCAGCGCGTGTTCACCGGCACCCTGGCCGATTTGCCGCGCATGGTGGCGGAGCATGAAGTGCATGCGCCGACGCTGGTGATCGTGGGCGAGGTGGTGGTGTTGCGCGAGAAACTCAAGTGGTTTGAAGGCGCTCAGTCTCAGGTGTAAGCCTCAAAAGCATCGGGGGCAAGCCCCCTCCCACATTTTGACTGTATTCACAGATCCAAGTGCGGGAGGGGGCTTGCCCCCGATGAGGCCATCAGCTTCAACCCATCATCCGGATCAGCCAAAGACACCCTTACCACTCAACCGCTCCCGATCATGCCCAACATCAAAGCGCTGGGCAGGCCCCTTCGGCACAATCCCCGTCGGATTGATCGTCCGATGGCTGGCATAGTAATGCCCCTTGATATGCTCGAAATCCACCGTCTCGGCCACCCCCGGCCACTGATACATCTCCCTTAGCCAGTTCGACAGGTTCGTGTAGTCGGCAATCCGCCGCAGGTTGCACTTGAAGTGGCTGTAATACACCGCATCAAAACGAATCAGTGTGGTGAACAGCCGAACATCCGCTTCGGTAAGGTATTCGCCGGCCAGGTAACGGTGCTCGCCCAGGTGGCGTTCCAGGTGGTCGAGCTCGGCAAACACATCATCAAACGCGCTTTCATAAGCCTGCTGCGAGGTAGCGAACCCGGCGCGGTATACGCCGTTGTTTACGGCGGGGTAGATGCGTTCGTTCAGGGTGTCGATGGTCGAACGCAGTGCCTGCGGGTAGAAATCCAGGGTATTGCCGGTCAGTTCATTGAAGGCGCTGTTGAACATGCGGATGATCTCCGCCGATTCGTTGCTGACGATGCGCTTGAGCTTCTTGTCCCATAACACCGGCACCGTGACGCGCCCGGTGTAGTCAGCGGTGTCGGCGGTGTAACGCTGGTGCATGAAGTCAAAACCGTCCAGTGCATCGCCGCTTGAGCCGTGGGCCTTGTCGAAGGTCCAGCCGTTTTCCAGCATCAGCCAACTGACTATCGAGACGTCGATCAGGCTTTCCAGGCCCTTGAGTTTGCGCAGGATCAGGGTGCGGTGGGCCCAGGGACAGGCCAGGGAGACGTAGAGGTGATAGCGCCCGGCCTCGGCCTTGAAGCTGCCTTCGCCGCTCGGGCCGGGCTGGCCGTCGGCGGTGACCCAGTGACGGCGTTGCGCCTGTTCACGCTGGAAAGCGCCATCTGCGCTACTTTCGTACCACTGGTCTTTCCAGTGTCCTTCGATCAGCAAACCCATGACTGGCTCCTTGGCTAATAAGCGTTGGAGCCCAGTTTAAAGGGATGAGTTCGAACTAAAAGCGCAAAGACCGGAGCTCAATGATCGATTAAATCGATTTGTCTCGCGCCTCCCAGTACTGCCGGGCCAGTTCGAACGCTTGCTCGCGGGTGCGTCCAAGGCCGCGCAAGGCCAGGGCCATGGTCGCGATCAATGCCAGTTGCGGGTAGCTGTCTTCGACGTCGCCACGCCACACGGCGTTCAGGTGCTCGGGCTCCAGGCTCGCCGGTTTGACGTGGCGCTGGGCGGAGAGGGCAGGCCATTCTTCGTCCCAGCTCTGGCCGCCGGTGGTGCCATACAAGTGGCTGAGGGTGTCGGGGTTGATCTCGATCTCGCCGCCGTCGCCCTTGACCACAATCACGTTGTCGCCCAGCAGGCCACTGGCATCGCGGTGCACGCCCTGGTAACCCGGGTGGAAAATGCTTTGCAGGCCGCAACGGGCATTCAGCGGGTTGAGCAGGCGTGCCAGGGAGTGGATCGGCGAGCGCAGGCCCAGGGTGTTGCGCAGGTCGATCATGCGCTGCAACTGGGGTGCCCAGTCACCCAGCGGGATAAACGCCAGGTTGCCGTGTGCATACGCCGCCTCGACCTGTTGCCAATTGCGGCACAGCGGTATGTGCAAGCGCTCCAGCAGTTGCTCGGTGTACAAGCGCCCCGCCGTATGCGCGCCGCCGCCGTGCATGAGGATGCGCACGCCCTGTTGCGCCAGGCATTTGGCCGCCAACAGGAACCAGGGCAAGTGGCGCTTTTTGCCCGCATAGGTCGGCCAGTCGATATCGACATTCAATGCGGGCGGGTTCAACCGCTCGCGTACCGCTTCGGTGAAGCCGGCGAGCTCTTCCGGGCTTTCTTCCTTGTGCCGCAGCAGCATCAGGAAGGCGCCCAGTTGGGTGTCTTCGACTTTTTCGTCGAGCAGCATGCCCATGGCTTGCCGCGCTTCCTCACGGGTGAGGTTGCGTGCGCCGCGCTTGCCTTTGCCAAGGATGCGCACGAACGGCGCAAACGGATGTTCTTCAGGCGTCGAGAGGGTCAGGGGGGCAAAGTCGGTCATAAGCAATTCGTCGGCCTGGGCAGGCCCGCCAGCTTGGCGGCGAGTTTGGCGGGAGTGCCGTTGAACAGTTTGTTGAGGTGCAGGCTGTTGCCCTTTTGCGGGCCGAGCTTCAAGGCGGTGTACTTGATCAGCGGGCGCGTGGCGGGGGACAGCTGGAATTCGGCATAGAACTGGCGCAGCAACAGGAGGATTTCCCAGTGGTCCGGGGTCAGCTCCACGGCTTCGGCGGTGGCCAGGGCGTGCGCCACCTCATCGGACCAGTCATCCAGGTCGACGAGGTAGCCGTCCTTGTCCAGCTCGAGGGTGCGCGTGCCTACGGTCAGCGTGTTCATAGCCAAGTATTGACCTTGTCATAGTCGATCGACAACTGCACGAAGCCCGGATAGTCCACGCTGTCGGCCCAGTCCGGGAGCGGCAGGTTGCGTGCCTGCAGGTCTTCAGCCAGCACAAACACTTTCACCCCCTTGGTTTGCAGCGCTGCGTTGTGCAGGCCGTAGGCGCCGTCGCCGCACAGCAGGATGGCATCCGCGCTGCCGCACACACGCAGGCAACTGTCCAGACGGCTGTCGGTAAAGGGGGAGTGGGTCACCACATGTAGAGTCGACATCAGAGGGTAATCACCTGGTCGTAACGGTCAATCAGCTGGGTAATGGCTTGGCTGTCCAGCGCCTGCGCAGTGTGCGGTGGCGGCAGCCCGCGCGCGGACAGGCTGTGGCTGCAGGCGAACACGTCATCGATGCCGAACAGGCCCAGCGCCTGCAGGTTGGCGCTCAAATCCTTTTGTTGCACGGCCTTGGCGTCCTGGTGCGGCGCCAGCTGGAACACACCGTCGTCCAGAAACAGCAGGCCGATGGGCAGGTCGAACGCGCCGCCGGCCAGCACGATATCCAGCGCTTCGCGCGCACTGGGGCCGGACCACGGCGCCTGGCGGCTGATGATCAGCAATGATTGGGCCATCACGAGCCTCCAAAACAGATCAGGCGGTCGGCGTCCTGGATCGCGTCATGCAATTGCCCCAGGCCCGACAAGGCCCAGGGCGCGTCCAGGTTCACCGCGCTGCGTTGATAGCGCGTGGCTTCCTCGGCATTGAGCACGCCGCGGCGCAAGGCGGCGGCGATGCACACGACGCCGTCCAGTTGGTGAGTACGGACAAATTCGCGCCATTGGCGCGCGATGTCCTGCTCGTCCTGGGGCGCGACGATGTTAGTGGAGGCGCTGTACACGCCATCCTGATAAAAAAACAGCCGCACAATCTCATGCCCGCCGGCCAGGGCCGCCTGGGCGAACAACAGGGCGCGGCGCGAGGCGGGCGCGTGGGCGGCGCTATACAGTGCAATCGCGAACTTCATGGAACACTCTGCCAACAAACGTGGGCCAATGATAAAGCCGCCGCGACGAAAAAGCCCGCCGTGATCAAAACGGTCACTGCGGTTGATTGTTCTGACGATTGCCGTCAGCGCCGAAGGCTGACTACGCTGTGGCCAGTCCAATTGCAAACGGAGTTTGTATGTCAGGTCCCTTGGCGTCTCTCAAAGTGCTGGATTTTTCCACCCTGCTGCCCGGCCCGTTCGCCTCGCTGATGCTGGCGGATATGGGCGCCGATGTATTGCGCATCGAATCGCCGACGCGGCCGGACCTGTTGCGCGTGTGGCCGCCCCATGATCACGGCACGTCGGCGAGCCATGCCTACCTCAATCGCAACAAGCGCAGCCTGGCACTGGACCTCAAGCGGGCCGAGGCGCTACAGATCGTCCTTGAGCTGGTCAAGGGCACCGATATTCTCATCGAGCAGTTCCGCCCCGGGGTCATGGACCGTCTGGGCCTGGGGTACGCCGCACTGCAGGCGATCAACCCCAGGCTGATCTATGTGTCGATCACCGGCTACGGCCAGACCGGTCCCTACAGGGATCGCGCCGGTCACGACATCAACTATCTCGCAGTCGCAGGCTTAGCCAGCCACACCGGGCGACGGGACAGTGGGCCGTTGCCGCTGGGCGTGCAACTGGCGGATGTGGGGGGCGGGTCCCTGCATGCAGTGGTGGGCGTGCTCGCGGCGGTGGTTGCACGGCAGCACAGCGGCGTCGGTCAATACCTGGATGTGAGCATGACCGACTGCTCGTTCAGCCTGAACGCCATGGCCGGCGCGGGTTACCTGGCCTGCGGGGTAGAGCCGGAGCGGGAAAACCATGTGCTCAATGGCGGCAGTTTTTACGATTACTACCGCACCCGGGACGGACGCTGGATGTCGGTGGGCAGCCTGGAACCGGCGTTCATGCAGCGGCTGTGTGAAACCCTGGGGCGACCGGAGCTGGCGCTGCACGGCGTGAAGCCCGAGCAGCAGCCGGCACTCAAGCGGGCGTTGCAGGTGGAGTTTGAAAAACGCAGTTTTGACGAGCTGTGCGCGTTATTTGCGCAAGTGGATGCGTGTGTGGAACCGGTGTTGAGCTTGAGCGAAGCGCTGGCGCATCCGCAGTTGCAGGCGCGCGGGTTGATCAGCCAGGTGCCGAGGGGCGATGGTTCGACCCAGGCGCAGATGGCCTGCCCGCTGAAGTTCTCCGAGGGTTTGCCGGCGCCACGGCATATCGGGGCTGAGGTCGGCGCGCACAGTGATGAAGTGTTGGCGGAGTTGGGGTTGAGTGCTCAGCGGATTGCGGATTTGCGGCAGGCCAAGGTCATTGGGTGACTGCTCTGGCGCTATCGGGGGCAAGCCCCCTCCCACATTCGCCCGTGTTCACAGCGTTAAGGTGGGAGGGGGCTTGCCCCCGATAAGGCCCTCATTCCACCCGAGTCTCCCCAGTGAACACAAGAGTATGTCGGCACCGCCGACACAAGTACCGCCGCCCCTGGCCGACCAGCCCATGACGCTGGGCCGAAAACGCAAAGTCGCTGTCGGCACACGGGCACCGGTAGATATAGCGAGTCACCTGGCGACGCTTGACTGCGTAGGTGTGACAACGGTCCGGCGGCAGTTCGTAAACCCCACGCATGATCAACTGCCATTCCTCCCCATGGGGCTGGATGCGCTCGCCAAACAGTTGGTGGGCAATCAGATGCGCCACTTCGTGGGCCACGGTCTGTTTCAGGAAGTGCTGGCTGTTTTCTTGATAGAGCTGAGGGTTGAAGCGCAGCAGGTTTTCGTGCAAATGCGCGACACCGGCTTTCTGGCCCCGCAGCTTGAGGCTGACCGTGGGGCGTTTGAAGCTTCGTTTGAAAAAGGATTCGGCTTGCAGGAAACAATCTTCGACGCGGGTATTGAGTTGCTCGGGCATGCTGTACATATCTCCAGAGACGCCCAGTATGCCGCAAAGCAGGGTGTTTTCGAATCTGTCAGGCGCCGAATGGTCGTGCATAACGTACAAAGCCACCTTCTCGGTGGCTTTGTCTGCATTCCAGGGGCTCAACTGGTGTAGATGGGCCCGACGCCCAGGCCCCAGACGATCACGGTAAACGCCATGATTGCCACCAGCACCACCAGGCCTACAGCCAATACCGAGCTGGAAAACAGAAAGCCTTCATCCGGGTCGATACCCATGAACGTCGGCAAGCCTACGTACAGCAGATACACCGTGTAGCAGATCGCTGCGGTCCCCACCACCATACCCAGCCACATGTGCGGATAGAGTGCCGCCAACCCGCCGATGAACAGGGGCGTCGCGGTGTAGGTGGCAAAGGCCACGCAACGCGCCATGCTGGGGTTGGCATCATAGGTGCGGGCCATCCAGTGAATGAACGCGCCCATCACCGCCACACCGCCCAGCATCGCGGCGTACGACATCAGGGTCATCCATAGCGCGCTTTCCTGGGTGAGCATCACCGGGGCACGGTTGCCGATGACCCAACCGACCCGGGTGGTGCCGATAAATGCGGCTACGGCGGGGATCGCTGCGAGAACCAGCGTGTGAGTGAGGTACATGTGGCTGATGCTTTCTTCCTTATCGCCACGAATTTCCCGCCATTCCTGATCGGGATGGGTAAACAGCCCCACGACGTGATGGATCATGCCAGTCACTCCTGTCGTTATTACTATCGCCCCCATCGGAGCGCCCACCGGCCAACTGGCCTGCAAGGTCTGGATAGTTGTGCGACCTCACGTCGCAGTATAGGAAGTGATGTCCGGTAAAACTGTAGGGCCTTTAGAGTAAATCGCGCTGTAAACACGGGGCGTAATCGCCGCTGGGTCTGTGGATGGCAATTCGATCCAATGTGGGAGGGGGCTTGCCCCCGATGGCAGTGTGTCAGTCGAGGTAGTTGCTACTGATACACCGCAATCGGCGGCAAGCCCCCTCCCACATTGGAACTTGGTCGTCCATACCGGTAAAATGCCCGGCTTTTCGTCACACACCTCTAGCGGATCCAAGCGCCATGGGCACTCTTACGGTCAACCAGAACAAACTGCAAAAACGCCTGCGTCGCCTGGCCGGTGAAGCGGTCGCTGATTTCAACATGATCGAGGAGGGCGACAAGGTCATGGTCTGCCTCTCCGGCGGCAAAGACAGCTACACCCTGCTCGACGTGCTGCTGCACCTGCAAAAGGTCGCGCCGATCAAGTTCGAGATCGTTGCCGTCAACATGGACCAGAAGCAGCCGGGCTTTCCCGAGCATGTGCTGCCGGCCTATCTGAAGGAATTGGGCGTCGAGTACCACATCGTCGAGAAAGACACTTACTCGGTGGTCAAGGAGCTGATCCCGGAAGGCAAGACCACCTGCTCGCTGTGTTCGCGCCTGCGGCGTGGCACGCTCTATACCTTCGCCGATGAGATCGGCGCGACCAAGATGGCCCTGGGGCATCATCGCGACGACATCGTCGAAACCTTCTTCCTGAATATGTTCTTCAACGGTTCGCTCAAGGCCATGCCGCCCAAGCTGCGCGCCGATGACGGACGCAACGTGGTGATCCGCCCGCTGGCGTATTGCAACGAGAAGGACATCCAGGCTTATTCCGACTTCAAGCAATTCCCGATCATCCCGTGCAACCTGTGCGGCTCCCAGGAAAACCTGCAACGCCAGGTGGTCAAGGAAATGCTGGTGGACTGGGAGCGCAAGACCCCTGGGCGTACCGAGAGTATTTTCCGCAGCCTGCAGAATGTGATTCCGTCGCAATTGGCCGATCGCAACCTGTTCGACTTCGCCAGCTTGAAAATCGATGAGACGGCAGCTTCGCGTTTCGTCAATGTAGTGAACCTCTGAGCCTTATCGAGGCTCTAGTACACGGCGCTTGCGGGCGCCGTTTTCCATTCAACTGCCAGGAGAGGGCATGCGCGATTACAAGTGGCTGCACGAATATTGTCTGAATCGCTTCGGTTCGGCGGCCAAGCTGGAAGCCCATCTGCCTGTGCCCAAGACCCCGGCGCAACTGCGCAAGATCCCCGATGACCGTTACCTGTCGACCTTGGCGCTGCGGGTGTTTCGTGCGGGCTTGAAGCACAGTGTGGTCGATGCCAAGTGGCCGGCATTCGAGCAAGTGTTTTTCGGTTTCGACCCGGAAAAAGTCGTGCTGATGGGCGCCGAGCACCTGGAGCGCCTGATGCAGGACACGCGCATCATCCGCCACCTGGGCAAACTCAAGAGTGTGCCGCGCAATGCGCAGATGATCCTGGATATCGAGCAGGAAAAGGGTAGCTTCGGTGCGTTTGTCGCCGAGTGGCCGGTGACCGATATCGTCGGGTTATGGAAATACCTGAGCAAACACGGTCACCAGTTGGGCGGGCTGTCGGCCCCGCGTTTCCTGCGCATGGTGGGCAAGGATACGTTTGTGCCGAGCTATGACGTGGTGGCGGCGTTGAATGCGCAGAAGATCGTCGACAAGGCACCCACCAGCCTGCGCGACCTGGCGGCCGTGCAGGGTGCCTTTAACCAGTGGCATGCGCAAAGTGGGCGGCCGATGTGTCAGTTGTCGATGATGTTGGCGTACACCGTCAACCATTGATCATCAGGCCGCCGCCATCCGGCGGTTCAACTGATGCCGCCAGCGCACATACAACAGCGCTGTGCAAAACACCGCCAGGCTCGCCAGCATCTCAAGCACCCCGAACCCTTGCCGGTTCGGGTCATACGCCGCCAGTGCGCCCTTGATGAAATACAGGTTCACCACAAAGCACATCCACGAATGCCCGCGCGCGCTGCCCGTGATCATCCCTGGCGCCAGCACCAGCAGCGGCACCAGTTCGATCAGCAGGATGACCCACGGGCGTGCCCCGTGCAGGTCGGCGACGAACAGGTAATACGCGCACAACAAGCCCGCCAGGCCGAAAAACGCCAGAAGACTCAGGGCGCGCGCCAGCTTGACCCGTGGTTCCAGCCACGCCTGGGACGGTAGAACCTTAGGCTTTCTGGCCAACGCCGTTCTCCAGCAGTGTGGCGGTCTTGGCCAGGCGCAGGCCCAGGGCTCGGCACAGGGCGATTTCATGCGGGTCGAGCAGACGCTTGCCGTCAGGCCCGGCGTGGTGGCTGGCGCCATAGGGCGTGCCACCGCCCTGGGTGTCGAGCAGCGCCTGTTCGCTATAGGGCAGGCCGGTGATCAGCATGCCGTGGTGCAGCAATGGCAACAGCATCGACATCAGCGTGGTTTCCTGGCCGCCGTGCAGGCTGGCGGTGGAGGTGAAGACGCCGGCGGGCTTGCCGACCAGGGCGCCGGTGAGCCACAGGTTGCTGGTACCGTCGAGGAAGTACTTGAGCGGCGCGGCCATGTTGCCGAAACGCGTCGGGCTGCCCAGGGCCAGGGCCGAGCAGTGTTTCAGGTCATCCAGGCTGGCATACAGCGCGCCCTCGTCCGGGATACTCGGTGCCACGGCTTCGCACTCGGTGGAGATCGCCGGCACGGTGCGCAGCCGGGCTTCCATGCCGCCTTGCTCGATGCCCCTGGCAATCTGCCGGGCCATTTCGCTGACCGAGCCATTGCGGCTGTAATACAACACCAGCACATAAGGCGTCGTCACGGCAGGATCTCCAGCACGTTTTCCGGCGGGCGGCCAATGATGGCTTTATCGGCGGTTTCCAGGATCGGGCGTTCCATCAACGAGGGGTGTGCGGCGATGGCGGCGATCAGTTGCGCTTCGCTGAGGCTGGCGTCGGCCAGGTTGAGGCTTTTATATTCATCTTCGCCGGTGCGCAACAATTGCCGGGCACTGAGGCCAAGTTTGGCCAGCAGGGCCTTTAATTGCGCCGCGTTCAGCGGCGTTTCCAGATAGCGCACCACGGTTGGCGTGAGGCCGCGGTCTTGCAGCAGTTCGAGCGCACCGCGGGATTTCGAGCAGCGCGGGTTGTGATAAAGCGTCAGATCGGTCATGTGCGGGTCGCATCTTGCGTAAGGTGGCAGGTATTCTACCTGCGCTGGCGCCTGTCCTTAAACCGTAAGAGGCGATAGGCCGCAGCCAACGTTCATTTTTGCGAAGGATTACCCCATGACAAGGCGACTGATCGGTGCATTGGCGATCATCACAACCCTGCTGCTCAGCGGCTGCGGTAACGATTACGGCGTTGATCAGTACGGCCAGAAGGTGCCGGCCGAGCGCCTGGACAAGCAGTGGCTGGTGGTCAATTACTGGGCCGAATGGTGTGGCCCGTGCCGCACCGAAATCCCCGAGCTCAATGCCCTGGCCGAGCAGCTCAAGGCGCAGAACGTGGGCGTGTTCGGGGTCAACTTCGACAATGTGCAGGGTGAGGAGCTCAAGGCTGCCAGTGACAAGCTGGGCATCAAGTTCACCGTGCTGGCGCAGAACCCGGAGGGGATCTTTGATATTCCGCGCAGCGAGGCGCTGCCGGTGACCTACATCATCGATGACCAGGGCAAGGTGCGCGAGCAACTGATGGGTGAGCAGACGGCGCAAGGGGTGTTGGCCAAGCTCAAGGCGCTGCGCGGTTAAAGCAAGACCTCAAATCAAATGTGGGAGGGGGCTTGCCCCCGATAGCAGTGTGTCAGTCACTGTATGTGCTGGCTGACACAGCGCCATCGGGGGCAAGCCCCCTCCCACATTTTGATCGCGCATGGCCCAAGATCGGCGGCGTCAGCCTTCTTCAAGCCACAAGCGAATCGGCTTGCCTTCGGCGGGCCAGAACCGCGTCTGCTCGATCGGCGAGATATCCCAGCGCTGGACGCCTTGCAGGGCCTGGAAGAAGCGGTGCTCCTGCTCCATCAGCGCCTCGGCGCACAGTTTGCGGGTGCTGCCGATGGCGCCGAAGCTGAGCTTGTCGCCTTCAAGGGTGTACGGCGCAAACCAGTGGTTGCAGCCGCCATTGCCATAGGCGCGACCATCGGCACCGAGGGTTACGGTCAGGTGCGCGTAGTCCATCAACGGCCGCTCGCCGATCCACTCCACCACATAGCTGTGATCCTGCTTGAGCTTGACCGCATCGCCGGCGCAGCCACTCAGGGCCGTACCCATCGCGGCGAGCAGCAGCAGGCGCTTCATTGTGCGGCCTGCTGGCATTTCGGGCAGCGGTGCCTGTCGCCTTCGCTGGCCCAGCCGAGTTCTTTGATCCGGGCATTGGCGGCCGGTTGCAGCGGTTCTTGGGTGAGCTTGGTTTCCACCGCGAATTCAAACTCCAGCACGCTGGCGCAGCTGTCGCAATTGACCTTCCAGGTGTGAATCTCCAACTCGCCGAATTTCGGCCCCTGGGCCATGGCGACCCATTGGCCCGCCGGGCGGATGGAGTAGCGCGCGTCACCTTCCACGGTCAGGCGCATCGACAGGGTTTTGCTGCCGCGCAGGGTAACGATCAGCACGTCGCCATGCTTGATCGAACCACCGTTGCCGGTGACTTGATAACGGCCCGGCACCAGGGCGCGGCATTCGATCAGGGTGTGTTGCGGGCTCAGCAAGCTGAAGCGGAAATCGTGTTCGGCCATGGATCCTCCAAATAGGCGCGGCATCCTATCACGGGTGCCGGACTATCATGAGCCCGGTATGTGACCGCTGATCATCACTCGACGAGGTTCTGCGCGCGACCGTCGGCCCACGCCGCGATATTGGCCAGTGTAGTGCCGGCAATCGCCGCCAGCGCCTCGCGGGTCAGGAAGGCCTGGTGGGCGGTGATGATCACATTGGGGAAGGTCAGCAGGCGGGCGAGCACGTCGTCTTGCAGGGGCAGGTCCGAGCGGTCCTCGAAAAACAGCTGGGCCTCTTCTTCATAGACATCCAGCCCCAGGTAACCGAGTTGGCCGTTCTTGAGCGCCTCCACCAGCGCCGGCGTGTCGACCAGGCCTCCGCGGCCGGTATTGATCAGCATGGCGCCCGGTTGCATGTGGGCCAGGGTGCCGGCGTTGATCAGGTGCCTGCTGTCGGCCGTCAGCGGGCAATGCAGGCTGATGACCTGCGCCTCGGCGAGCAGTTCGGGCAGGCTCACGTAGCGCGCGCCCAAGGCTTGGACCTCAGGGTTGGGGAAGGGGTCGTGGGCCAGCAGCCGGCAGCCGAAACCGCTCATGATCCTGGCGAAGGTGGCGCCGATCTGTCCGGTACCGACCACGCCGACGGTTTTGCCGACCAGGTCGAACCCGGTGAGCCCATGCAGGCTGAAGTCGCCATCGCGGGTGCGGTTGTAGGCGCGGTGCAGGCGACGGTTCAGGGCCAGGACCAGCGCCACGGCATGCTCGGCCACGGCGTGGGGCGAGTAGGCCGGTACGCGCACAACGCTCAGGCCCAGGCGCTTGGCGGCGCGCAGGTCGACATGGTTGTAGCCGGCCGAGCGCAACGCAATCAGGCGCGTGCCGCCTCTGGCCAGATGCTCGAGCACCGGGGCGCTGAGGTCATCGTTGATAAAGGCGCAGACTACCTCGTGGTGTTCGGCCAGGGCCACGGTGTCGAGGTTGAGGCGGGCGGGCTGGAATTGCAGCTCGATGCCCTGGGGGCATGGCTCAGCGCTAAAACTGTCGCGGTCGTAGGTTTGGCTGCTGAAAAGAATGACGCGCATTGAAGAGAGGCTCCCTGCAATTTACAAATGAGAAATGCTGACCAAATGTGGGAGGGGGCTTGCCCCCTCCCACATGGAAATTGGCTCAGGCGCTGACCCGCGCTTCACTGGCCAACCGCGCAATCGCCATGTCCAGTTCATCCAGTGCGGCCATGGCCTTGGCGTCGTCCTGCTTGAGCAGGGTTTCGGCGCGTTGACAGGCCGCGCGCAATTGCGGCACGCCGCAGTAGCGCGTGGCGCCATGCAGGCGATGGACGCGTTCGATCAAGGCATGATTGTCATTGGCTTCACGCGCGACCGTGATCGCCAGGCGGTCGGCTTCCAGGGAGGCCAGCAGCATGGCGAGCATGTCGGCTGCCAGGTCTGCCTTGTTGGCGGCCAGGCGCAGGCCTTCTTCATGGTCCAGCACCAGCAATTGCACGCCTGGGCCGAGGCCCTCGGGAAGGCGCTCCGGCCCTTGGTTGCGCAGGGCCAGGCCGGTCCATTTCAACACCACCTGGGCCAACTGCCGCTCGCTGATGGGTTTGGTCAGGTAATCGTCCATGCCGCTTTGCAGCAGGGCGCGTTTTTCGTTGGCCATCGCATGGGCGGTGAGGGCGACCACCGGCAGCGGCGTGCCATGGCGTTCGCTTTCCCATTGGCGAATCGCTTCGGTACTCTGGCGCCCGTCCATGCCGGGCATCTGCACGTCCATCAACACCAGATCGAAGGTTTCCTGCTTCACCGCGTCAATCGCCGCGTAGCCGCTTTCCACGGCCTGCACCTTGGCGCCCATGTCTTCAAGCAGGGTTTGCACCAGCAACAGGTTCGCCGGGTTATCGTCCACGCACAGCACACGCGGCGCACGGCTGGACAACGGCTCGCCCGGCTCGCTGCGTGAGGGCCGCGGGCTGATCAGGTCGGCCAGGGATCGGCGCAGCTTGCGCGTACACGCGGGCTTGGCCTGCAACTGGCTGTTGGGGTTGGGCACCGATTGGTTGAATAGCATCTGCTCGGTCGTCGGGCACAGCACCAGCACCTTGCAGCCCAGGTGTTCGAGGTCCCACAAGTGCTGGTTGAGGCGCTCGGGCGGAATGTCGTTGGCGGTGACGCCGAGCACCGCCAGGTCAATCGCCTGATCGGTCTGGTGCGCGCTGGTAATGCCGTTGGTCAGGCTTTCCAGGGTATTGAACGGGGTCACTTCCAGGCCGCAGTCTTCCAACTGATGTTGCAGGGCCTGGCGCGCCAGTTCGTGGTTCTCCAGCACGGCCACGCGGCGCCCGAGCAGCGGCGCGCTGGGCAAGTCTTCGACGTCGTCGCGGGTCTTGGGCAGGTTCAGGCTGATCCAGAACTCCGAGCCTTCGCCCGGTGTGCTGTCGACGCCGATTTCGCCGCCCATCTGTTCGATCAGGCGCTTGGAGATCACCAGGCCCAGGCCGGTGCCACCCGGCTGGCGCGACAGCGAATTGTCCGCCTGGCTGAAGGCTTGGAACAGCGCACGCACGTCCTGGTTGGACAGGCCGATGCCGGTGTCCTGCACGCTGATGCGCAGTTGCACGCTGTCTTCCTGTTCGTCCTCGATCATCGCCCGGGCAACAATGGTGCCTTCGCGGGTGAACTTGATCGCGTTGCTGATCAGGTTGGTCAGGATCTGCTTGAGGCGTAGCGGGTCGCCCACCAGTGACAGCGGCGTGTCACGGTAGACCAGGCTGACCAGTTCGAGCTGTTTGGCGTGGGCGGCGGGAGCGAGGATGGTCAGGGTGTCCTGCAGCAGGTCGCGCAGGTTGAAGGGCACGCTGTCGAGCACCAGTTTGCCGGCTTCGATCTTCGAGAAGTCGAGGATTTCGTTGATGATGCCCAACAGGTTGTCGGCGGATTTTTCGATGGTGCCCAGGTAATCCAGCTGACGTGGCGACAATTCGCTTTTTTGCAGCAAGTGGGTGAAGCCCAGGATGCCGTTGAGCGGGGTGCGGATCTCATGGCTCATATTGGCCAGGAATTCCGATTTGATCCGGCTGGCTTCCAGGGCTTCCTTGCGGGCCAGGTCCAGCTCGATGTTCTGGATCTCGATGGTCTCCAGGTTCTGGCGCACATCCTCGGTGGCCTGGTCGATGCTGTGTTGCAATTCCTCCTGGGCGTTTTGCAGGGTTTCGGCCATGCGGTTGATGCCCGATGCCAACTGATCCAGCTCCTGGCTGCCCAACGGCGGCAGGCGGGTTTCCAGGTTGCCGTCCTTGAGCTGGGCCACGGCTTGCTTGATCTGGCCGATCGGTGAATTGATGGTGCGGCTGATACGCAGGGCCAGCGCCGCGGTGCAGATCAAGCCGATGGCGATCAGCAGCAGGCTGGCGAACAGGCTGCGATAGCCGCGCAGCAGCATGCCGTTGTGGGACAGTTCCACCTCGACCCAGCCCAACAGGCGGTCGGACTCATCCGGAATCAGCTCGCCCGCCAGGTTGCGATGGCGGCCAAACACGGGCATGAGGTAGCGGGTGGCATCATTGCCGCTGCGCTGCAGCAGGTGCGAACTGTTGCCGGTGGGCGGTTGATTGAGCATGGTCGGACCGGCATGGGCCAGGGACGAGCGGTCCGGCGCCAGGATCGACACCGTACGCACGTCCGGTTGTTCCAGGGATTGGGTCGCGATGCGTTCCAGCAGATCCGTGTTTCTGCTGCTCAGGGCGGGCGCGACCAGCGGCGCCAACTGCTCGGCGATCATTTCGCCGCGTTGCAGCAACTGAGTCTGCAGTTCGGAGAGCTGCATCCAGGTGAAGTAGCCTCCCAACAGCAGGGCCATCAGGCTGGTCGGCAATAAAGTCAGCAACAGTACGCGGCCTTTTATCCCCATTCTTCTAAGCACGCCACTCTCCTGCTACCACATTGATATCAATCATCCACGCAGGCATCCGGCCCACGCCACGTGTGCAGTGTAGCCATTTGCGCCCTTGGGAATCTCGTAAATTAATGACACGTCGCAATCTTCGGGTCATTCGGCGCCGGCCGGCGATTGCCTGTATGGGCGGCACTGGACCGCGTGCGAGAGGGCGATCACTGGCATATCTGGCGGGAGGATCAGGGGGGAGGCATCGATGAGGCTGAGGTGAAACGTATCTTCGCGCCCATTATCCGGTTGGACGGTTCACGGCCCGGGCTTGCGCATTGCGCGCAACGCCGTGCAGCGGCGGAGTGGCCGTATCTGGGCGCAAATTCCGGGCAGGGCCTGCTGCGCGTACATCTGCACCTGCCTGCCCGTTAGCCCTCAGCGGCGGCGCAGTTTGCGTTTCTTCCACTGGTGCGCGACCCACCAGCGCCAATATCCCATGGTCAGGCAGTAGGCCAGGGCTCCCAATACCAACCCGCAGACCACCGAGCCCAGCAGGAAGGGTTGCCACATCGTGCTCAACTCGCCGCTGATCCATTCCCAGGTGAGGTTATCGGGCAGGCTGCGTGGCGGCACGTTCATCAACCAGGCGCCGGTCATGTAGGTGCAGACAAACACCACCGGCATCGTCACCGGGTTGGTCAGCCACACCAGGCTGACGGCAATCGGCATGTTGCCGCGCACCACGATCGCCAGGATCGCGGCCAGCAACATCTGCAACGGGATGGGGATGAACGCGGCAAACAAGCCCACGGCCATTGCCCGGGCCACCGAGTGTCGGTTCAGGTGCCAGAGGTTCGGATCATGCAGCAGGGTGCCAAGAAACTGTAATGACTTGTGTTCCCTGATACTGCTGGGGTCGGGCATGTACCGTTTGAATAAGCGCCGGGGCATATGGGGTCCAGGTCAGTTCGAGGGGCAAGTATGCGCGTATTCTATAAACAGAAAATTCAGACTTTGTGACAAAACATCAAAGGCGCCCCTGGGAACTCCGGCTAAGACTGAATGAATCATTGAAAGGAATGATTCATGAGGACAGGGATGTTCGCGCTCGCGCTGGGGTTGCTGACCCTGCGCTTTCTTCCGGCGTTGCCGCCCACCGGATGGCTGTTGGCCATGCTGGTGTTGGCCTTGATGCTGCTGCCGTTTCGCACCTATCCGCTGGCGTTTTTCCTGCTGGGCTTGAGCTGGGCTTGCATCAGCGCGCAGTGGGCACTGGATGATCGATTGCGCCCGGCGCTGGACGGCGAGACGCGTTGGGTGGAGGGGCGTGTGGTCGGGTTGCCGCAACAGACGGACACCGGCGTGCGCTTTGAACTGGCCGACAGCCGGTCGCGCAAAGCCCGGCTGCCCAAGCGCATCCGTGTGTCCTGGCGCGGCGGGCCGCCGGTGCGCAGTGGGGAACGCTGGCGCTTGGCTGTCACGCTCAAGCGGCCGTCCGGCCTGCTCAATTTTCATGGCTTCGACCAAGAGGCCTGGCTGCTGGCGCAACGCATTGGGGCCACGGGCTCGGTGAAACACGGCGAGCGCTTGGCGCCGGCCCGCAACGCCTTGCGCGACAGCCTGCGTCAACGCCTGAAGGCCGCCGATGCGCAAACCCATGAGGCCGCCCTGGCAGCGTTGGTGCTGGGTGACGGTTCCGGGCTGAGCGCGGAGCAATGGCAGGTGTTGCAAGACACCGGCACCGTGCACTTGTTAGTCATTTCCGGTCAACACATCGGCTTGCTGGCCGGGTTGATCTACGCACTGGTGGCCGGGATGGCCCGTTACGGTTGCTGGCCGCGCCACCTGCCATGGCTGCCATGGGCCTGCGGCCTGGCCTTTGCCGCAGCGCTGGGTTATGGCCTGCTGGCGGGGTTTGGCGTGCCGGTGCAGCGGGCCTGCGTGATGGTCGGTCTGGTGTTGCTATGGCGCCTGCGCTTTCGGCATCTGGGCGCGTGGTGGGCGTTGTTGCTGGCATTCAACGGCGTACTGCTGCTAGAGCCGCTGGCCAGTCTGCAGCCGGGCTTCTGGTTGTCCTTTGCGGCGGTTGCGGTGCTGCTCCTGACGTTCGGTGGACGGCTGGGGCCATGGAGCATCTGGCAGGCATGGACGCGTCCCCAGTGGCTGATTGCCGTCGGATTGTTTCCACTTTTGCTGGTGCTGGGTTTACCCATCAGCCTCACTGCGCCTGTGGCCAATTTGTTCGCCGTGCCCTGGATCAGTCTGGTGGTGTTGCCTCTGGCGCTGCTCGGTACGGTGCTGCTGTGGGTGCCCTCGATCGGTGACGGCCTGCTTTGGTTGGCCGGCGGGGCGTTGGAGGGGTGGTTCAAGGTGCTGACGCTGCTGGCCGGGCAGTTGCCGGCCTGGACGCCGGCCCAGGTGCCGTGGGCGTATTGGCTGGTCAGCCTGGTGGGCGCGGTGCTGCTGCTACTGCCCAAGGGGGTGCCGTTTCGGTTGCTGGGCTGGCCCATGCTGTTGCTGGCGGTGTTTCCTCCCAGGGAGTCGGTGCCCCACGGGCAGGTGATGGTGGTGCAGTTGGATGTCGGCCAGGGGCAGGCGCTGATCCTGCGCACCCGCAATCATGCGTTGCTTTACGATGCCGGACCGCGTTCCGGTTCGGTCGATCTGGGCGCGCGTGTGGTCGTGCCGGCGCTGAAAACGTTCGGGATAGCGCGGCTCGACATGCTGCTGCTGAGCCATGCCGACGCCGATCACGCCGGTGGCGCGGCAGCTGTAGCCCGTGGTTTGCCGATCAGGCGCGTGGTAGGCGGCGAAACCGAGGGCTTGCCGGCTTTTCTGGGGACTGAACCCTGTATCAGTGGCGAGCGGTGGGAGTGGGATGGTGTGTCTTTCGCGTTGTGGCAGTGGCCTGACGCCCTGAGTGGCAATCCAAAATCCTGCGTGTTGCAGGTGCAGGCCAATGGTGAACGGCTGCTGCTCACCGGCGATATCGACAGCGCGGCGGAGCGCGCCTTGCTTGACACGCCACTGGCGGTGCCGACCGATTGGCTGCAAGCGCCCCATCATGGTAGCCGCAGCTCGTCCTCCAGATCCTTTGTGCAGCGGCTTGCCCCCAAGACGGTGCTGATTTCCCGAGGCCGGGGCAACGCCTTCGGTCATCCTCATGCGCAAGTGGTAGCGCGCTATCAGGCCCAGGGCAGCCGACTATACGACAGCGCCGAACACGGGGCCGTGCGCTTTCAGTTGGGTGCCTTCCAGCCCGCCATGGTTGCGCGCAGTCAACGCCGGTTCTGGCGCGAACCGTTGCCGTAATCCGGCGTTACCAAACACCGAAGGCTGCGACAGGCCGGTCTGCGGCCAACGAACCCCGCTGCCGAACCTATATGATAAAGTGGCGCACTTTTTCGAGGGGGCATTCACTGTGTGGGAATTGGTCAAATCCGGCGGCTGGATGATGTTGCCGATCATCATGAGTTCCATCGCCGCACTCGGCATCGTCGCCGAACGCCTGTGGACCCTGCGCGCCAGTCGCGTCACCCCCGAGCACCTGCTGGGGCAAGTCTGGGGCTGGATCAAGAACAAACAGCTCGACAAGCAGAAGCTCAAGGAACTGCGCGCCAATTCGCCGTTGGGTGAAATCCTTGCCGCTGGCCTGGCCAACTCCAAGCATGGTCGCGAGATCATGAAAGAGTGCATCGAGGAAGCCGCCGCGCGGGTGATCCATGAACTGGAGCGCTACATCAACGCCCTCGGCACCATCGCCGCCATGGCACCGCTGCTCGGTTTGCTGGGCACGGTGCTGGGTATGATCGATATTTTCAGCTCGTTCATGGGCTCGGGCATGACCACCAACGCCGCGGTGCTGGCCGGTGGTATTTCCAAAGCATTGATCACCACGGCCGCGGGCCTGATGGTGGGTATCCCTTCGGTGTTCTTCCACCGCTTCCTGCAACGGCGCATCGATGAGCTGGTGGTCGGCATGGAACAGGAAGCCATCAAGCTGGTGGAAGTGGTGCAGGGCGACCGTGATGTGGACCTGGTCGAGGGCAACGCGTGAAATTTCGCCGCAAGCAACGGGAAAATGTCGATATCAACCTCGCGTCACTGATTGACGTGGTGTTTATCCTGCTGCTGTTCTTTGTCGTCACCACCACGTTTACCCGGGAAACCCAGCTGCGCGTCGACTTGCCCGAAGCCGTCAGCGGCTCGCCGGCCGAAGATCAGCAGGTCAAGCAACTGGACATTGCCATCAGCGCCGATGGCGTGTTTTCGGTGAACAACCAGTTGCTGGAGAAAAACGACCTGACCAGCCTGATGGACGCCTTGCAGAAGGAATCCGGCGGCGATACCAGCCTGCCACTGTCGATCAGTGCCGACGGCAAGACCCAGCACCAGGCTGTGATTACCGCGATGGACGCCGCCGGCAAGCTCGGTTTCAGTCATCTGCGCATGACCACCGTCGAGGCGGCGAGTCCACCCTGATGACCATGTCCGATCGTTTGCTCAAGGCCTGGTACGCGGGCCATCCGGCGCTCGTGCTGTTACGGCCGCTGGAGTCGTTGTATCGCCGGGTCGTGCAGCGCAAGCGCGCGCGTTTCCTGGCGGGCGAGGGCGCTGTCTATCGGTCCCCGGTGCCCGTTGTGGTCGTGGGGAATATCACCGTCGGGGGCACGGGCAAGACGCCGCTGATCCTGTGGATGATCGAGCACTGCCGCCGCAGTGGCCTGCGCGTGGGCGTGG
Organism: Pseudomonas sp. CFBP13528; assembly: GCF_005233615.1. Taxonomy (NCBI): domain Bacteria; kingdom Pseudomonadati; phylum Pseudomonadota; class Gammaproteobacteria; order Pseudomonadales; family Pseudomonadaceae; genus Pseudomonas; species Pseudomonas sp. CFBP13528. The sequence goes on from NZ_QGAJ01000004.1 coordinate 480,622, forward strand.
TCAGTCGCGGGTATGGGGCCAAGCCGCCACAGTTGCCGTGGCGAGTCGAAGCCGATCAGAGTGCCGATGTGGCCGGCGACGAACCCTTGCTGATCGTGCAGCGCTGCGGTGTCCCGTTGATGATTGATCCGGACCGCAGCCGCGCGGTGAAAGCGCTGTTGGCCAGCGAAACCCTGGACCTGATTCTTTCCGACGACGGTCTTCAACACTATCGTCTGGCCCGCGATCTCGAACTGGTACTGATCGATGCCGCCCGCGGCCTGGGCAATCGCCGTTGCCTGCCGGCCGGGCCGTTGCGCGAGCCGGTCGAGCGCCTGCACAGCGTGGATGCGCTGCTCTATAACGGTGCCGCCGAGGACCGCGAAGACGGCTTTGCCTTTGGCCTTGCGCCTGCGGCGCTGATCAACCTGCACAGCGGCGAGCGGCAGCCGGTTACCTATTTTCCGCCAGGCCAGCAAGTACATGCGGTTGCCGGTATCGGCAACCCGCAACGTTTCTTCAATACCCTTGAAACGCTACACTGGCAGCCGATCCCCCATGCGTTTGCCGACCACGCGCCCTACAGTGCCCAGGTGTTGGATTTCACACCGCATTGGCCGCTGGTCATGACTGAAAAGGACGCGGTGAAGTGCCGCGCCTTCGCCCGGTCCGACTGGTGGTACCTTGCGGTGGATGCGCGGCCGTCGCCGGCGTTTGTCGCCTGGTTCGACACACAACTGATGCGCCTGCTGCCCAACCGTCTTTTGCCTTAAACCGTTTATTTCCAGGAAATACTCATGGACACCAAATTGCTCGACATCCTTGCTTGCCCGATCTGCAAAGGCCCGCTCAAGCTCAGCGCCGATAAAACCGAGCTGATCAGCAAAGGTGCCGGCCTGGCTTACCCGATCCGTGACGGGATTCCGGTAATGCTCGAGAGCGAAGCCCGCACCTTGACGACCGATGAGCGCCTGGATAAATGACTACCGCCTTTACCGTGGTGATTCCCTCGCGTTATGCATCGACCCGTCTGCCGGGCAAGCCGCTGCAAATGATCGGCGCCAAGCCGATGATCCAGCTGGTATGGGAACAGGCCTGCAAAAGCAGCGCCGAGCGGGTGGTGGTGGCGACTGACGATCCGCGTATCATCGAAGCCTGCAAAGGTTTTGGCGCCGAGGCGGTGCTGACCCGCGAAGACCATAATTCCGGTACCGATCGCCTGGCCGAAGTGGCTACGCAACTGGGCCTGGCGCCCGACGCCATCGTGGTGAACGTGCAAGGTGACGAGCCGTTGATCCCGCCGAGCGTCATCGACCAGGTCGCCGCCAATCTGGCGGCCCATGGCGAAGCGCGCATGGCGACCCTGGCCGAACCGATCGAAGACAGTGAAACCTTGTTCAACCCGAACGTGGTGAAGGTGGTCAGCGATATCAACGGCCTGGCCCTGACGTTCAGCCGTTCGACCCTGCCCTGGGCGCGGGATGCCTTCGCCAGCAACCCCGGCGTACTGCCGCCAGGCGTGCCGTACCGCCGCCACATCGGCATCTACGCCTATCGCGCCGGTTTCCTGCATGACTTCGTCAGCTGGGGCCCGTGCTGGTTGGAAAACACCGAATCCCTGGAGCAACTGCGGGCCCTGTGGCACGGCGTGCGTATCCACGTGGGCGATGCGCTGGAAGCACCGCCTGCAGGCGTCGATACCCAGGAAGACCTTGAGCGCGTCCGTCGCCTGCTGGGGGCTTGATGGAAGTCCTGTTTGTCTGCCTGGGCAATATCTGCCGCTCGCCTACCGCCGAAGGCGTCTTGCGCCATAAGTTGCGCGAAGCCGGCCTGGCCGATCAGGTTGAGGTGGCGTCGGCGGGGACGGGGGAGTGGCATATCGGCAACCCACCGGACCTGCGCAGCCAGCGTGCGGCGCTGGCGCGGGGCTATGACTTGTCAGCCCAGCGTGCCCAGCAGGTCTGTCGCGCCGATTTTGCGCGCTATGACCTGATCCTGGCCATGGACCACAGCAACCTGCGCAACCTCAAAGCCATGCAGCCTGCGCAGGGTAAGGCGCAGCTGGATTTGTTCCTGCGCCGCTTCGACGGCGAAGTGGACGAGGTGCCAGACCCGTATTACGAAGGCGAACAAGGCTTTGACCGGGTGCTGGACCTGATCGAGCGCGCCTGTGATTCATTGGTGATCGAATTGAAGGGCCGGCTATGACTTTGCAAGTACGTGCGCAGGTATCGCTCAAGCCCTTCAACAGCTTCGGCATCGACGTACGCGCCCAGCTGTTTGCCGAGGCTCACAGTGATGCCGATGTGCATCAAGCCCTGACCTACGCCGACGCGCACAGTGTGCCGCTGCTGGTGATCGGCGGCGGCAGCAACCTGCTGCTGACCCGGGACGTGCCTGCCCTGGTGTTGCGCATGGCGACCCAGGGTATTCGCGTGCTGCACGATGATGGCGTGCACGTGGTGGTTGAAGGCGAGGCGGGCGAAGCCTGGCACCCCTTTGTATCGTGGACCCTGGAACAGGGTTTTTGCGGCCTGGAAAACCTCAGCCTGATCCCCGGCACGGTCGGCGCGGCGCCGATGCAAAACATCGGCGCCTACGGTGTTGAGATCAAGGACGTGTTTGCCGGCCTCACGGCCCTGGATCGCCAGACGGGCGAGCTGCGGGATTTCAGCCTGGACGAATGCAAGTTTGCTTACCGCGACAGCCTGTTCAAGCATGAAGTCGGGCGTTGGTTGATCCTGCGGGTACGCTTTGCCCTGAGTCGCGCCAGTCACCTGAAACTCGACTACGGCCCGGTGCAGCAGCGCCTGGCTGCGCAGGGCATCACCGAGGCCACGCCGAAGGATGTGAGCCAGGCGATCTGCAGTATTCGCCGCGAAAAATTGCCGGACCCGGCAGAGCTGGGCAATGCCGGTAGTTTTTTCAAAAACCCGTTGGTGCACCAGGCTCTGGCCGCCGAGCTGAAGAGCCAGTATCCGGACCTGGTGGCTTACCCTCAGGCCGACGGGCAAGTAAAGCTCGCCGCCGGTTGGCTGATCGACAAGGCGGGTTGGAAGGGCTTTCGTGACGGCGATGCCGGCGTGCATAAAATGCAAGCGCTGGTGCTGGTGAACTATGGCTCAGCCACCGGGCGGGATATTGCCAACCTGGCGCTGCGTATCCAGCAGGACATTGCCGAGCGCTTCGGGGTCGAGCTTGAGATGGAACCTAACAGGTACTGAGCGTCCACCGCCCCACAAATGAAAATGCCCCGCATCTCACGATACGGGGCATTTTTTATAGCGCTGACACTCAGTCGTCACGGCTCATGATGCCGAAGATCTGCAACAGGCTGATAAACAGGTTGTAGATCGACACATACAGGCTGATGGTCGCCATGATGTAGTTACGCTCACCGCCATGGATGATGGCGCTGGTCTGGAACAGGATGCACACCGAGGAGAACAGCACGAAACCTGCGCTGATCGCCAGTTGCAAACCGCTGATCTGGAAGAACATGCCGGCTACCACTGCCGCCAGCAACACGAAGAAGCCCGCGGTGATGAAGCCACCCAGGAAACTCATGTCCTTGCGGCTGATCAGCACGTACGCCGACAGGCCACCAAACACCAGCGCGGTCATGGCAAATGCCGAACTGACCACCTCCGCACCGCCGGCCATGCCGAGGTAACGGTTAAGGATCGGGCCGAGGATAAAACCCATGAAACCGGTCAAGGCGAACGCCGACACCAGGCCCCAGGCCGAGTCGCGCAGCTTGTTGGTCAGGAAGAACAGACCATAGAAGCCGATCAGCACGACAAAGATATTCGGATAGCCGACGCGCATCTGCTGGGCCACGTAAGCCATCACGCCGCTGAATGCGAGGGTAAGGGCGAGCAGGCCGTACGTATTGCGCAACACGCGGCTGACTTCAAGCTGCTCAGCCTGCGCGTTGCCATTCACTGCGTAATTCTGTTCGCGCATGGCGACACTCCTTCAGTTTTGAAACGTTCAGTCGCAAAGATCATAACAGACGCTCTGTAACAAGCTATGCAGAGAGTTTGACAGTGTGTTTCATTCGGGTATTATGGCGCCCGCTGAGACGGGATGAGCGACTATAATCCCGTGATGCACAAGGGAAATTGGCAGAGTGGTTGAATGCACCGGTCTTGAAAACCGGCGAACGTTAATAGCGTTCCCAGGGTTCGAATCCCTGGTTTCCCGCCAAACACATAAGAAAGTCCCGCGAGCTAAACGCCCAGCGGGATTTTTTTTGCCCGCGATTGCGCAGTGCCACGACGGCCAGTGCCATTGCCCCATAAAATCCGTGGTCTTTCTGACGAGCTTTTACTCGTCACCTCGCTGTTTTTTTACTACCATCGTTAATCTGCGTACTCAAGGAAGAGCGGCTGAGCGCCTTGAGTCTGGTAGAAATTCATACTCGATCATTGAATGAGTCATGGCTTTTACCCAGAACCTAACGACTCAGCTAACCGAAATGACCTGTTTGGTGGAACTGATGAATAAAATGTGTGGCATCGTTGCAGTGCTAGGGATTGCCCTCTCGGGATGCGCTACAAAAAATCAAGAAAAACCTGAAGTGACACCACCTCCTGCCGTCGTCCAGCAAGAAGCGCCTGAAGCCGTAACTCCGGCACCCGCACAATCGCCTGCGCGGTATGAGGCTGCACCTGCGAACGCCAGTGCTTACGCTGCAGTGCCTTACTCACCGCAGGCGGCAGAGCCAGAGCAAGAGCCAGAATCAGAGACAAAACTCAACCAGAATCGCGCTGAGCAATGCCGTAAAGAGCTGGATGTTCTTAAGGTTTACAACAAGGCGTCTTACGACAAATACGAGGTCGAATACCAGGCCATTGCCAGTAAGACCGCTAAATACATGGAAGTTAAAGATTCACTGGGTGCCGATTTGAACTATATGGTTATGCCTGCTTATCAATTTCAAATTCGTGAGTTCTGCTTCCGCGTTAAGACCCGTCTGTCGGAGCTTGTGCTTCGCCAAGCCAAATAAATCCCGGGTTGCACGCCAAAACATCCAAGAGAAATCCCGCGAGCCATCTGCTCTGCGGGATTTTTTTTGCCTGTGATCGGTGTTTGATCCAACTTCAAGTCCTGAACCGCAGCACCAAGTCGTTCAAGTTGACGGCCAAGCGTGATAACTCGTTGCTTGCCGTCAAGGTCTGGCGGGTACCCTCAGTGCTCTGGATGGCCAGGTCGCGAATGCTGATAAGGCTGCGATCCACGTCACGCGCCACGTGAGCCTGCTCCTCGGAAGCGGTCGCAATCTGGATATTGCGGTCGTTGATTTCCAGGACGGAATCAATAATCTGGCGCAGTGAGTGGCCAGCTTGCTCTGCGGTATCTCGGGTGGTGTAGACCTCAGAGGTGCTCTTGTGCATCAACTCGACTGCGGCTGAAGAACCGGCCTGAATCGTGGATATCATCTGTTCGATTTCCTGGGTCGACGTCTGGGTGCGGTGCGCCAGGGCCCGAACCTCATCGGCGACCACCGCAAAGCCACGACCTTGCTCGCCTGCACGTGCCGCTTCAATGGCAGCATTCAACGCCAACAGGTTCGTTTGCTCGGCAATCGCCCTGATCACGCTCAGTACTTTGGAGATGTCTTGAGCCTGGCCTGCCAGTTCTTTTACCTGGCCTGACGAGACTTCTACCAGTTCCGTCAGTCCACGCATTGCCGTCAGCGTTTCAGTCACTTTCTGATTGCCCAGATCAGCCGAGAGGCTGGACTGCATGGCCGCTTCAGAGGTGGAGTTGGCATTCCTGGCGACCTCTTCAACCGCCGCGCTCATTTCGGTGACGGCGGTGGCCGCTTGCTCTATTTCGCTGTTCTGCTGTTGCAGGGTGCGATCGGCACTCTCGGTGATCGAGGTCATTTCAACGGCTGCGGTACTCAGTTGAGCAGACGCTCCCGAGATTTCTGAAATAGTACTCCTGAGGTTTTTCTGCATCAGATTGAGTGCCTGCATCAAGCGCGAGGCTTCATCCGAACCTGTCACTTCAAGGTCGTGGGTGAGGTCGCCTGACGCTATATTCTCCGCCAACTCAAGCGAGGAGTTGATGGGGCTGACAATGCTTCTGGTAAACAAGCTTGCCAAGACGATCGTCAGGATGAATGCGACGACCAGTACCGAGATCAGGACGCTCACGCTATGGGTGTATACCGCTGTCGCCTCCTCGCCGGACTCCACCGCCTGACGCGCATTCTGCTCACGCAAAATGGTGAGCTGCTCTTGATAGACGTTTGCTCGCTGCGCCTGCTCGGTGTTCGCAAAAACGACTGCCTGGTCATGATCGGAAATATCGAGGGCAAGCACTTGCTTGAGGCCGTCGATGTATACATCCATCGCCTGGCTGGTCTTCGCGAACTGGATTTCATCCTGCTGGCCGGATATGAGGTGTTCACGGTAAAACGCGGTCTTCGACTGAAGTGCCTGTATGGCGTCTTCGACCAACGATTGCGATTTGTCATGCACCTCCCGGGTCGTACTCGAAAGCATGCGGATGCTTTCAAGGCGAGCGTGGAGCAGGGCGATTTGAATATCGTCAATGACCTGGACACTGGGCAGTGAGTTTTGCTCGATGTCCTGCTCTGCGCTACGCAGGTGATCTATCTGTACATAGGAGAAACCTGCCAGGCTGATCAGCAGCAGTGTGATCAGCCCAAAGCAGACGAAGGCCCTGCGCGCGATATTCAAGGATCTTAATTTCATAAAGGCCTCCGGGGGCCGGGATTCAGTGGCGTGGCTTCTCCACGTCCGTTTGTGGAGCGCGGACAAACCGTCCGCGCGGCGCAGTGACGCTCACTCGCAGCTTGGGGGGCAGGTGTACATTCAGGAATACAAAAGAATGAATCGAGATAATAGGCGCGCTAAATAATTGCGCGGCGTATGTTGGCGGGGCACGCAGGGGCGGTTGATCCAAGCGCAAGGGCGCCACACAAAATGCCTTGCGCAACGCATGGCTGAAATGGGAGAAGTGGGAGAATCCGAAGTCCAGTGCCGCCTGGGACACACTGCGCACCGGCATTCTCGGTACCCACCTGTTCGATTGACTCAGCCTTGCGGCGTCACCGGGCTGGATGAAGCAGATGGAGAAGAGCGACGCAGCGGTCTCCGAGTCGAACACGAAGACAGTTCTAGTAGGGCCGGGCGGTTAAACCAGGTCGATGATTTATATAAGTAAATAACCGGCTTTGTGTGGGTGTTTGTGGAGTCTTGCAAGTGCCTGGATAGGGTGGACTTTGAACTGCACCACCTTTTAACCTTACCGTCTGTCAGATTGCCAGCACGCTGTCCGGTTCGCGTCTAATTTCTCCTTGGCAGGATGTTCAACAAGGAGATGAAAAAATGTCATGGACTTTCTATCTAACAATTACCAATGGTACGGACCGAACACTGGAAGTAACTAGCAAGTCAATCGAGTGGGGCACTTGGTACCGTGACTCTCAAGATGATAACGGCCCGTGCAGTATTGCGCCAAATACCACCATTCAAGCACTGGGTATCCGCGCAGCGCGAGGAACGTGGACGGGCTATGAGTGTCACGCGCAGTGGAAAGATCAGGTGCCCCCGGGAGAGAAAGGTTACGGGGCAGTCACTTTGATGATTGATGTTCCGTTTTCTGGCTCTAATGATTCAAGCCTCACCAGTGGCGGTGCTCTCACATGTTATGGTTGGCAAAACCTGCCGTCGGGTGGGCATGATTTCAACCGTTCAATCACTATTCGTGCAGGGCGAGACAAGAAGCTGATACTGGAAGAAGAAGCGCTTGATCCGGTCGAGCAAGAATACCGTGACTATTTACTGGAGTTTGCGGCAAGGAACCCTGATGTACGCGATTGGGATCAGGTTGAGAAAGAGCTGACGCAGGTAGATGATTTCAATCCATTACAGTATATCCCGGACGGCCCGACCCTGAGCCGGCGGCTGCTGGCCCGTTCCGAGCCGCTAGTCATCGAGCCGGAACTCTGGGATGGCATTGGCGATGTGGACTATCCAACACCTTATGCTCAGGATTTGTTCCTCGACGAATATTTTGCTGTTGCGATCTACAGCGTCGGGACCGATCCCAGAAGCTTCATCAATATCCCGGCAGGTTCTTCACGCAAGACCAGCGAGAAGATCACAGTCACGTCGGCAATAAAGAATGTATTGACCGTCAGTTGGTCGCTCAAGACATCACTTTCGGAGAAGGCGGTTGAACCGGTGTCCGGTTCTGAAGTGGCCTCCACACTGGATATGGAGTTCGGTGTAACCGACGTGCTGGAGGTGAGCCGGGAGTCGGTTACCGAATCGATTGTGGAGCAGGAGTTCAAGGCGCCGGACGACAGTGATGTATTGATCGTGCCTTGGGTATTCAGCACGGCGGTTATCGTTTACCGGCGAACCAAGAAGGGCAAGGTCAGCCTGGTAGCGGTGTCTGAATGGGCGCAGATGCAGTTCTTCAAAAGTTATCGCGTACATACCCAATTAAAAATGTCCTGAACAGGAATATCGAAATGAAAATGTCCAGCGTCTTACTGATGAGTATTGCGTTTGTATGTCAAGGCATGGTCTTCGCTGATACACAGAAGTCCAATACTCAAACCTTGTTTTCCAACGACAAGCCACCGCTGATACAGACGGCCCAAGAGCAGGAACAAAAAGAGGTTGAGGTTGACCGCAATCAATGTTGGTCCGCCAAGAATTGCTCTGGAAAGATCCTGAACAATAAAGATGCACATAACTGCAAGTTGTCCGGCGGTAAGTCTTGGCGGAGCAAGACTACAGGGCAGTGCACCAATCTGTAGAGAGGGGCCCCCACATCTTCAATAGGCGTGGGGGCTTTTTTGATTGCGTGGCTGAAAAAACACATCCGCGCGCATAGGCGCTTTGCGCGCGACGAACATTAGTTGACGGCATGAGTCATCACTCTACCGTGCAGATCCAGCGGTGATTGTGCCGATAGGGCGCGCGGGTGAAGTGCACATCGGAAACCAGATTCAGGCCACGCTCTTTCAGGGCTTGGGTCAGTTGTACGAGTGTTTCTGCCTGGATAGTCATTTCGCTTACCTCGTCAGATTGACTGCGTTCATAATTCTTGACCGAGAGGGCAACTCGCTAATTCAAATTTTCTACAGCGGCGATTGATGCGTTGTGAAAGCCATCGTCGCAACGCCCTGTAGTCCATTGCTTATCTGAACCGGCGGGGCTGCACTTTTTTCCATTCTCCTGATCTACCTCTGTCCCAGCCACCCGATTCCTGCGGGTGGCCAACAGCCACAGACCCGGTGCCGATGGATCGAACGTCAATTGTTTTTATCACCCGCTGGCCGCTGTTGCTGGCTGCGCTGTTAGCGTTGTGGACCACTGGCTGCAGCCAGCAACAGGGGCGTGACGTCGCCAGGCAGTTCAGCGAAGGCAAGCCTGATGAGTTTTTTCAAACCAGCGTCGATCGCATGGCCACCCTGGGCATGCGCGACAACCTGCAGAGCCTTTATCTGCTGATGAGCAAGCTGTACCTGCGCAACCCCAGCCAGTGGCGCCAGTCCGGTTATCCGGATGCGGTGACTGCTGCGCGGACTATTCGCCAGGCGATCGAAAATCGTCAGCCATTGCCTGCGCTGGGGGAGCGTCGTGACCTGGCGGCCCTGAGTTATTCCTTGAGCCCGGAGTTTCGCGGTGATCGGGTGGGGGCGTTCATCTATGCGATCGGCAGCATGCTCGTGACCGCACACGGTGGGCGCACGCAGTTTTACGTGACTGACTCCATCAACCCGCAGTTTGTCAGCAATGCCGCCCGTAATATCGAGAAAGCCACCTGGCTGCTCGGCCAGCGTCAGGACGCCAATGGTGTGTTGTTGCTGTTTTCCAATGAGATATCGGAGGAGGGCAGTAACCTGAGCTTTGCAGTCGAGTTCGGCAAGATTGTCGCGCGCCTGGACCTGCTGACCCAGATACTCGATGAGCGCTACCGACGCATCGGCCTCAACTATGCGCAGAGTCTGCTGCTGATGAATTTTTTGCCTGTGCAGTGACACGCTGGCTCCAGCGCACGGCTAATCGGTGCGGTGTTTCCCTTTCCTCTGTAGGAAGTTGCCTATGATGCCCTCGACCGCTTGAAACACGCCCCCGGTCAGCCCTAGCCTCGGACTTTTCTTAAACATGAGTGCCTACCTTGGGTAAGCGAAAAACGGTTTGGCCTACTGATCGCGAAATCCGCCTGCGGTTTATCCTGTTCGCCGTCATCGACGCCGCGAGTGCCCAAGGGGTCGCTTCGGAGGTGTTGATACCCGCGCACAAACTGCTGCGCGACGCGCCGACGGAGGCGCAGCTATGCGATACGCTTGCCGACATCCTGGCCACCGAGGAGATGTACGGTTTCAGGTTTCCCGTCGGCTCCGATGCTGACGATCTGATGCAGACGCTGGAGTGGTCGGGCAAGCAGGGCAGCAATTGATCACTGGGTTTTCATTTAAATAATTTTGGTCCGATACGGTTGTGGGAAGTCCGTGACTTGAATCGCGCGTGACCTGGCGGGTGTGGGAGCCTTCCCATGACTGCTCGCCTGCCGGCATTGCCGTGCATGCCCCCGTATTTCAAGGACCTGTCCATGCTGTTGCGCCAACCACCGCTGCTGTTCGCCGCCCTGACCCTCACTTCGCTGGTACAGGCCGAAGACCTGCAGTTGGCGCCGGTCGAAGTCACTACGTCTGAAGCCAGCGCCGGCGAGATCGCCCAGGCACAGCTCAACAGCGTGCCCGGCGGCACTAACTTCATCGACATGGACAGCGTGCAGCAGGGGCGGGTGAGCACCAACGAGGATGTCTTCAAGTATCAGGCCGGGGTGTACGCCAAGGCAGCGAATAACGAAGGGGTCAAGTTGTCCATTCGCGGTTCGGGCTTGAACCGCAGCCCGGGTTCCCATGCCTCCGGGCTGTATGAAATGTTCGACGGCCTGCCGCTGACCGGCCCCGGCGGCACGCCCTATGAACTCAAGGACCCGTTATGGCAGAGCCGGGTGGAAGTGCTGCGCGGCGCCAACGGTTTCGATCAGGGCGCGCTGGCCCTGGGCGGCGCCGTCAACTACGTCACCCGCACCGGTTATGATGCGCCCACATTGCAAGTGCGCTATGAGGCGGGCAGCCATGGTTACGCCCAGCGCGAAATCAGTTCCGGCCAGGTGCTCGGTGATGCCGATTACTACATCAGCCTCACCGATTCGCAGTCCGACGGTTACCAGCACCAGAGTGCCGGGACGGGCAAGGGCATCGCGGCCAACGTCGGCTATCGCTTCAACCCGAACCTGGAGACGCGCTTTTATCTGCGCTACCGCGAAACCACCAATGACACGCCGGGCAAGCTCACCCGCGAGCAGATCAGCCATGACCCGCGTGCCGCCAACAGCCTCAACGCCGCCCGCGACTCCAAACGCTTGCAACCGGGTTCCACCTGGCTTGCCAACAAGACCACCTTGCAGTTGGATGACGCTTCGCGCGTCGAGGTCGGGCTGGCCTATCACGACTACCCGATGGACCTGCGCGAAGGCACCAATCGCCTGAAAGTTGCCTACACCGACATCAGTGGCACGCTCAATTACATCCGCCAGGACAGCCTGTTCGGCCGTGACAGCACCACCACCCTCGGCCTGCGCACCACCCAGGCGATGCCGAACAATGGCGCCTCGGAGTATGTACGCGTCCCGGCCGGCAACACGAAGGACTACGCGCCCGGCACCAAGACCCGTGACTACACCTACTTGGGGTCCGACACGGTGCTGCATATCGGCAACGAGCTGGAGCTGGTCCCCGACCTGTGGCTGACCACCGGCGTGGCCGCGATTCATACGCGCCGCGAAACCCAGGTCACCTATCCGGATGGCCAGGCACCGACGCGTCAGCACGATTGGGACTACGCGCCACGCATCGGCCTGCGCTATGACTTCACCCCGCAATTGCAGGTGTACGGCAACCTGAGCCGCTCGGTCGAGCCGCCGCACGCCTGGTCGATGATCTGGGGTTCCAACACATATTTCGGCGCCGGCAGCGGTGCGGCCACCGGCTTGCAGCGCGAAGGCGTGAAGTTGCGCAATCAGACCGCAACCACCCTGGAGGTCGGCGGGCGCGGCGAGGCCTGGCTCGGCCAGTGGGACCTGGCCCTCTATCGCTCCGAAGTGCGCCACGAACTGTTGACCGTGGAAACCCAGGCCCAGACCGCGACCGCCAATGCCGTCATCGCCGAAGCCAATGCCAGCCCCACCGTGCATCAAGGCGTGGAACTGAGCCTGCTCAGCCCACTGTGGGACGGCGGCCGCAATGGCCGGCTTGCGCTGCGCCAGGCCTATACCTTCAGTGACTTCCACTACCGCGACGATGATCGTTTCGGCGACAACACCTTGCCCGGCATCCCCAAGCACTATTATCAGGCGCAACTGCGCTACAGCCATCCGAGCGGTTTCTACACCAGCCTCAACACCGAGCATGCCTCGCGGGTGGCGGTGGACTACGCCAACTCCTATTACGCCGCGGCCTACACCACCCTTGGCGCCACGTTCGGCTATGACGCGCCCAGGCAGGACTGGCAAGCCTGGGTCGATCTGCGCAACCTGACCAACCGGCGTTATGCCAACACCGTTACGCCGGGTTACGACGACAAAGGCATGGACGCAGCCCGTTCCACACCCGCCGACGGGCGTGGTATCTACACCGGCGTGTCGTGGCGTTGGCGCTAAATCAACCTTCGTGCTGGCGCAGGCGCTTGTACAGGGTATTTCGGCTCACCCCCAGCTCCCGCGCCAGTTGGGAAATGTTCCCGCCCGCGGCTGCCAGGCGTTGGTTGAGGTCAAGGTGGTCATCCAGACGTTCATGGCTGGACAGCAACGCCGCCTGTTTCAAGTCGGTAAAAAAGTCATCGGGCAGGTGCTCCGGGCGGATCGGCTGTTCTTCGGCCATCGCCAACGCCACCTGCAGCACACTGCTCACCTGACGCACATTGCCCGGCCACGGGTGCTGGTCGAACAGCTTGAGCACCTCGGCACTCAGCCCGGCCCACTGGGTGGGCTCGCGGTGTTGCTGCCACAGTTGCTGGAACAGCGCCTGCTTGTCGCTGCGTTCGCGCAACGGCGGCAGCTCCAGGGTCAGGCCGCCGATGCGGTAATACAAATCCTCACGAAAGCGCCCGGTTTGCACCAGCTCCCGTAGCGCTCGGTTGGTCGCCGAAATGATGCGCAAGTCCACCGGGAACACCTCACTGCTGCCCACCGGCTGGACGCACCGCTCCTGCAGCACCCGCAGCAGGCGGGCCTGGGTGGGTAAAGGCATATCGCCGATTTCATCAAGAAACAGTGTGCCCTTGTCGGCTTTGCGGATCAGGCCGATGCTGCCTTTTTGATTGGCACCGGTGAACGCGCCTTTTTCATAGCCAAACAGTTCCGATTCCACCAGCTCAGCCGGAATGGCCGCACAGTTCACCGCGATCAATGCCTGCCGGCTGCGGGAACTGGCCTGGTGCAGGGCTTTGACGAACACCTCTTTGCCCACGCCGGTTTCACCGTGGATCAACAACGGAATGTCCTTTTCCAGCAGGCGCTCGGCCTGGCGCACGGCTTTCTCCACGCGCGCATCGCCAAAATGCAGGGCGGCGAGACTGACCGCGGTCGGCTTCGACGGCGCAGGCTGATTGAACACCCGCGCCTGTACCGGCATCTGCCTGGGCCGCTTGAGCAGGCACTGGAAGCGATTGCGTCCCGGCGCTTGCAGGGAAAACGGCAGTCCCTCAGGCTGATTCAACAACTCCAGCAGCGACACCTTGAACAAGCTGTCGATCATCACCCGCGACAAACTGATACCCAGCAGGTTGTCTGCGCGGCGGTTGGCCGACAGCACCTGGCCGCTTTCATCGAAGATCAGCAGTCCCGCCCACTGGCTGTCGAGGTTGCTCAGGCCGGTGTTGAACGTCAGCTGGAAATGCTCGCCGCGAAACAGGTTGAGGATCAGCCGATTCTCCACGGTCTGGCTCATCATCTTGACCATGCCCAGGGTGTGAGAGGGCGGCAGGTAGCTGTCGCTGGACACATCCAGTACCGCAATGATCTCGCGTTGGGCGTCGAAAATCGGCGCCGCCGAACCGGTCATGAAGCGGTTGGCCTTGAGGAAATGTTCGTCGTGTTCGATATGCACCGCCTGGGCGCAGGCCAGGGCGGTGCCGATGGCATTGGTGCCGCTGGCGCGTTCCATCCAGCTGGCGCCCGCGCTGAAACCACGGGCCAGCCCGGGCTCGATAAAGCGCTGGGTGCCCCACGACGTCAGGACCTGGCCCTGGTTGTCGGCGAGCATGATCAGGCAGTTGGAATTGCTCAGGATGTTCTCGTAGTAGGGCAGTACTTCCTGATGGGTGGTCTGCACCAGTGAATGCTGGCTCTCCAGCAACTGCCGAATGCCCTCGGCGGGCAATTGATCGAAGCTGGGGACGCTTTGGTGATCCAGCCCGAACGCGCGGCAACGGCGCCAGGAGTCCTGGATGATGGTGTCGTGAGCCAGTGGTTCGGCCATGGGGTGACCTTCTTTTTATTGTTATTGGGCTTACACAATTCAAACTATTGGAATGGGTTCAAGTGTGGGAGGGGGCTTGCCCCCGATAGCGGTGGGTCAGTCAGCATTGCTGTTACTGATGTGCCGCCATCGGGGGCAAGCCCCCTCCCACATTGGATCTTCATCGCCCATAAAGTGTTGTTCACAACTGTTCATTGTCAACTGCAAATCTGTTCAATTGTTCAGCCTGAACTGTTCATTTTATTCAAGCTTGAACATGCCTCTGAGCCCATTCCCTTGTGAATCAATCACCTGTCATCTTTGGCACGAAACTCGCTCTGACAACTGGCCAGATTCATTCCAATAATAAAAAGGTCGTGTCATGTCATTGACCCTGGAACATGTCTCCCGCGTTGTCGAAGGTCAAACCTGGATCGACGACGCCACCCTGCGTTTCGAGCCCGGCTCCTTCAATGTATTGCTCGGCCGCACCCTGTCCGGCAAGACCAGCCTGATGCGCCTGATGGCCGGGCTGGACAAACCCGACAGCGGCCGCATCCTGATGAACGGTGTGGATGTCACGCAAAAACCGGTGCGTTTGCGCAATGTGTCGATGGTGTATCAGCAGTTCATCAACTACCCGACCATGACCGTGTTCGAGAACATCGCCTCGCCCTTGCGCCAGGCCGGTGTGTCCAATGAGCTGATCCAGAGCAAAGTGCTGGAAACGGCGCGGATGCTGCGCATCGAGAAATTCCTGCAACGCCATCCGCTGGAACTGTCCGGTGGCCAGCAGCAGCGTACGGCCATGGCCCGGGCGTTGGTCAAGGACGCCGAGTTGATTCTGTTCGATGAGCCGTTGGTCAACCTGGACTACAAGTTGCGCGAAGAACTGCGCCAGGAAATGCGCGAACTGTTCAAGGCGCGCCACACCATCGCCATTTACGCCACCACTGAGCCGAACGAAGCCCTGGCGCTGGGTGGCACCACCACCATTCTTCACGAAGGCCGGGTGATCCAGAGCGGCAAGGCCGCCGAGGTCTACCACCAGCCGCAGACGGTGCTGGCGGCCGAGCTGTTTTCCGAGCCGCCGATCAACCTGATGCCGGGGCGCATCAGTGGCAATGAAGTCAGCTTCGCCAACTTCGTGCACTTTCCCCTCAATGTCGACCTGCGTCCCATCGGCGAAGGCGAGTTCCGTTTCGGCGTGCGCCCCAGCCATATCAGCCTGGTGCCGAGCAACGACGATGACCTGGAACTGGCGGTGACCGTGGAGGTGGCCGAAATCAGCGGTTCGGAAACCTTCCTGCACGTGCGCAGCGAACATTTCCTGCTGGTGCTGCACTTGCCGGGGGTGCATGAGTACGACGTCGATGCGCCGATCCGCGTGTATATCCCCACCCATAAACTGTTTGTGTTCGATGGTCAGGGCCGCTTGGTCCAGGCCCCCGGGCGCCGTGTTGCGAGGGTTGCCTGATGGCCGAGATCCATTTGCGCAACCTGGCGCACAGCTACAGTCCGACGCCGAATGGTCCGGAAGACTACGCCATTCGGGAAATGAACCACGTGTGGGAGCAGGGGGGTGCCTACGCCTTGCTCGGGCCGTCGGGCTGCGGCAAGTCGACCTTGCTCAATATCATCTCCGGCCTGCTCAGCCCGTCCGAGGGCCAGGTGTTGTTCGACACCCAGGTGGTCAACGACCTCACCCCGGAGAAGCGCAACATCGCCCAGGTGTTTCAGTTCCCGGTGGTGTACGACACCATGACGGTGTTCGACAACCTGGCGTTTCCCCTGCGCAACCAAGGCATGGCCGAGGCGAAAATTCACAGCAAGGTGCAGGAAATCGCTGAAGTCCTCGACCTGCAGAACCTGCTGAGCAAAAAAGCCCGCAACCTGACGGCTGACGAAAAACAGAAAGTCTCCATGGGCCGTGGCCTGGTGCGCGACGACGTCTCGGCGATCCTGTTCGACGAACCGCTGACGGTGATCGACCCGCACCTGAAGTGGAAACTGCGGCGCAAGCTCAAGCAGATCCATGAGCAGTTCAATATCACCATGGTCTACGTCACCCACGACCAGTTGGAGGCCTCCACCTTCGCTGACAAGATCGCGGTGATGTACGGCGGGCAGATCGTGCAGTTCGGCACGCCGCGCGAATTGTTCGAGCGCCCGAGCCACACCTTTGTCGGTTATTTCATCGGCAGCCCCGGGATGAATCTGATCCAAGTGCAGGCCGAGGCGGGCGGGGTGCGGTTTGCCGGCACCCACCTGCCATTGTCCGAGGCGTTGCAGCGACGCCTCGAGGCCACCGATTACAAAAAGCTCCAGGTGGGTATTCGTCCGGAGTTCATCCACGTGTGGGACGAGCCCAACCCTGACGCCCTGCAGGCCGACGTCACCCACGTGGAAGACCTGGGCACCTACAAGATCATGACCCTCAACCTCGACGGCGCCACGCTCAAAGTGCGCCTGGCCGAAGACAAACCGGTGCCCGAAGGCCGCGCCTGCATCAGCTTCCCCGCGCAATGGCTGATGCTCTACGCCGATGATTACCTGCTGGAGGTACTGCCATGAACAAGGTGCAGAACAACAAGGCCTGGTGGCTGGTGCTGCCGGTGTTCCTGCTGGTGGCGTTCAGTGCCGTGATCCCGATGATGACCGTGGTCAACTACTCGGTGCAGGATATTTTTGACCAGTCCAGCCGCTACTTCGTCGGCGCCGACTGGTACAAACAGGTGCTGCTCGACCCACGCCTGCACGACTCGCTGCTGCGCCAGTTCATCTATTCGGCCTGTGTGTTGCTGATCGAAATCCCCCTGGGCATCGCCATCGCCCTGACCATGCCGACCAAGGGGCGCTGGTCGTCGCTGGTGCTGATCGTGCTGGCGATCCCCTTGCTGATCCCGTGGAACGTGGTGGGCACCATCTGGCAGATTTTCGGGCGCGCCGATATCGGCCTGCTCGGTTACAGCCTCAACGCCCTGGGCATCAGCTACAACTACGCGGCCAACACCGCGGATGCCTGGGTCACCGTGCTGGTGATGGACGTGTGGCACTGGACATCCCTGGTGGCGCTGCTGTGCTACTCGGGGCTGCGCGCGATTCCGGATGTGTACTACCAGGCGGCGCGGATCGATCGTGCCTCGGCCTGGGCGGTGTTCCGACATATCCAGTTGCCGAAGATGAAAAGCGTGCTGTTGATTGCGGTGATGTTGCGTTTCATGGACAGCTTCATGATCTACACCGAGCCGTTCGTCCTCACCGGTGGCGGGCCGGGTAATGCCACCACGTTTTTGAGTCAGACCTTGACCCAGATGGCCGTGGGTCAATTTGACCTGGGCCCGGCGGCGGCGTTTTCCCTGGTGTACTTCCTGATCATCCTGTTGGTGTCCTGGCTGTTCTACACCGCCATGACCCACTCCGACGCCAACCGCTGAGGCCGCCGACATGAGCAAGCGCAAGGTTATTCCGCTGCTGATCTACATCCTGTTCCTGCTGGTGCCGATCTACTGGCTACTGAACATGTCCTTCAAGAGCAACACCGAAATCCTCGGCGGGCTGACCCTGTTTCCGCAGGATTTTACCCTGGCCAACTACAAGGTGATCTTCACCGACCCCAGCTGGTACACCGGCTACCTCAACTCGCTGTACTACGTGAGCCTGAACACGGTGATCTCCCTGAGCGTGGCGTTGCCGGCAGCCTACGCGTTTTCGCGCTACCGTTTCCTGGGCGACAAGCACCTGTTCTTCTGGCTGCTGACCAACCGCATGGCGCCGCCGGCGGTGTTTCTGCTGCCGTTTTTCCAGCTGTATTCGTCCATCGGCCTGTTCGATACCCATATTGCAGTGGCGCTGGCGCACTGTTTGTTCAACGTGCCGTTGGCGGTGTGGATTCTGGAAGGGTTCATGTCCGGCGTGCCCAAGGAAATCGACGAAACCGCTTACATCGACGGCTACTCATTTCCCAAGTTCTTCGTGAAGATCTTCATCCCGCTGATTGGCTCCGGCATCGGGGTGACGGCGTTTTTCTGCTTCATGTTTTCCTGGGTCGAACTGTTGCTGGCGCGTACGCTGACCTCGGTCAATGCCAAACCCATCGCGGCGGTGATGACCCGC
Organism: Pseudomonas sp. CFBP13528; assembly: GCF_005233615.1. Classification (NCBI taxonomy): domain Bacteria; kingdom Pseudomonadati; phylum Pseudomonadota; class Gammaproteobacteria; order Pseudomonadales; family Pseudomonadaceae; genus Pseudomonas; species Pseudomonas sp. CFBP13528. Next base: position 499,244 of record NZ_QGAJ01000004.1, read on the forward strand.
ACGGTATCGGCTTCGGGTATCGATTGGGGCGTGCTGGCGGCGGCGGGGGTGTTGACCATCCTGCCGGGCATGCTGGTGATCTGGTTTGTTCGTAACCACGTGGCCAAGGGCTTTGCCCTGGGCCGGGTCTAGAGGAGTCGATGATGGAATGGATGGCCTGGACCACCCCCACAGCCCTGTTCTTTGGCGGCATCGCGCTGATCCTGGCGGGCATGACCACCTGGGAGCTGCGCTCGCCGAGTATCCCTCGGCGGGGTTTTCTGCCGATCAGCACCACCCGGGGTGATCGCTTGTTTATCGGTCTTCTCGGTAGCGCCTACCTGCATTTGCTGGTCATCGGCGTTACCGACTGGAGCATCTGGGTGGCGTCCGCGCTCTCCCTGGTATGGCTGTTGAGTGTGATGCGTTGGGGCTAGGTATGCACACCCCTGTAGGAGCGAGCTTGCTCGCGAAAATCGTCAACGATAACGCAGTGCTCCTGGTAGCCCGCGGTGTCCTTGAGTTTTTCGCGAGCAAGCTCGCTCCTACAAGAGAAGGGGTGTCTGCGAGTCCCGTCTGAAATTAACCAGGAGGTCTCTATGTTGAATAAAAACAATAAGCTGCGACATAGCATTTCATTGGCCGCCGTACTGGCCCTCAGCGGTTTGAGCGCTTCGGCCTGGGCTGATGCGTATGAAGATGCCGCGAAAAAATGGATCGGCAGCGAGTTCAAACCGTCCACGCTCACCGAAGCCCAACAGCTTGAGGAGTTGAAGTGGTTTATCAAGGCCGCCGAACCCTTCCGTGGGATGAAGATCAACGTGGTGTCGGAAACCCTTACCACCCACGAGTACGAATCCAAGGTGCTGGCCAAGGCCTTCAGCGAAATCACCGGCATCAAGCTGACCCACGACCTGCTGCAGGAAGGCGACGTGGTGGAGAAGCTGCAAACCCAGATGCAATCGGACAAGAATATCTATGACGGCTGGGTCAACGACTCGGACCTGATCGGTACGCACTTTCGCTACGGCAAGACCGAATCCATCACCGACCTGATGGCCAACGAAGGCAAGGACTTCACCTCGCCAACCCTGGACCTCAAAGACTTCATTGGCCTGTCTTTCACCACTGCGCCGGACGGCAAGATCTACCAGTTGCCCGACCAGCAGTTCGCCAACCTTTACTGGTTCCGCGCCGACTGGTTCGAGCGTCCGGAGCTGAAAGCCAAGTTCAAGGAAAAGTACGGTTACGAGCTCGGCGTACCGGTAAACTGGTCGGCCTATGAAGACATCGCCAAATTCTTCAGCGAAGACGTCAAGGAAATCGACGGCAAGCGCGTCTATGGGCACATGGACTACGGCAAGAAGGACCCGTCCCTGGGCTGGCGCTTCACCGATGCCTGGTTCTCCATGGCCGGTGGCGGCGACAAGGGTTTGCCCAACGGCCTGCCGGTGGACGAGTGGGGCATTCGCGTGGAGGACTGCCACCCGGTGGGCTCCAGCGTGACCCGTGGCGGCGACACCAACGGCCCGGCGGCGGTGTTCGCCACGCAGAAATACGTGGACTGGATGAAGGCCTACGCGCCACCGGAAGCGGCGGGCATGACCTTCTCCGAATCCGGCCCGGTGCCGTCCCAGGGCAATATCGCCCAGCAGATCTTCTGGTACACCGCGTTTACCGCCGACATGGTCAAGCCGGGCCTGCCGGTGGTGAACGCCGACGGTACGCCGAAATGGCGCATGGCGCCGTCGCCGGTCGGGCCGTATTGGGAGAAGGGCATGAAGAAGGGCTATCAGGACGTGGGTTCCTGGACCTTCCTCAAGTCCACGCCGGAGAAGCAGAAACTCGCGGCCTGGCTCTACGCGCAGTTCGTCACTTCCAAAACCGTGTCCTTGAAGAAGACCATCGTCGGTCTTACGCCGATTCGTGAGTCCGATATCAACTCCCAGGCCATGACCGACATGGCGCCCAAACTCGGTGGCCTGGTAGAGTTCTACCGCAGCCCGGCGCGCACCGAATGGTCGCCCACCGGCACCAACGTGCCGGACTACCCGCGCCTGGCACAACTGTGGTGGAGCAACATCGCCGCCGCCGCCAGCGGCGAGAAAACCCCGCAACAGGCCCTGGACAACCTGGCCAAGGAGCAGGACGCGATCATGACGCGCCTGGAACGCTCCAAGGTGCAACCGGTGTGCGGCCCGAGAATGAACCCCGAGCGTGACGCGCAATACTGGTTCGACCAGCCTGGCGCGCCGAAACCGAAACTGGCCAACGAGAAGCCCAAAGGCGAGACCGTGAACTACAACGACCTGCTCAAGCAGTGGGAGGCTGCGCGTAAATAACAACGCAGCAACCCAGGATGTAAAAAATGTGGGAGGGGGCTTGCCCCCGATAGCAGTGGATCAGTCAATGAATTCGTCACTGACACACCGCTATCGGGAGCAAGCCCCCTCCCACATTTTCATTTTGCCCAGCGACCGCTTATCCCCCCTTTAACAACCTCATTTGAATTTTCCGCACCTCCCGATGCTCTGCATTGTGTAAGCGCGTGGTTCAAGCGCTTTTGCGGGGCCGCCTTGCAGGATGGCCCGTTGTAACGGACTTTGCGGAAACTGCCACCATGACACTCCTCACAGCGCTGTCAGGCCAACCGGCCTCTGTCACAGACTCGGCCCAGGGCCGCCATCAACGGGTCTACCAACAGCTGTACGGTGAATCTGCGGATGCCACGCAAGTGGCGCGTGATTACCTGCAGGATCAATTGGCGCAGGTGGAGGAGACCGTCAGCGACCTGCCGGATGTGCCCGAGCAGTTGCCGGCCTGGGTGGAACAGCGCTGCGCCGCCGTGGCCCAGGCTTACGCCGAATATCTGGAGCAACGCCAGCAAGGCCGGCCGCGCCGCTACTTCCAGAACAAGGCGCACGCGCTGTATGTGCTGCAACGCGTGGCCCCGACCAAACAGGTCGACGGCGCATGGCTCTACGGCCTGCTGCGCTATTGGCAGGATCAGCGCTTCGACGGCCTGCTGACCACCTACCTCGAAGAGTTGGGCGACGGCGAAGCCGCTCAGAACCATGTGGTGATCTATCGCAAGCTGCTCAGCGAGCACGATGCCGATAGCGAGGCGGGGCTTGATGACGGCCACTATCTGCAAGGCGCGTTGCAACTGGCCCTGGGCCTGTGCGCCGAAGAGTTCCTGCCGGAAATCATCGGCTACAACCTGGGCTACGAGCAGTTGCCGCTGCACCTGCTGATCACTGCCTACGAACTGAGCGAGCTGGGCATCGACCCCTATTACTTCACCCTTCACGTGACCATCGACAACGCCAGCAGCGGCCACGCCAGCAAAGCCGCGCAGTCGGTATTGAACCTGCTGCCGCTGGGTGAGGGCAGGCAAGAGTTCTACCGTCGCGTCGCCGCCGGGTATCGCCTCAACGACCTCGGCCCAGGCACCACCGCGGTTATCGAGGGTTTTGATCTGCAGGATGAAGTGATGGCCATGCTCGAACGCAAGCGCAGCTTTGGCCAGCATATGCATTCGGACTACTGCCGCTTCGAAGGCAAGACTGTCAATCAGTGGCTGGCCAAGCCGGGGCAGATGGGTGATTTCCTCAGGGCGATGGAAGAAAAGGGTTGGATCAAACGCAACCAGGACCCCGCCGAGAGCCGTTTCTGGCAGTTGATCGAAGGCGCGGGCGCTGCGATGTTCGGTGTGTTCAGCGGTTATGAAAAACAGGTGCTGCATGACTGGATCGCCGGTGACTGGATCGGCACCCAGCGCGTGGCGCCGGTAAGACCTGGGCGCGGCAGCCGTTTCAGCCGCGAGCAGCACCGTCCGGCTGACCCGGATACCCAGGCCCTCGTCGAATCACTGTGGAGCCTGCCCGATGGGCAGCAACTGGGCGCGCTGATTCCGTGGATGTCGGCGCGGCGCCACTGCAGCCCCGCCGGGTTGTATGCCACCCGCCGCTTTATCCAACTGCGCGCGCGTCTGCGCTAAGGAAATGTGTCCATGTCTGCACAACAACTGGCCGATCGTGCCCTGCTGAATCTTGGCCGAGGCTTGAAGGAGAGCGGCTACCGTTTTATCACCCCGACCCCGTTGACCCACGAGCGCATGTACCAACGCCTGTCGACCCCGCTGGCGATGAACCTGCGCGATGTGTTCGGCTGGTCCATGCCGTTCGACAACGACCTGCTGCCAGAGGCCTTTCGTGAAGAGCTGCAGCAAGCTGGAGTGATTGAAAAACATGACGCGCTGTGGCGCAGCACCGTGCGCTGGTCGAGCCTGGGCGACTTGCTGTTTGCCCATTCGCCTTATCCCACCGTCGAGGCGGATGCGGTGTTTTTCGGCCCCGACAGCTATCGATTCGCCCAGGTGATCGAAGCCTATCTGCAGCAGCGCGTCGAACCGCTCAAACGCGCGGTAGACATCGGCTGCGGAGCGGGTGTCGGTGCGCTGGTCGTCGCCCATGCACGGCACGACGCCGAGGTGCTCGCGGTGGACATCAACCCGCGCGCCCTGCGCCTGACTGCGGTGAATGCCGAGCTGGCGGGCCTGACGAATGTGAGCGTTTACCAGAGTGACGTGCTGACCAGCGTCGAGGGCGAATTCGATCTGATCGTCGCCAACCCGCCGTACATGAATGACGACCGCCAACGCGCCTATCGCCATGGCGGTGGTGCGTTGGGCGAGCAGTTGTCGGTGCGAATCGCCGGCGAATCCCTCGCACGCCTGGCCGTTGGCGGTAGCCTGCTGCTGTATACCGGCGTGGCGATGGTGGCCGGCGGCGATCCCTTCCTGGAAGCGGTCAAGCCGTTGCTGGCCAGTGACGCCTATGGCTGGACCTACCGTGAACTGGACCCGGACGTCTTCGGCGAAGAACTCGACAAGCCCGGGTATGAACGCGTCGAGCGGATCGCCGTGGTGGCGCTTACGGTCACGCGGTTGCGCTGAACGACCATTTATCGCTTACCGCCGCAAGGTGAGGGAACGCCCTGCGCTGGGCGTGCCCTTAACTAGTAAGTCCCCATCACAGGAGTGCAGCCCATGCGCGCGATGACCTACCAAGGCGCCCATAAAGTCCAGGTCGATACCGTACCTGACCCGATCATTGAGCAACCCGACGACATCATTCTGCGCGTCACCGCCACCGCGATCTGTGGCTCGGACCTGCACCTGTACCGGGGCAAAATCCCCACGGTGGAGCACGGCGATATCTTCGGGCATGAGTTCATGGGCATCGTCGAGGAAACCGGTCCGGCAGTCACGGCGGTGCAGCGCGGTGACCGCGTGGTGATCCCCTTCGTGATCGCCTGCGGCGATTGTTTCTTTTGTCAGTTGCAGCAGTACGCCGCCTGCGAAACCACCAACGACGGGCGTGGCGCAATCCTGAATAAAAAGGCGATCCCGCCGGGTGCCGCGTTGTTCGGCTACAGCCGCCTGTACGGCGGCATCCCCGGTGGTCAAGCGGAGCTGGTGCGGGTGCCCAAGGCCAACGCCGGGCCGTTCAAGGTGCCTGGGTTGCTGGCGGATGAAAAAGTGTTGTTCCTCTCCGACATCCTGCCCACGGCCTGGCAGGCGGTGACCAACGCCGGTATCGGCAAAGGCTCCAGCGTGGCGATCTATGGCGCCGGCCCAGTGGGCTTGCTCAGCGCGGCGTGCGCGCAGATGCTCGGTGCCGAACGGATTTTCATGGTCGACGATCATCCCTATCGCCTGGCCTACGCACAAAAGATGTATGGCGTGATCCCGATCAACTTTGAAGAGGACGATGACCCGGCCGACACCATCATCCGCCAGACCGCCGGCATGCGCGGCGTCGACGGCGTGGTGGATGCGGTGGGTTTTGAAGCCAAGGGCAGCACCACCGAAACTATCCTCACCACCTTGAAGATCGAAGGCAGCAGCGGCAAGGCCCTGCGCCAGTGCATCGCGGCCGTGCGCCGTGGCGGGGTGGTCAGTGTGGCTGGGGTGTATGCCGGCTTTATCCATGGCTTCATGTTTGGCGATGCGTTCGACAAGGGCCTGACCTTCAAGATGGGCCAGACCCACGTGCAGCGCTATCTGCCGGAGCTGTTGGAGCATATCGAACTGGGCCACCTGAACCCGGACGCGATCATCACCCACCGGCTGTCGCTGGAACAGGCGGCGCGCGGGTATGAGATGTTCGACAAGTGCGAGGAGGAGTGCCGCAAAGTGATTCTGCTGCCGGGGATGAGCGAACGGCCGCTGACCGAGCCGCTGGAAGAACTGTCTCCCGAGCTCCGGATGCAAGGTGTCCCAGGCTTTTAACCTGCTGATACAAAACCAGTGTGGGAGGGGGCTTGCCCCCGATAGCGGTGTGTCAGCCAACCAATGCTTAGCTGGCTCACCGCCATCGGGGGCAAGCCCCCTGCCACATTTGAAGTGCGTTCAAGTCAAGGCTTGCGGCTGAATGTGCAATTGGCCATCCACGTCCTTGACCAACCCGCTGGCCAACAGCAGTGGCGCTACGCGCTTGTGCAACTGCGGCTCGACAAACTCCTTCACCGTCTCCAGCGCCAATACACCGCTGAGCGGCAGCTCGGCCTTGATGTACGACAGCCAGGCCTTTTTCAGCGCCATCAGCACGTCACTGCCTGCCGTGGTGGCAAAGCGGCGGTGCGTGGGTTTGCCGTCGACATTGAACGTGTGCTGGAACCCGTAGCCGGTTTCATCGCCACCGCTGGCAGTGCAGCGTATGCAGGTGCACGGGCCGTTGCCAAACGCGTCGCGCAGGTAGGTGTTGAAGTCCACCACGGGTTTGAGTGACAGGCGCTTATCGACCTCGAACAGGTCTCCAGTCATTTTTTCGTCAGTGTCCAACGTCCATTCCTCGCAAGTCGGTAGCGGTGTTCCAAAGCGCGGCACAATACCAGCCGAGCGCGTGTTTGGGGATTTTTTGCAGTTGGCGGGCCATCCTCAACGGAAAAATTCCCCCGGCGTGGCGTCGAATTGCTGGCGAAACGCGTTGATGAACGCCGACGTCGATTCATAACCACAGCCCAGCGCCACGTCCGTTACCCGCTCGCCTTGCTCCAGGGCGGGCAGGGCGCTCAGCAGGCGCAGGCGCTGGCGCCACGCGCGAAAGGTCAGCCCGGTGTCACTCAGAAACAAGCGACTGAGGGTTTTTTCGCTGATCCCCAGCTTCCGGCTCCAATCCCCCAGCGTGGTCTGCTGCTCGGGATGCAGGTTCAGGCTGCGGTAGATCTGCCGCAAGCGGGCGTCATGGGGCAGGGGCAGCATCAAGTCTACCGGGGGCGCGGCGGCGAGCTGGTCCAGTATCACCTGGGCCAGGCGGCCATCGGGGCCATCCTCGGCATATTCCACCGGCCGTTCGCTGAAGCTGCGGATCAACTCGCGCAACAGGCTGCTCACCTCCAGCACGTGACAGTGCCCGGCCGCCCACGCAGTGACGCTGCAATCCAGGTAGAGGCTGCGCATTTCGGTGTGGGGCGCGCTGTAGACCCGGTGCGGCATGCCCGCCGGAATCCACACCGCACGCTGGGGCGGCGCGACGAAGCGGCCGGCACTGGTCTGGATCTCCAGCACCCCGGAAATGGCATAGGACAACTGCACCCACGGATGGCTGTGTCGGCGCGTCAGTGCTCGATTGGGCAGCGATTCGGTGCGTCCATATACCGGTCGCGGCAGGCTGGACAGCCCGGGCACCGTGCGTCGGACGGTTTTATCCTGTCCTTTAGGCGGCATTTACTGGCTCATTGGCGTTAGTCGGTAACAGATCGTTACGTTAGAGTCGCCCCATGCGCTTGGCAACCCCTGGAAGACTTGCTTATGACCCGTCCGCGTTTCCTGCCCGATAACTTCACCCTGACCCTGATCGCCACGGTGATCCTCGCCTCCCTGCTGCCGGCCAGCGGCCAGACCGCCGTGGCCTTCGGCTGGGTCACCAACCTTGCCATCGCGCTGCTGTTTTTCCTGCACGGCGCCAAGCTGTCGCGCCAGGCCATCGTCGCCGGGGCGGGGCACTGGCGTTTGCATCTGCTGGTGTTCAGCCTGACCTTCGTGCTGTTCCCGCTGCTGGGCCTGGCGCTCAAGCCCGTGCTGTCGCCGCTGATCGGCAACGACCTGTACATGGGCATGCTCTACCTCTGCGCGCTGCCGGCCACCGTGCAATCGGCGATTGCCTTCACTTCCCTGGCGCGCGGCAATATTCCGGCGGCCATCTGCAGCGCGGCGGCCTCGAGCCTGTTCGGTATCTTCCTCACGCCCTTGCTGGTGACCCTGCTGCTCAATGTGCACGGCGATGGCGGCTCCACCATCGACGCGATCCTGAAGATCAGCGTGCAGTTGCTGCTGCCGTTCGTCGCCGGCCAGATTGCCCGACGCTGGATCGGTGACTGGGTCGGGCGCAACAAGTCCTGGCTCAAATTCGTCGACCAGGGCTCGATCCTGCTGGTGGTCTACGGCGCTTTCAGCGAGGCGGTCAACGAAGGCATCTGGCACCAGATTCCGCTGTGGGAACTGGGCGGTCTGGTGCTGGCGTGCTGCATCTTGCTGGCGCTGGTGCTGGTGGCCTCTGCGCTGCTGGGCAAGGCGTTTGGCTTTAACCTGGAAGACCGCATCACCATTGTGTTCTGCGGCTCGAAGAAAAGCCTGGCCACCGGTGTGCCGATGGCCCAGGTATTGTTTGCCGGCGCGACCATGGGCGTGCTGATCCTGCCGTTGATGCTGTTTCATCAGATCCAGTTGATGGTGTGTGCGGCCTTGGCCCAGCGCTATGCCAGGCGCCCGGAAAGCATTCCCGAGTTGATGACGCAGGTGGATCCGTGAGCCGGGGCCGATCAGGCCGATTTCGCCCGGCGCTCAGGCAGTCGCGCTGACCCGTCACGCGATAACCGGGCAGGATCAGGGCCAACAGCGCCGCGAGAAACCTATAGAATGCTCAACGGCCCCGCGTGTCCTGCGCGGCCGTTTGATCACTGTCAGAGTACCTCGCCCCTCAATGAGCCTTTCAGCCGCAACTCCCCAAGCCAATTGGCAACCGGTCATCGCCCTGGCGCTGGCCGCCTTTGTGTTCAACACCACCGAATTCGTGCCGGTCGGCCTGCTCAGCGCCATCGGCGCCAGCTTTGACATGCCCGTGGCCAGCGTCGGCCTGATGCTCACTATCTATGCGTGGATCGTGTCGCTGACGTCGCTGCCGGTGATGCTGCTCACGCGTAACGTCGAACGGCGCAAATTGCTTATCGTGCTGTTCGGCCTGTTTATCGTCAGCCATATCCTGTCCAGCGTGGCCACCAGCTTCGGCCTGCTGATGGTCAGCCGAGTCGGCATCGCCCTGGCCCATGCGCTGTTCTGGTCGATCACCGCGTCCCTGGCGGTGCGCCTGGCGCCGCAGGGCAAGCAAGTGCAGGCCCTGGGGCTGCTCGCCACCGGCACGTCCCTGGCGATGGTGCTGGGCATTCCGCTGGGCCGCCTGCTGGGCGAGGCCATGGGCTGGCGCACCACCTTCCTGGTGATTGCCGCGTTCGCCGCCGCGCTGGTGTTCTGGCTGGGGCGCACCTTGCCGCCGTTGCCGAGCCAGAACTCCGGCTCCCTGCGCAGCCTGCCGCTGCTGTTCAAGCGCCCGGCCTTGGTGGCGCTCTACGTGCTGACCGCAATGACCGTCACCGCCCAGTTCACCGCCTACAGCTACATCGAACCCTTCGTCGAAGGCGTCGCCGGTTTGGGTGGCAGCGCAGTCACCCTGATCCTGCTGGTATTCGGCGGTGCCGGTATCATCGGCTCGCTGCTGTTCAGCCTGGTGCATCGCTTCAACCCGCACGTCTTCGTGATCAGCAGCGTGTTCCTGCTTGCGGCCTGCCTGGCGCTGATGTTGCCGTTGAGCGGCGCGGAGTCCTACCTGGTGGTCCTGAGTGTGTTCTGGGGCATGGCGATCATGGGCTTCGGCCTGGCGATGCAGTCCAAAGTGCTGGTGCTGGCACCCGACGCCACCGACGTGGCCATGGCGATGTTCTCCGGTATCTACAACATCGGCATCGGCGGTGGTGCGTTGATGGGCAGTTGGGTCGGCAGCCACTTTGGCTTCGCCTGGATCGGCGCGGCGGGCGGGTTGCTGGCGGCGCTGGCGTTGGTGGGGTACTGCCTGGCGATTCGGCGGTTTGGGACGGGGGTGGTACAGAGCTGAATCGACGGTTATCCACCTGGTACACCTCGGTCCAAATGTGGGAGGGGGCTTGCCCTGATGCCGATCAGTTAGCGCAGATCCCCTGTGGGAGGGGGCTTGCTCCCGATGGCGGCCTCTGGGCCGACCAGGATGTTGGATTGGACCGGGTACATATCCGTTTCTGCGGTAACGGCTGCTATGGGTTCCGCTTTTACAGCGGGTCACTTTTGGAAAAGAGCCCCAAAAGTAACCAAAAAGGCT